>JBHELZ010000004.1:0-180880 GCA_046262835.1 Pyrinomonadaceae bacterium
GGGGAATGTCGATCGACTTGAACAGTTGCGTCGGTTGCAACGCGTGCGTGATTGCCTGCCAGTCAGAGAACAATATTCCCGTTGTCGGTAAGGAACAGGTCGCGCGCAGTCGCGAGATGCATTGGATTCGCGTCGATGCGTACTTCAGAGGGGACGCAAACAAACCCGCAGGGCCATACTTCCAACCGGTACCCTGCATGCATTGCGAAAACGCGCCCTGCGAACCGGTGTGTCCCGTTCACGCGACTGTGCACAATGCCGAAGGTCTTAACGACATGGTTTACAACCGCTGTGTGGGCACGAAGTATTGTTCGAACAACTGCCCTTATAAGGTCCGCCGTTTCAACTTCTTTTTATATCAGGATTGGGAGACGCCTACTTATCAATTGATGCGCAACCCGGACGTATCAGTGCGCAGCCGCGGCGTGATGGAGAAATGCACCTACTGTGTACAGCGAATTCAATCGGCAAAGATTCAGTCTGAGATCGAAGACCGGACGGTGCGCGACGGTGAGATAGTGACCGCTTGCCAGGCGGTGTGCCCAACCGAAGCGATCCTGTTTGGGAACATCAACGATCCAAACAGCAAGGTCTCAAAAATGAAGGCATTAGAACGCGATTATTCATTGCTGGGAGAATTGAATACGCGGCCGAGGACGACGTATTTGTCGGCGCTGAGAAATCCCAATCCGGAGATTAAGGGATAGCCGGAACGGACGAAGATTTGGAGTGCGCTGACTTGTCAGCGCTGTCAATCGCAAAACAAAAGCGCCGACAAGTCGCCGCACTCCAAAATTAACTAGATGGACGAACAACCACACGACGAGCTGCACACTTCGATTCACGCGACCCATCCGGTCGTGGGGACTGAGCTGACGTTTGGCTCGGTGACGGACAAGATCAGCTCGATCGTCCTGAAGCGAAAGACCCCGATTAGTTGGTTCTTTGGCTTCGCGGTTTCTTTCGCTCTTTTTCAGTTGATGCTGCTCACGATTACCAAGATGTTGTTTGTCGGCATCGGATTGTGGGGAGTCAACATACCCGTCGCCTGGGGAATGGACATCCTGAATTTTGTCTGGTGGATCGGGATCGGGCACGCGGGAACTTTGATCTCAGCGATCCTCCTGCTCTTAAGGCAAAAGTGGCGCACGTCGATCAACCGGTTCGCCGAGGCCATGACTTTATTCGCCGTCGCGCAGGCCGGCATGTATCCAATCATGCACCTTGGGCGGCCCTGGTTGGCCTACTGGTTGTTCCCTTATCCGAACACGATGGGGGTCTGGCCGCAATTTCGCAGCCCCCTCATGTGGGACGTCTTCGCGGTCTCGACCTACGCCACCGTGTCAGCACTATTTTGGTTCGTCGGCTTGATTCCCGATTTCGCGACGCTGCGCGATCGCGCAAACAGCAAAACCTTCCGAATCATTTACGGCATGTTAGCGATGGGCTGGCGTGGTTCAGCGCGTCACTGGCATCGCTATGAAACGGCGTATTTGCTGCTCGCCGGGCTGGCGACGCCGCTCGTCCTTTCAGTACACACGATTGTCAGCTTCGACTTTGCCGTCGGCATTATTCCCGGTTGGCACGCCACCATCTTTCCGCCTTACTTCGTGGCCGGGGCCATCTATGCAGGTTTTGCGATGGTGCTGTTGCTGACAATTCCGCTGAGAAAGATTTACGGCCTGCAGAGTTTCATCACCATGCGACACATGCACAACATGGCGAAGGTGATGCTGGCGACAGGTCTGATTGTTTTTTACGGCTATATGATCGAAGCGTTTTTTGGCTGGTACAGCGGCAATCAGTATGAACAATACGCGATTTGGAACCGCATGCATGGTCCATACGCGCTGTATTACTGGGCCCTGATTCTTTGCAACGGAGTGACGCCGCAGTTTCTCTGGTTCAAGAAAATTCGCGCGAATCTTTTGGTGCTGTGGATCATCTCGGTCATCGTCAGCATCGGCATGTGGCTCGAGCGGTTCGTGATCATCGTGACGAGTTTGCATCGGGATTATTTGCCGTCTTCATGGGGCATGTACCAACCATCGCAATGGGACTGGGGAATGTTCATCGGCACAATCGGATTTTTCTTTGCGCTGCTGTTTCTGTTTATTCGCTTCCTGCCCATGATTTCGATTTTCGAGATGCGCACGATTCTGCCCGAGGCAGAGGTTGAGGAAGGCTAGGTGTCAGAGGCCCGCGCGTACGCAAAGGGCAGTCCCTCACGGTCTTCTGACACAGGTTAGTTGATGAAGTCGAAACATCCACATCTGTACGGCGTGATGGCCCAGTTCGATAACCCGAGCGCGCTCGTGGCGGCGGCCCGTGAGACGTATGCCGCCGGTTATCGCCAGATCAATGGGTACTCGCCGTTTCCGATCGAGGAACTTTCGGAAGCAATCGGATTTAAAAGATCAGTGCTGCCAATCATCGTTTTGATCGGCGGCATTGTCGGCGCGCTGGGCGGGTTCTTCATGCAGTACTGGATGGAAGTGGTTGATTATCCGATTATTGTCGGCGGGAGACCTTACAACAGCTGGCCGGCGTTCATACCCATAACCTTTGAATGCACAATTTTGGTGGCGGCATTTTCGGCAGTTCTAGGCATGCTGGCGCTCAATAAGTTGCCGCAGCCTTATCATCCGGTCTTCAACGCCCCCAATTTTGCTTTGGCAACACGGGACAGTTTTTTTTTAGTGATTGAATCCAAAGATCCGCGATTCGATCATGACGAAGCCGTGCGATTTTTGCGAAGTCTGGAAGCCAGGGAAGTTGTAGATGTTGAGCTGTAAAGCAATAACAAGCGGTTCGAGAGGTTTGAATTTGCGCCTTGAGGCCGCCGGCCCTCCGTTTACTCGAGCCGGCGTAAACCGGGAACTGCCAACCCAGCGCCGTCGCGGCTTCGCTGTGCGCGCGCACGCTAAATTGGTACTCGTTTTGTTACTGCTCAGCGCTTACTGCTTACTGCTGATTGGGTGCCGTCGCGACATGCAGGATCAGCCGAAGGTTATCGCCTATCGCGCGAGCTCTTTCTATAAGGACGGAAGCGGCTCGCGGCCGCTGGTGGAAGGAACCGTGCCGCGCGGTTATCTCAGAGACGAGCGCGAATACTATACGGGTAAGAAATCGGGCACAGTCATCAATGCAACGCCGCAAACGCAGAGCGCGTCGCCGCAAAGCGCCTCGACGAGCTCTGCCACTCTCTATCCCGCTGACGTGGAAACGATTCCGATGTCGATTACCAAAGCGGATCTGGATCGAGGGCAGGAACGCTACAACATTTACTGCTCGGCATGTCATGGCATGACGGGATATGGCGATGGGATCGTGGCGCGGCGCGGATTTAACAAACCGTCGCCGGCGAATTATCACCAGGATCGCCTGCGACAGGCGCCGGTGGGCCATTTCTTTGACGTGATGACGAATGGTTGGGGCGCGATGCCTTCTTATGCTTCACAAGTCCCGGTCGAAGATCGTTGGAAAATTATCGCCTACATTCGCGCGTTGCAGTTGAGCCAGCAGCCTCCGGCGCCTTTGACCGCGGCCGGGGCGGGGAGTGGCGCGACCGTGACCAGGACGCAAATAAACAGAGAGTAAAACCAGGGACTCAGTAGTATTAGCGCGCTAACGCGCACCTGCGGACACGGATGTCCGCGCTGCAACTAGATATGAACCAGCTAGGTTACACACCGCCAGCCGAACTCAGCCGCATTAGTATGCGCGCGCTGATCGCCGGCGTTGTGTTGACGGTGCTGATGCTCATCGGTGCCTTCATCGATCGCACGCAATTCTTTCACTCGTATCTGGTCGGGTTCATTTTCTGGATCGGAATTACCCTGGGCAGTTTGGCGCTGCTGTTGTTACAGCATTTGACCGGCGGAGCGTGGGGCGTCGTCATCAGGCGAGTACTCGAAGCGTCCACCCGCACGCTTCCGTTGATGCTAATACTTTTCCTTCCGATCATTTTTGGTCTTAAACACATTTACCCGTGGACCAACGCCGCGGTGATGAACGAGACCCCAGGGCTGCAACCGAAAACGCATTACTTGAATCCGTCGTTCTTCATGATTCGCGCGGCTATCTACTTCGTGTTCTGGTCACTGCTGGCGCTGCTGGTGAACTGGCTGTCGCTGGACCAGGATCGCATGGCCTCGAAAACAGTTCGCAAGCGTTTGCAAATGGTCAGCGGGCCCGGACTCGCCTTTTTGATTATCTCGATTACCTTCGCGTCGATCGATTGGGTAATGTCGCTGGAACCGGCGTGGTCATCAACGATCTTTGGTTTGATTTTCGTGGCCGCCTGGAGTCTGAGCGCCCTGGCCTTCACCATCGTGGTCATGTCGTGGCTTTCAAAGCGTGCGCCGATGGATCGGGTTGCGCAGCCGCGTCACTTTCACGATTGGGGCAATTTGTTGCTGGCGATCGTAATGCTGTGGACCTACTTCGCTTTTTCTCAATATTTGATTATCTGGTCCGGCAATTTGCCGGAAGAGACAAGCTGGTACGTCGCCCGCAAGCACGGCGGATGGGGCGCAATCGCGCTGGGAATCGTGGTCCTGCAGTTCGCTTTTCCGTTCATGACTCTGTTGTCCCGGGCCGCGAAAAAGAGTTCGGAAAGGTTAGCGACGCTGGCGGTTCTGATCCTGATCACGCGCGTCGTCGACGTCATCTGGTTAATCGAGCCGGCTTTCAACCAGGAAACCTTTCATGTGAGTTGGATGGACGTCGTATCGCCAATGGCGATCGGTGGATTGTGGATCGCAACGTTCGCCTGGCAGTTACAGAAGCGCGCCCTGCTGCCGCTCAACGATCCGCAGCTTGAGCAAGCGCTGGAAGTAGTTCATGGACACTGATGACTGATAAACCGCACATCACGGAGACACCCGATACGTCGTACATCAAGAATATCGATGTCACGCACGAGGTGAGCGACGTACACATCAACGGAATCGGAAAGTTTGTCATCGGGCTTTTCATTCTGTTGGTCGCGTCGTTCGTTTTCATGTGGGGCCTGTTTCGGATCCTTGACTCAAAATCTGTCGATCAGGCGCCTTCGCCGATGGCGCTGAGAGAGAAGGACCGCTTGCCGCCAGAGCCGCGGCTGCAGTCGGCCCCGGGGTTCGGGGAGCAACTGGATAAGACCGCGCCGGCACAAAAAGAAAACAAGGCCGAACTAAGTCCTGAAATCAAAGGCAAAGCGCCTGCGCCGAAGGATCCGATGTGGGAAATTCGGGTACTGCGCGATCAATGGAGCGAGGTGCTCAAGAATGGGCCCAGCGACCAGAACAGCCAGCATTACGGAATGCCCATTGAGCAGGCGAAGCAGGAAGTATTGAAGCAGTTGGAACAGCAGAAGAAACAAGCGGCAACGCCATGAAAGACACAAAACCGCGAAGACCCGATTATATCGAATCGATTAGCGAAGTCCTTTGTTCTCTCGGTGTCTCTGTGTCTCCAATTCTTCGCGTCATGGTCCTAATGCTCATCGTCCACTGCTCACCGGTCGCCTTGCTCGCCCAGCCCGGAGTACCCCAGCCAAACTCTCCGTTGTATGGCGGCGGAGGAAACGTTGGGCAGACTTCGACGGGGTTGCCACCAGTGTTGAAGAAGGTGGGCATCGATCAGCATCTCAACGAACAGTTGCCGCTTGACGCGGTTTTCAAAGACGAGCAGGGCCGTGACGTGCGTCTGGGCCAGTTCTTTAACGGCAAGCCGGTCGTATTGTCACTCGTCTATTATCAGTGTCCAATGCTCTGCAATCAGGTTATGAACGGGATGCTCGGATCGTTCCGGCAAATATCGTTCAATGTCGGCGAACAATTCGAAGCGGTTACGGTAAGTTTTGATTCACACGAAACGCCCGCGCTCGCCGCAGCCAAGAAACAGACCTATGTTGCCGGATACAACCGCGCGAATGGCGCGGCGGGCTGGCACTTTCTCACAGGCGACGAGACGAACATCAAGCGGCTGACTGAGGCCGTCGGTTTTCGCTACACCTGGGATGAACAGACCAAACAGTTCGCGCACGCCAGCGGAATTATGATCGCGACGCCCGAAGGAAAACTGGCGCGATATTTCTACGGGATTGACTATGCGCCGAAAGATTTACGGCTGGCTCTGGTCGAAGCGTCCGCGAACAAGATCGCCACTCCCGTTGATGCTTTGGTGCTGTATTGCTATCACTACGATCCGTCAACCGGCAAGTATGGAGTCGTGGTGATGAATGTAGTGCGCATAGCAGGCGTTATTACGTTAGGGTTGATCGCGGGGCTGTTGCTATTGCTGAGAAGTATAGGCAGGCGAAATCGAATGAGGTCAGAACCGGGAGCGGTAGCGACCGGGTAATCAATAGGCATGTGTCGAACCCCGTCGCTACCGCTCCGGGTACTGACATAAGATTCAAAAGTAGCTTAGATGCAATCCTGGGTTCCATTAGTACCTGAAAGCGCTTCGACTTTGTCGGGCGATGTTGATGCTCTCTATTTCTATCTTTCGGGCGTCACACTCTTTTTCACGCTGCTGATTTCCGGCCTCGTGGTCTTCTTTGTCATTCGTTACCGGCGCCGAAACCAGTTTGAAATTCCGCGTCCCATCGAAGGTTCGATCAAGCTCGAGACATTATGGTCAGTTGTTCCGCTATTAATCGCGATGACCATCTTTTTGTGGGGTACGAAGGTTTATTTCGCTCAGTACCGGCCCGCGCAGAATGCTCTGGAGGTTTACGTCGTCGGCAAACAGTGGATGTGGAAGTTTCAGCACGTTACGGGTCAACGCGAGATCAATGAACTGCACGTGCCCGTCGGCCGCAAGGTCAAATTGATCATGGCCTCGGAAGATGTGATTCACGACCTCTTCGTTCCGGCGTTTCGTATCAAGGCCGACGTCGTGCCCGGCAAGTACACGACAGAGTGGTTTGAAGCTACAAAAGCCGGACGTTATCACTTTTTCTGTGCCGAATACTGCGGGATGAATCATTCGGGAATGCGCGGTTTCGTGGAGGTGATGGAGCCAACCGAATATGAGAACTGGTTAAGCGGCAATGCCAACCAGGGGTCACCGTCCGCTGCCGGTCGCGGACTTTATGAGTCGCTCGGCTGTGTTTCCTGTCACGGCGCAAACGCGGAGGGGGGACGCGGTCCGGCATTAATTGGCGTCTACGGGGGCAAGGTCGTGCTGAACAACGGTCAAAGCGTTACTGCGGACGAAGGTTACATCCGCGAATCAATTTTGAATCCGCAGGCAAAAATCGTGACCGGATTTGGAGCGATCATGCCGTCGTTTCAAGGTCAGATAGGTGAAGAACAGTTGTTGCAGGTGGTGGCCTATGTAAAATCGCTGTCGACGCCGAAACCCGAGGCAGGTACCGCGAAGCCGCCGCCCCCGTCGGCCAAACCGAGCACAACACCTGCAGCGACGCCAAAGAAGAAATAATTGTTTAAGGGCGGGCTATGGCCTGCCGCTTCTGACGGACCAGGATTTTGATGGATGAAACTAACAAACTCAAAAACGCGGGCGGCTAGCCGGCTCTAAACAGGTAGATCGCAAGATTTATGGAAGAATTCGAAATACCAAAACCGCCACGTACGAATTATCTCAACGCCGAGTACGGGTTGAAGTCGTGGCTGCTGACCAAAGATCACAAGCGGATTGCGTTGCTTTATCTGGGCGCGATTAGCTTCTTCTTTTTTATCGGCAGCCTGTACGCGATGGCTATTCGGCTCGAGTTGCTCACCCCGCAGGGTGACTTGATGCAGTCGAGCACCTATAACAAAACGTTCACTCAGCACGGGATCATCATGGTGTTCTTTTTTCTGATCCCGTCAATCCCGGCAACGTTGGGAAATTTTTTGATTCCCATGATGATCGGCGCCAAAGACCTGGCCTTTCCGCGGATCAATTTGCTGAGCTGGTACATCTATATTATTGGCGGCATCGTCACAATCTATGCGCTGCTGGCGGGCGGCGTCGATACCGGCTGGACCTTCTATGTTCCTTACAGCACGACGTTTTCGAATTCCTACGTAATCGCCACGGGTCTGGGGATTTTCATCAATGGATTTTCTTCGATTCTGACCGGACTTAATTTCATTGTCACGATCCACACGATGCGCGCGCCGGGCTTGACCTGGTATCGCCTGCCGCTGTTTGTCTGGTCCCACTATGCGACCAGCCTGATCATGATCCTGGGCACGCCGGTTATAGCAATCACAATGCTGCTGGTGGCGTTCGAACGGCTGGCCCACATCGGCATTTTCGATCCCGCGGCGGGAGGCGATCCGGTACTCTTCCAGCACCTGTTTTGGTTTTACTCGCACCCCGCGGTTTACATCATGGTGTTGCCCGGGATGGGAGTAATCAGCGAATTAATCGCAAACTTTTCCCGCAAGAATATCTTTGGATACAAGTTTGTCGCTTTTTCGAGCCTCGCGATCGCCGTCTTCGGGTTTCTGGTTTGGGGCCATCACCTTTTCGTGGCCAGCCAATCGGTTTATGCCGGAATGATCTTTTCCTTCCTCAGCTTTGCCGTGGCCATCCCGTCCGCAATAAAGGTCTTTAATTGGACCGCCACGCTCTACAAAGGATCAATTTCCTACGATACGCCGATGCTTTACGCGCTCGGCTTTATTGGGCTGTTCACGATTGGCGGCATGACGGGATTGTTTGTGGCGGCGCTGGGCACAGACGTCCATCTCAGCGATACGTATTTCGTGGTCGCGCACTTTCACTACATCATGGTTGGCGGGACGCTGCTCGCTTACCTGGGGGGGCTACATTACTGGTGGCCCAAGATCAGCGGCCGCATGTATCCCGAAGGTTGGGGACGGTTTTCGGCCCTGGTGGTTTTCGTCGGATTCAATCTGACGTTCTCGCCGCAGTTCCTGCTGGGTTACATGGGGATGCCCCGGCGGTACCATACATATCCGGCAGACCTGGTTTCATGGCAGGTGCTGCACGTGTTGTCGACCGCGGGCGCATCGATACTCGGCGTCGGCCTGATGATTCCATTGATTTATCTGGTCTGGTCGATGCGTTATGGGCGCATAGCATCAGCGAATCCATGGAATCTGCCAGGACTCGAATGGCAGACAGCGTCGCCACCGCCAACCCAGAATTTTCTGACGACGCCGATCGTGACGCACGAGGCATACGAGTTTGCGCCGCCCGAGCACAAGGAAGTAGTCGGCAAGTTTGAGCGGCAACAACCCGCGGAAACTTAAGAGCGACGAGAAGCCACAGAGACACGGACTCACGGGAGAAATGCTAAATCAGAAATCTGAAGCCACCCGCTGCTTCGCTGCTAAATTCTTCTCAGTGTCTCTGAGCCTCTGTGGCTGATTAATCATTTGAGCCAGTTTATGCCTGAAGGACTCGCGACAACTCACGATCACCCAGCGCACCACACGGCGTTGCAGCACCATTTCGAAAACATGGAGCAGCAGCGCGAAGCGGGCACGCTCGGCATGTGGGTATTTCTGGTGACCGAGATCATGTTCTTTGGCGGCATGTTTCTCGCTTACACACTGTATCGCTATCAGTATCCGGTGGCCTTCGCGACGGCCAGCAATCACCTCGACGTCCGGCTCGGCGCGATCAATACCGGCGTATTGATTGTGAGCAGCTTTACCATGGCAATGGCTGTTTACACGACCCAGATCGGCAAACGCCGGCGCGCGATTGTCTGTTTGATTCTAACGATGATTCTGGGGGCAGCGTTTCTGGGTATTAAGGCGGTTGAGTATTACGACAAGTATCGAGATCACTTAATTCCGGGCAGGCTGATACCCGGAAATCCTTTCAATCCCGACGTCCACGCCTTGCACCTTCCGGTCGCCGTGCCGGTGGGAAATGTTGAATTGTTCTATTGGATTTATTTCGCCATGACAGGCATGCACGCGCTGCACATGGTGATTGGCCTGGGTCTAATGACCTGGTTGACCATCAAGACGTGGCGCGGCCGTTTTGGCCCCGAGTATTTTGCGCCCGTGGAGCTGTCGGGGTTGTACTGGCACTTTGTCGATATCATTTGGATTTTTCTGTTTCCGTTACTTTATTTGCTGGGCCGGCACCTCGAGGGACACATCGGGTAAGTTTGGTCCGACCCTAAACGAATGAGCGCGCACATCGTTCAGCCCCGAGTCTACGTGGTCATCTTTTTAGCGTTGATGCTGGGCACGGGTCTGACTGTGGTGGCGGCCTTTTATGATTTTCCAGGACCGCTTAATGTCGTAGTGGCGCTGACGATTGCCGTGGTGAAGGCCACCCTGGTCGTGCTCTACTTCATGCACGTTCGCTATAGTGGGCGTCTAATCTGGCTGGTTATTTTTGCGGCCTTGTTCTGGCTGGGAATTATGTTCGCCCTCACCGTCAGCGACTATTGGACGCGTTTATGGCTGGCGCCGCTGGCGTCCTGAAAATTGTGGCCACACATGAACGCGCAAAAGCGAATAAAAAAACGGGATTAGAAATTTTTCAGCGAGGCGGCCGCTGCGGGTAGGGACCGTGCCCCGCGAAATATTTTAGAGTTCCCATCCGCGCAATTCGCGGCTGAAACTAATCGACCAAAAACAACTGCCGATCGCGCACGTTAATCACTTTCTGACAACTATCACACCTGAGCTGCAGGGTCGCGTCTGACGTTCTGATCGTCGCGCCGCAATTTGGGCAGGGCTCTCGGATCTCAGCAGTCGCAAAAAGATCCCGCATCATAATCATTGGAATAATTAAACCGGCCACCAATAACGGGATTCCAAAAATCAAGCCGATGCTGGTTCCCTGGCCCACTGTCAGACTAATGATTAAGCCGGCGATGAAAAGAACCAGCCCGACCGCAACACTGAAAGAGAACCCGTAAGCACTATCAAATGTACGGCGTGGCTTAGCAACTTGCGTGGTTTCTTCTGCCATAAAAACGCCTCCCTGTGTTCCAGCGCCACTATTACTCGACGGAAACGCCACTTGTCAAACGCGTGCGGTCGGCAACCTCGGCTGTCATGGAACGGCTGAACCGCCCATCAAGCCCTCGCTGATGGCCGGGCTTCTGATACAACCCCAATGCTGCTAAACTTTCCGTTTTCATTTAGGAGATAATTCCTGACTATCACATGAGTAACGAAAACTCTTTCGAAACTTTTCTGAATCAGCAAAATGAGGAAGCCTGGGCTTCCGCGCTGGCAGCTACGTTGCGATCCATTCATGAAGTTGATCGGAACGCCACCCAGGTATGGTTTGCATTTTATCCGCTGTCGCTGTTTTCCGCGCTTAGCGAAGCCCTTGATCGCGAGCAGTTGGCGCAACAGTTACTGTTGCAGGGTGATTACGAACTTAAGAATCAGATCTACTCTTCGCATCGATTTCTTTACGGCCATCGTTTTTGGCCGCAGGTCAAACGGTCGCTGGAAGCGCATGCCGTAGAGTGGGAGAGACTTCAGTCTGTGTCTTCTGACGGTTCACAGCCTAAAGCCCATCCCACATCTCTTGCGGATCAGATTTTCGCGGTCGCGCGCGGCGCGGCGCAGGAGCTAAAGCTCGACGAATCGCTCTTAGTCGGCATTACAGCAGTCGCATTCATGACCGTCCAGCAAGCCGGGCTAGCCGCTTTCAAAGCCGCGCCGGGGAAAACGAACATTGACAAAAACCACGCCCGGACGTCACCTGATCAAATCGTGCGACAGCGCGCAAAGGACGACAGTCAGGGCCTGTTCGGTTTTCTTAAAACTGTCAACAAACAATTCACGGTCACCCATGACGAAAACGATGATCGCGCAAAATATAAATTGAACGAAGGTCAGGATTTGGCGTGGGTCGCAGCCGTCGATCGGTCGTGCGACTGGGTAGCTATCGATCCGAGCCGGATGGAAGGGCCGATTCCGGTTGAGTGTCGTTCGGCTTCTTGCGGTACCTGTTGGATCGGGGTATTGGGTGGGGCGGACAGATTGTCGGACGTTGGGGCTCGCGAAGCAAAAAAGATCAAGGAATTCGGCTACCTCGACACCGCGGAACCAAAGCCGTTGATTCGTCTGGCGTGTCAGGCGCAGGCGCAAGGGGCCATCTCGTTAGTGATTCCACCCTGGAACGGACAGTTTGGAAAGTATCTGAAGTCCTTGAAGCGCGACGATGCGCCGAGTCATGCCGTCGCCGATAAAAACAGCGAGAATCGGCCAGAGCTTGTGCAGTGATTGGCCACTCGTGTTCCAGCAATCACGAACCGCGCGCGAACGGGCCACACTGTTGAGCTGGAACGCAACGGTCCTCGCCGGCAACCATCGGAGGCAGCAACCGGGAGGCATGCCCTCCAGTCTCCTAACATTTAGTGAATCACTCTCCGCCATCAGCGAAGTTTTCGCCGCTGCTCCTCATCCTTGGCGCCGCGATTCTCTGGAGCACCGGCGGTCTCTTCATCAAAGCCACCCATCTTTCCGCGTTTGAACTTTCATTTGGCCGATCGTTGCTCGCGGCGATCACGATCGCGATTTTCACCCGCAAAGAAGGATTTGGAATCAACGCAATCAGCGGGATCACTTCAATTCTTTATGCCGCGCTGCTGATTCTTTTCGTCCTGGCCACCAAACTTACGACGGCCGCCAACGCAATCTTTCTTCAATACACTGCTCCGGTTTACGTCCTGATTCTCGAGCCGCTCTTCTACAAAGAGAAGTTTCGCAGCCGCGACTTCCTGACCGTCGCTGCCTGCGTAGCCGGCATGTCGCTGTTTTTTGTCGGCAGGCTGCGACCACAGGATGTCAGCGGCAATCTATTCGCGCTGGCTTCAGGCGTCTGTTTTGCCCTCTTCTTTCTACTGTTGCGGCACGCGAAAGCCCGAGACGTCAATCGCGCCTCTTCGGCGATCTACGGCAATCTGATTTGTGTGCTGATTTGCGCGCCCGCATTTTTTGGCGCAATGCAACGCGGAATCAGCGCAGGAGACTTTGGCCGCATAGCTTATCTGGGCATCGTGCAAATTGGATTCGCGTATTTGCTGTTTACCCTGGCGATGGCGCGCGGTGTGCGATCACTTGATGCGGGAATCATTGGCTACGTCGAGCCCGTGCTGAACCCGGTATGGGTTTTTCTTTTTATCGGCGAGCAGCCGAGCGGGTGGGCCCTGATTGGCGGTGCGATCATAATCGCTTCCGTGATCATTCACATGCTGTTCGAGGCGAAAGCAAAAATGGGAAAGAAGGTGGGGCCGGTAGTCATCGCTCACGAGTGAAGGGCATCATTGTTTCCTCACCCAATACATGTCGTACATTTTGTATCGCGAACTGCTCCTCGCGGAGACGTCGATGAAGCGCGGCGAAATAAACTGGGCGTGTGGTTCAAAGGATAAAGCATTCCGCGGCAAACGCTGGAGTTGTCCGCCGGAAACCTGAGCCTTGTAAGTCTTGATCGGCTGCCCATCCGCCTTAAGTACCAGTGCCACTTCGCCGTTTGTTTTCGTTAAGTCGGCCAATGTCAGCCAATGATTACGCGGCGTTGACGGCACACTCAATTGCCTGTGCTGTATGAACTGCCAATCGGCGAGACTGGCAATTACGGGGCCCATGCTCGCGGCCAGCTCTTTTCCGTTGACGAGCAAATGAATCGTCACGCGGGCCGTCTTTGCCGCTCCGGGAACTTCGCGCAGACTCATCCACCAATTAAACGTTACTTCGCCGTTTGGATCGTCGGGCACAACTGAGAAGTAAGCGAAGTCGCCGAACGCCCCGTCGCGCACAAATCTTTTTCCGGGGTTGAATGGATCGGAGCTGTTTTCTTCTCTAAGGCTGAAGGGTAATGAAGAAATCGGCTGACCATCGACCACGACCGACATGATGAAGCTTCCCGATCTTCCCACGCGCACATTTCCCGGGTTGCCGCTGGCAGGTCTAAAGCGTCCAAAAGCAGGAAACTCCATTCGCTCGTAACGAAGCGGGACAGTATCGACGATACTGCCACTCGAGTCAGTAACTACAAATTTCGCGTTGCCTACGTTCGCCGGTGGAAATACGAGTTGCAGATCTTCGACCAGAAAGCCGCCGTTGTTTTCGTAGTACCGCATGTTCAGGAGCGATTGATATTCAATCGCTGGTTTGTAAGACTGGCCCAGCGCCGCCGTGGAGCCCAGCAACAGCAACAAGACCATTTCCAACGCGTGTTCTGTATTAGCCCACTTCATCGCATTCCTCCTGACAGAAAATCATTAACCCTGGTGGCGGTACAGTTTAAGAAGATCATCCTCCTGCGGAGAACTTACCGGGCGAACTTTCGATTTTCTCATGAGGCTCTGCCTCGGTCTGGAGGGTTCGCCTCCCCACTTTTAATAATGACCCCAGGCTCGCCGCCATGTGCTGGGCCGAAGGCGCAAGTCGTGTTGCCTTGATGCCGCGATATCTGCGCTTCCGCCGTCACGTCGCGTGTTTCTCCACCGTGCGCAGTTTACGTGTCCCAACAAACACGCGCTACCGCTGTTTGGGTTGATGTGGATTTACATTGAGCGCATAGACGCCGGGCGCGATGTCTTCATTTGCAACTGAAAGCCATGCGCCGACAATCTTACTGTCTGCCAGCAGCAAGTGCGCGCGAATGTCATGATCTTGCTCCGCATCGTTGGTTACTTTGTAATTTCGCAGCGGCAGAGTTTGTCCGGCATGATTAGAGAAATCCAGGCCGATGGCCTTTGACATCCGCAGGTAGAGCCGCGTGGAAAGAAGGCGATCAACCGGGCTCGGCAATTCGAGTTTGCTGGCTGTTGGATCGCCTTCGATGGTCCACCCGTACGTATGCAGCAACGCGAGTTCCGGGTTTTTCTGGTCTTCCGCGCGGTTCGCATTTTGTTCAGGCGACGAATGCGCAGAACGCTGACACGCGAGCAGGGACGAAAGAGCGACGATCGCAATCGTCGAAAGAATCGGCCACCGTTTCATACCGTGATGCTCTCTTTTCGTTCTTCTTTTCGTGCTTGCCTTTGTATCAGGGTACTTCAGATTTGGACCACGTCCGCATCCTTCCACGCGCTAACAACTTCACCCGTAGACGAGTTAATGATTTGGAACGTGACTCCCTCATTCACCCTGGTCGTGCCGGTATAGCCTCTGATGATCACGTCGCCACTCACGGCGTCAAAGCCTCCCCGGCTAATGTCTGTCGAAGCCGCTTCATTCGCATCAAGTGCCAGCTGAGCGGTCGTGTCCTGGGTCACGTTGCTGGTTTTCCAAATGCCGCCGTTAGCGCTGCCAACGTAATACATGCGTCTGAATTGAACCATCAGAGCGTCATTGCCCGCCTGGCCGTTTACCGTGATGCGAAGAAGTTGATTGGGAGCGAGCCTCAAGACGCCGGACGTTACGACTAATCTCTTTCCGCCCGGCTGTCCAAGCGCCGGCGTCGCGAGGCCCCACATTAAAGATCCCAGAATTAAGGCTATTGAGAATACCTTTCGATATTTCATAACGCGCTTCCTTTCGTGTCGCTGAACCATTAAAGGAATCAGCCGCCGACCAGAACGCAGATAATGTTTCCAGTAGTCATATCGATAATCATTGCATTCACATGCAAATTGGGATGCTCGCTCAAAACAATCGCGCGCACGGCAAAATATTCGGGGCTGCTGACGATGTCTATTGAAGCAGCTTCACCCGATGCCAGCTTCACTGGCGCGGAAGTACTTTGAGAGGCAATCGAGTGTTTGCAAACTCCGCCGCTACAACCCTCCGGCATATAGGTCATCTGTCGAAACTGGACCACGTCCTTGCCGTCGCCATTCCAATCCCCCGTAACGCGAAGCGCCTGGTTTAGACCCAAACTGACTGCGCCGGTATCGATTACAATCTTTCTCATATTCACGTTGTCTCCCGGCGTTTGTCCGCGAACCGCGGGAGCCCAGGTCATTGCTGTCAGTAATATTGTCAGCAGAAGGGCGACTGAAATTGTCATTTGGCGTTTCATTTCGTTTCTCCTCTCAAGGTAAGTCCGTCAGCATCTGGAGCGATCAGTTCAAACTCTTTAGGTCAAGGCAAAGGCCTGCAGCGCAGCAGAACGGAAAGTTATAATGCTGGTAAGCGCTGTTAGAACACCCTGGGCGCCGCGTAAATTCCTCGACCGTGATGCGCAAAATTTGATTGGGCCCGAGTTTGACAACGCCCGTTTCAAATCGAAATCTCGGCGCGGGTTGCGCGCGGACAATTGCTTCAGAAGTAAGCTGCGACGCGAAGGCGAAACCCACATGACCGTGAACGCTAAAACGATCCGGCGTTTCATTTCGTTTGGTCCTTTCTTTTCACTTGCTCAGATAAACGGCCAGCTTCGCGTCCTGCGACTCTGACTTTGCCAGGATGCGTATGGTCATTACGTGCTGCTCGCTGCCGCCGAGGTCGAGTATCTTGTAGGTGCCCGTGCCGTGGCTCTCTTCATTGAAATCAACCACCTGCACGTTGCCGTTTTCGTAAGTGACCTCGGCGAAATTCAACTGTGTATTGCCGTCGATGTGTAAGAACAGCGCCTTCCCATTTCCGTCCACACCATAATTCGTATCGACCCATTCCTCGTCGCGCGCGATAGTTTCAGTGTCCTGCCATACGATTCGTTCGCGGGGCGGCAAGGCGACAAAAGCGGCTCTCCATGTCAGGGCCGGTAAAAACCTCAGCGGCGCCTTCACCAGGACGGGCCGGCGCGTTGGATGCATTACGACCTCTCGCGGGAGCAGACGATGGATAGGATGACCTCCGCGCACGACCAGCGCGTGACGGGCGGCAACTGGATGACGGACCGGGCGGACTACAACCGCGCGCCGGCGTTGCGCCATCGAACCCGTCGCCGCCAGTAACACGAAGAGCGCGACTGCGAACCCGCTCAAAGCTCGATTTGATTCAGTGTGACCTTTCATTTTCTTCTCCTCTTTCTGCGCGGCAAGAATCACTATTAAATTCGAAGTAGACGTGAAACCGCAGGTCTAAGGTCTGGCTGAAAGAACCTTGCGTTTCCTTGAACGTCCTTCTATCCTTTCGGCACGCGAAAAGTCCTTTGAATTTCCATTAGAAACCGTTAGAAAATTCGTTAGAAGCCTTATGGCCAGACGTGTCCGACATCTCTATGAATTTGGGCCTTTCCGCCTCGACCCGGAGAAACCCTGCTTGTGGCGAAACGGCGAACCGGTGCCGCTCACGCCGAAAGCTGTCGAGACTCTCCTGGTACTGATTAAACAAAACGGGAGGCTGGTTGAGCGGGAAGCTTTGATGAGCGCAATTTGGCCCGATACCTTTGTTGAAGACGGCAATCTAAATTTCAACGTCTCGATGCTGCGCAAGGCGCTCGGAACCGACGAAGCAGGCGGCCAGTACATCCAAACTGTCCCCCGACACGGTTATCGCTTTAGTGCTCAGGTGCGCGAAGTCACCGAAGAAGTTCCGGCGCTCTTCATAGAAAGACAGGCGGTTGCTCGAGTCATGAGCGACCAGCCGCCCGCACCAACTACATCGGAAGCAGAGACCAGGCCATCACTACCGGCGGCGCGCCGAACCAGACGGGCTTACATCGCTGCTGCTTTGGCTTTGATGGTGACGATCGCGGTCGCGACATGGTCATTCTGGCACCGGCAGGGAGCGCCCGCGACAGAGATTCGATCCGTTGCAGTCCTTCCCCTGCAGTCCCTGCGTGACGATGAAACAGACAAGACTATCGCGCTGGGACTCACGGATACGTTGCTGACGCGTTTGGGCAGTTTGCGTTCATTGGCGGTGCGACCGATTGTCTCGGTCGGCCGTTATGCCCGGGGAGAGCAGGACCCGGTTGAGATCGGCCGGAAGTTGAAAGTCGATGCGATCATCGCCGGCACGCTGCAACACACAGAAGGCCATCTGCGGATCAATGCCCGGTTGCTTCGGGTTAGCGACGGCACCCTTATTTGGTCCGGCAGTTTTGATGAAAACGAAACGGACATCTTCAAACTCCAGGACCAGCTCTCGCTCCAGGTCACTGAGTCGTTGGTTTCACGACTGACCGACAAAGAAAGGAGCTTACTCGCCAAGCGCTATACGCAAAACGGGGAAGCCTTCCACGCCTATTGGCGCGGAAGGTTTTATCTCCAGAAACGAAACCCATTGAAATCGATCGAGGAATTCCGTCGGGCGATTGATCTCGATTCGAACTATGCGCTGGCCTACGCCGGCCTCGCTGACGCATACCAGGCGCAAGCCACCAGCACCACTGGTTCGGACAATGAACTCTTCGAGAACGCCAGGGTCTCAATCAATAGGGCTTTGGCTCTGGATCCGAACCTATCAGATTCGCATACGGCTCTGGCCCAACTTAAATACTATTATTATTGGGATTGGGAGGGGGCCGAGCAGTCCTTTAAGCGCGCGCTTGATCTCGATTCGAACAGTGTCAACGCCCATCAATTCTATGCGCGACTGCTGGCTACGCTGGGCCGCTACCACGAAGCCTTAGCCGAAGTCGAGAAAGCGCGCGAGTTGGATCCTCGCTCGGCCGACCTGGCTGTTCCGCTTTTTGCCATTCTTGAAAAACAGGGTCGCTACGACGAGGCTTTGAAAGCCCTGGAGACCTCGCTGCAGATGGACAAGGACGCAAGCGTAGCGCAAAGGGCCGTCGCGAAAATCCATTTGCTTAAAGGCGAATACACCAGAGTCATCGAATTAGCTCACGAACATTTTCCCGACGCAAAAGAGATAGATCTCTTCTGGGCTTCGATGCTGGCGACCGCCTATTACAAAACTGGGCAGCCGGACAAAGCTCGGGAAATGCAAGATTACCTGAGGAAACTTGCAGCGAAAGATTCAAAAGCCCTCTATTTCCAGGTGATGCATTACAGCGAGACAGGACGCACGGATGAAGCGATCGCCGCGTTGCAGAAATGTCTTGAACTGCGTGAAGACCGAATGGTCTGGACCAAAGATGAACCGCGCTTTTCGGGCATCAAGGACGACCCGCGCTTTCAGGCGATCCTCAGAAAGATGAACCTGCCGATTTGAGTGCCGGTCAATGAGTTCGCGGAGCAGGCGATGGCATAAAGCCTGGGGTGGAGCGAAGCGGAACCCCAGGAAACCACGTTAAGAATAATCGCAACCCCGCCGGCGGGCGACAGCCGTTAGATAAACCGTTCATCATATTGAATGCCATTCTCCGGGCTTTATGCCGTCGCCCGCTCCGCCGGCTTTCTTGTCGTTCAGCCATCTCAATAACTCGTCGCGAGCATTAGATGGTGATTCTTTTTTTTCCTGGGAGAAGGGTTCGTGGTTCTGCAATTTCTTCAATTCATCAAGCGGCAGTCTAAATTGCTCCCCGCTCCGCATGTCCTTGAGAGAGAACTCAGCGCGTTGTCGTTCATCCTCGCCGATCGTGGCAACGAATGGAATTCCACGCTTCGATGCATACGCCATTTGCGTGGCAAGCTTAACGTTGCGAACTGGATAAACGTCGACTCGCAGCCCCAAGTTTCTCAGCTCCCTGGCGAGTTTTAGGGAGTCTTTCGCCGCTTCCTCTTTCTCTCCAGAGTCTTTCTGGTACCAGATTGTCACCATCACATCGGCAGCCGACGAGAGCAGTTCCTTTGGAAACATTTCGCGTTCGCTCATCACCACGATGATGCGCTCGAGACCAAGCGAAAATCCGCAGGCCGGAACATCTTTACCGAGAAACATTCCGACCAGATTGTCATAACGCCCGCCGCCGCCGAGGGAGCCGGCGAGATCGGCGACATTAATCTCGATGATCGCACCAGTGTAATAAGCCAGGCCGCGCGCAAGTGTCGGGTCAAGTTTTATTCGCTGATCGGCGCCGCTCGGCTTCGCATATTTAAGAATCTGACGCAGATCATCGACGCCACGGGCGCCGATTTCATCCGAGCCGATGAATTCAACCAAACGTCCGAGCACGTCGGCGTTGAAAGCCGCGCGCGCTTCGCCCGCTTCGTTGAGATCGAGTAAATTAACTGCATGTTCCGCGCCTGCCAGGCCTTCGAAAAAGCGCATCAACTTCACAGCGGATTCATCCACAATGCCGCGATCACTCAATTCACGCGCGACGCCCTCGGGCCCTGCTTTGTCCATCTTGTCCAGTGAGATCAGAGCGCTGTCGTGCTGACCGCGGGGCACGCCGGCTTGATCGAGAATGCCGGTCAAAACTTTTCGATGATTCAGCCGGATCGTGAAATCATTGAATCCAAGCGCGGTCAATGCATCGCTGGCCGCAGCAATTAATTCAGCTTCCACGATCATAGAGAGTGAGCCGAGCACATCGACATCACATTGATAGAACTCGCGAAAGCGCCCGCGCGCCGGGCGGTCGGCGCGCCACACGGGCTGAATCTGATAACGCTTGAAGAACTTTGGCAGCTCGTTTTGATATTGCGCGACCACACGAGCGAGCGGAACGGTCAAATCGTAACGCAGCGCCAGATCGGCTTCACCGGTTTTCTCGTGTTCACCGCGCTTGAGGATCTTGAAGATCAGCTGGTTCCCTTCTTCACCGTATTTACCCATCAACGTTTCAATGTTTTCGACGGCCGGCGTCTCCAGCGGTTCGAAACCATAGCGCTCGTACACCGATTTGATTACGCTGATAACGTATTCGCGCTTGCGCACTTCGGCAGGCAGAAAGTCACGCATGCCGCGCGCAGGTTGTGACTTCGGTGAAGGCATGGGGGCGCAATGATAACAGACTCGTCCACAGATTTCGCAGATTGCCCACAGATGGGACCCCATGGGTCCTATGCGTCCCACGAGACGTATGAGTCCCATCGTCGTCTGCCAATCTGCGGATGATCTCCCTGCTTGAATCTTGGTAACTTTGCGAGTATAAGCATCGTCAATTCAGTCAAACGTTCGCGCGCCTTTCATCGCAAAGGCAAACTGGACCAACCAAATCAGATCTTGAATAGGAGCCCACTATGATCCGTCGCCAATTTGCTGCTCTACTTCTGTTTTTCACGCTGACGCTGCCGTACGCTGCTTTCGGGCAGCAACCACAGCCACCGGTCGAAGACCCGATGATCGCTAAGATCAAGGATGAAGGCATGAATCGATCGCAGGTGATGCAGACGCTTTCGTATCTCAGCGATGTCATCGGACCCCGTCTGACCGCTTCGCCGAATGCAAAACGCGCCAATGAATGGACGCGCGATACGATGACAAAGTGGGGATTACAAAACGCGCATCTTGAAGCCTGGGGACCGTTCGGGCGCGGTTGGACCTTAAAGCATTTTTCGGCCCAGGTAATCGCGCCACAGGACATTCCGCTGATTGCTTATCCGAAAGCATGGTCGCCGGGCGTAAAGGTGATGCCGGAAATGCCCAGCCTGCCAACGGCGAAAGGCAAGAAGCCAGTCGCGCCTGCGGCTGCGCCGCAGCCAAACAGCACCGTGACCGCCGACGTGGTTTTTCTGGACGCAAAGACGGAAGGTGATCTTGAAAAGTACAAAGGCCAATTGAAAGGCAAGATCATTTTGATCTCGCAGCCAGTCGAAGTGAAAGCACTCTTCGATGCGCCGGGAAGACGACACGATGAAAAGAGCTTATTAGCTTTAGCTAACGCCCTGCCGCCGGGACAGGGAGGGTTTGCCGGAGGGGGCGGTGGGCCGCGCGGACCCAACGGCCCGCCAATGACACCCCAGGAACGACAGCAGCAACTCTTTCAACAATCAGTCTTCACCGCGAAGCGCTGGAACCTGCTGGTTGATGAAGGCGCCGCCGTGGCGGTCGACGTAAGCCCGCGCGGATCGGGCGGGACAATTTTTGTGCAGCAGGCAACCGTGGCTCAGCCAGTGCCGAACAGCATTGAGGAGATGCGCACTCTCACTCGACTCAACTACTACGATCCCAAAGCCGAAGCGAAAATGGTTCCGCAAGTGACCGTCGCGGCCGAGCAGTACAATCGAATGATCAGAATGCTTCAGCAGGGCGAGAAGCTGAAGATGACGGTTGACCTGGCAGTTGAATATCAGGACCAGGACAACATGGGCTACAACACAGTCGCCGAGATTCCTGGCACAGATTTGAAAGATGAGATCGTGATGCTGGGCGGCCACATGGACTCGTGGCATTCCGGCACTGGCGCGACTGACAATGGCGCTGGTGTCGCGGTGGCGATGGAAGCAGTTCGGATCTTGCAAACACTCGGAATCAAACCGCGACGAACGATTCGCGTGGCACTTTGGACCGGTGAGGAAGAAGGACTGCTGGGCTCACGCGCCTACGTTAAGCAGCACTTTGGATGGCTCGAAGGAGGCCCTAACCAATTCGGGGGCGGTGCAGGTTTGGGCGGCGGCGGCAATGGGAACGCTACCCCGGCAAAGCTGACGACCCTGCCCGAGTATGAGAAGTTTTCCGGCTATTTCAATCTCGATAACGGCACCGGAAAAATTCGCGGCGTTTATTTGCAAGGCAATCGTGCCTTGCGCGATCTCTTCAGTCAGTGGTTGGTGCCGTTCCGCGACATGGGCGCAAGCACAATCACGATTTCGAATACGGGCGGCACGGACCATCAATCGTTCGACGGCATCGGCCTGCCGGGATTTCAATTCATCCAGGACGAAATCGAGTACGACACCCGGACGCACCACTCAAACCAGGACGTGTTTGATCGAATTCAGGCGGATGATATGAAGCAGGCGGCTACAATCATGGCCGCGTTCGTTTACAACACCGCGATGCGTGATGAAAAGCTGCCGCGCAAAGCCGCCCCCGGCGCGAGAACGGCAAGCAATCAGTAGTACACCACAACCGCCTGCGGTAGCGCGGCGGCCCATGTCCGCGCAACGTCAGATAAGGTAAAAGTCGGGGCCCGCCCGCTACCGCAGGCGGTTCTGACCTATCCGGGAATAATCGCCACTTCCAGCCAGTACCGTCGCAGCTTATCGCGATTAGTATTGCGGTACGCGTCGTAGTCGCGCGCGATCCCCGCATCAGGGCGGGCAAACAGGATGAAGGCTTCGAGCAAACCGGCGTCGTTCAGTTTGACCAGGGTATCCAGCGAGGCTTCCAGTTCTTTAACTTTACCCGATTTCAAATCTTTGGCGCATGCTTCCGCGACCATACGCAGGGCGGCCGCCTCTTCTTTCAAGCTGTGCCGATAGACCGGCTCGTTCGGATAATTCTTTGAAAACTCGCTCTTCTGCCACGCAATTCGCGTCAGGTCATACATCAGCCATTGGTTTGAACCATCTTTAGTGTCGAAGGTCCGCGGATCAATGTTGAGTGTGGTGTTCGCTCCCTGCGTAGTAGTTGAATTCGGCGGCACGATGTGCGGATGGCCCAATTGCACTTTGTGACGTTGTGCCCATTGCGTCAGTCCGACATATGCTCGGCGGCCGTATGGTTCAGCGACGATTGCGTCCACAAATCTGTCGCGCGCTTCATTCGTCTTGCCTTGTGCATCCAGGGCATCCCCCCAGTATCGATAGGCAGTTTCCACATTCTGATTGATCGCGATGGCCCTGGCGAACCAAACTCCGGCCGCATCAAAATGTGTGCTGCGAAACTGCGGATCAGTCGACGCCATTGCCTTCTTGAATTCAGAATCACCTGCGTACAAAGCAGCGCTGTAGAGATTTGGGTCGGAGTCGAGGGCGCGTTTATAGGCCGCAATCGCCTTGTCCATGTCGCCACGCATAAAAGCGGCTTCGCCTTCACGAATCGAGACCTCAGCGGCTTGAATGTTCGAGAATGGAATCTGTGTGATATCCGGACCCGATAAAGTGTCGAGGGCCATCTTCGTGAGGTTGCTGTTATCGCCCAGCGATTGGGACTTCAGCAGAATCGAACGCGCCCGTTCGCGCATTTTCTGACGCGTGGCCGGATTCTTTTCATCCACCGAATTGGCGTAAACTGCAAAACCTAGTCGTGAAAGGACCACCGCATCGTTCGGATAAGCCAATGCTACTTTTTCCAGCAAGGGCAAAGCTGCGACCATGTTCTGTGATTCATAAGCGTCCAGCGCCCGCTGCCGCTCGGCAGGATCCTGTGTTTGCGCGCTTGCCGCAATGAAACCGATAAAGATAAACGCAGCCACGAGGGATACCTCGAACGAGGTTCTTCTTGCAGTTAAGGTAGAATTGAACATGATTTGGACCCCTTAGATTGCGAGTGGCCGGGCGGGCCCAGTCTATTGCCAAGTTCTGAACGGTGTCAACGTATTCCAGATTTGAAGTTTAGGATAGAGTTGCTCGGGTGAACCATCTACTTGAAATAAGAAATCTGCACACGCATTTTCAAACCCGCGAGGGATTGGTGCGCGCGGTAGATGGTGTCAGTCTCTATCTGGACCAGGGCGAATTGCTCGGTTTGGTCGGCGAAAGCGGCTGCGGCAAATCGATGACCGCGCTCTCGATCATGCGACTGGTCGCGCCGCCCGGAAACATTGTCGCCGGAGAGATTCTTTTTGAGGGCCGCAACCTGGTGAAGCTTTCAAACACCGAGATGCGTAGCGTGCGCGGCAACGACGTCGCCATGATTTTTCAGGATCCGATGACGTCGCTGAATCCGGTTTTTACCGTCGGGGAACAGATTGCCGAGGCGCTCCGCCTGCACCAGAAGCTCGCGCGGAAGGCGGCGAGGGCGGGCGCAATCGCGGCCATGCGCGAAGTTTCGATTCCCGATCCCGAACTACGCGTCAAGGATTATCCACATCAGCTGTCGGGTGGTATGCGCCAGCGCGTAATGATCGCAATGGCCCTGGCCTGCAATCCAAAAGTCTTAATCGCGGACGAGCCAACGACCGCCCTCGACGTAACCATACAGGCGCAGATTCTGGACTTGCTCGATAGCCTGCGTCGCACGCGCGATCTGGCGGTACTTTTGATCACGCATGACCTGGGCGTCGTAGCCGAGGTCGCCGATCGCGTCGCCGTCATGTATACGGGAAAGATTGTCGAAGAATCACCGGTAGACGAGTTGTTCGCCCGGCCGAAACATCCTTACACGGAAGGGCTCTTGCGCTCGGTTCCAAAACTAACTGCGAAGGACGTCGCCCGGAAGACCAGATTGCAAACGATTGAAGGCACGGTCCCACGAGCAACAGCATTGCCGCCGGGTTGTGATTTCGAACCCCGGTGTCCTTATCGTATGCCGCGTTGTCGCGAACAAGAGATTCCCTTGTACCAACTGACGGATGGTGTAACAGTGCGATGTATTCTGTTTGATCCGGCAACTGCCACAGCCACACCGCGTCACGGCGCGGAAAGGCCTGGGCCCGAAACGACTAACAGCGGCTCTGCCGTGTGAAGTGCGGAAAGACTAGGCATTTCCGCCTGGTTCTGGTGTTTCATTCTGCGAGGCGCCGCCGTTTTCGGGATGCCAAGCCTCGGCAGAACAGCGTGTGAAGTAGCAGGAAGGGCGTAGGCCTTCTGCACATCAGGGCATGGCTCTAACTATCGAAATGGCTGCCACCTCAAACCACAATTCGCTGGTCCGTGTCCGCAATATCGTCAAACACTTTCCGGTGGAGGGCAGCGATGACGTTTGGCGGGCTGTCGATGGCGTCTCGTTCGATATCTCACGCGGAGAGACTCTCGGACTCGTGGGTGAATCGGGATGCGGTAAATCGACGACGGGCCGCTGCCTGCTGCGACTCATCGAACCAACGCGTGGCGACATTGAATTTGAAGGACGGAACGTCACCGCGATGGGCAAGCGAGAACTGCGCGAACTGCGCCGAGAAATGCAGATCGTATTCCAGGACCCTAATGCGTCGCTGAATCCGCGCATGAAGATCGGCGACATCATTGCTGAGCCGCTGGTCATTCACAATATCGGTAACAAAACCGAGCGCCGCGACCGTGTGGCCTGGTTGCTGGCAAAGGTAGGACTCGATGCGGATTACATGAAGCGCTACACCCATGAATTCTCGGGTGGCCAATTACAGCGCATTGGCGTCGCGCGCGCCCTGGCCCTCAATCCAAAACTCATCGTTGCGGATGAACCTGTCTCAGCTCTCGACGTTTCGGTGCAGGCGCAGGTCGTGAATCTTTTGCAGGACCTGCAGGCAGAATTCGGGCTGACTTATCTATTCATTTCGCACGGACTCGCGGTAGTCGAACACATTTCGACGCGTGTCGCCGTGATGTATCTCGGCCGTATCGTCGAGATTGCGGACGCGCAAGAGCTTTACGCCAACGCGCTGCATCCATACACGATCGCACTGCTTTCGGCAATTCCAATTCCAGATCCAAAACAGAAACGCGAACGGATTATCCTGAAGGGTGACGTCCCGACGTCGAGAAACCCACCCTCCGGTTGCCGATTTCGCACCCGCTGCCCGATGGCAATTGACGATTGTGCGCGCATTGATCCAGAGTTACGCGAAGTTTCTCCGGGCCACAGCGTCGCTTGTATTCGCGTTGTCGGTTATGACTCTGCTCCGAAGGCGGAGCCGGCTCATGAGACTGAAACCAGATCCACATCCTGAACGTAAGGATAAACGATTCAGGACGTTAAGTTGAGCCACCCACTTTCGTGACCACGGCTAGTTCCGTATCTCAGGAGGACATTTTTTGAGATGAGCGATCCAAATTTGCAATTTCAAGCGCCGCCACCGCCGCCTATCGGGAATGAATCCGAACGACCGCGACCGACGAATTTGATGTGGGCCGGCGTAACCTTGATCGTAATCGGAATTATCATAGTCATCCTCGGCATTCCCGGGATCGCCCTAATTGTTGGGGGCATTGGCACTGGAGCGGCAGTTTGCTGCCTGGGGATTTTGTTCTTCGCCTTTAGTTTCATGCGGCTGCCGGCGGTAAAGGATCCGCCCCCGAAAATATCCACCGCTGCAACCTTAACCGGCATTTTCTTTGAGCCGACCAGTGTTTTTCGCAACTTGCGGGCGCACCCGCAGTGGATGGCCGCGATTCTAATCGCGGGTATTCTTAACGGCGCGTACGTGGCCGCTTTTGTTCATCGACTGACGCCCGAACGGATCATCAACTTCACTGTTGATAAATTGGAAGAGAGTCCATTCAAGCCGCCGCCAGAAGCGCTGGCCAGGATGAGGACGGAAGGTGCCGAGGCGCAGAAAGCTCCGACGCAGCAGGCAGGCAATATCATCAAGTCTGTCGTCGGCCATTTCTTCGGTGTCGCTTTTATTGCCGGGCTGTGCTTGTTGGGGGTGATGGCATTCGGCGGCCGCATGCATTACTGGCAAACCTTTTCAGTAGTTGCTTATGTCGCTCTTCCCGTTACGATCATCCAGAAGGTAATCAGCTTTATCATTCTCTACCTGAAGTCACCCGACGATATTCATCCGCTGCTGGGCCAGGATAATTTGGTGTATGACAATCTTGGCTTGCTGGTCTCGTCAAAAGACCATCCGGTGCTGTTCGTACTCGCCACGAGCATCGGCCTTCTGGGCTTGTACAGATTGTGGTTGACCGGGACTGGGCTGCGCGAAGGCGGTTACAAAGTCAGTTCGTCGGCGGCCTGGGGAGTAACGATCACGCTGTTTGTATTGTTCCTGTTGTTTGGCGTGGCACTGGCGGCAATCTTCCCGAGCTTCCTGGGATAGGGAACCCGTTCGGAGTTCCGCCTTTAGGCGGCCAAGCCGAGGCCGCGTAATGCGGAACTCGGAACCTTATTCGTATCTTAGCGATTCAATAGGATCGAGTCGCGCGGCTTTCCATGCCGGCCACAAACCGAAAATCATGCCGATGCCGACGCTGGCGAAAAATCCCGCGGCGGGCGCCCACAACGGGACGTAGGAAGGCATGATGAGCTTGACCACCAATGATCCCAGCCAGCCGATAGCCAGCCCCATAAAGCCGCCGAAGCCCGTCAAGGTCATCGCCTCGATTAGGAATTGCCAGAGGATGTCTTTGCGGCGCGCGCCCAGGGCTTTGCGGACCCCGATTTCGCGTG
Source organism: Pyrinomonadaceae bacterium (assembly GCA_046262835.1). Classification (GTDB taxonomy): domain Bacteria; phylum Acidobacteriota; class Blastocatellia; order Pyrinomonadales; family Pyrinomonadaceae; genus UBA11740. The sequence continues at coordinate 27,843 of JBHELZ010000004.1, forward strand.
TGCGCTCGGTCACGGACACCAGCATGATATTCATTACGCCGATGCCGCCGACCATCAGTCCCACCGACGAAATCGCGACCATGGCGATCGCCACTCCTCCGGTGATCGAGTGGAAAGTGCTAATCAGATTTTCGGTTGTTTCGACACCAAAATTGTCAGGCTTGCCGAAAGGAACCTGGCGGCGCACGCGCAGGGTGTCCGTCACCTGATCCATGGCTTCGGTCATCAGTCCCGGTTTGGCTACCGCCAGCACATAGACATCGTCAGAGTTGGGCTTCAGCTTGCGAGCGACATTGTAGGGCAGGTAGATAACGTTGTTTTGATCGTCGCTGCCCCCACTGAACAAGAACTGCTCCCGCTTCTGCAGCACCCCCACAACCCGATACTCTTCAGAGCCAATCTTGATCGTGTCGCCGACCGGGCTCGCGAAGCGGAAGAAATCGTCCGCCACTTTCGAGCCCACCACGCAGACGTTCGCGTTGGTATCGTTCTCAAACTGCGAGAAAAACCGGCCTTCAGAGATTGTCTGAGTTCCGGCCTTTTCAAAGTCCGGCAGAGTTCCCTGCAAAGCAACTGAGGCCGAGGTCTTACCACCGCCACTGACCAGAATTTTTTGACCGAAGAAGTTATTGGTGATTTCCAGGAAGGGCACAGCTACTTCGACGGTCGGCAATTTTGAAAGCGCAATTGCGTCGTCGTAGGTCAGGTTCTTTCGCATGCGCTCTTCACGTGACAGGCGGCCCACGTGAATGCCCGGATTGTACTTGCTGATATACATCGAACGGGTGCCGAAAGATTCAACTTCTTTAGTGAAGGCCGTATCGATTCCGCTGATGATCGAGGCAATCAACATTACCGTCACGACCCCGATGATCACCCCGATGATGGTCAAAAAAGATCGCAGTTTGTTAGCGCGCAGCGTAGCCAGGGCCAACCAAAGACTTTCGAGAATATCGTTACGGAACAGCTTCATAGCTCACCTTGTGCTGAAGGCCAACATCGAAAGAATGGGAAGTGAAAAGTCCACACTCGAAATTTCTCGCAAGCCCGCAACACCATTGATTTGTTTTTTGCATTTTTCACTTGCCAATTCTTAATTGCAATTAGGTGTCCGCTCTCAGTGCTTCAATCGGATCCAGTCGCGCCGCTTTCCAGGCCGGCACAATTCCGGAAACAATTCCCATCCCTCCGGAGGCCAGCAGCGCCCCCAGGATTGCAAAAAGTGAAAGATAGGTGGGGAAGAAAGTTGCGGTAACAACTTTTCCCACAACCCAGGCCAGAAATACGCCGACCGCGCCTCCGATTGTCGCCAGCGTGACTGCTTCAAACAGGAATTGCTTCAGTATATCCATCTTGCGGGCCCCCAGTGACTTGCGCAGTCCAATCTCTTTGGTTCTTTCAGTGACCGAAACCAGCATAATATTCATGATGACGATAGCTCCGACAACCAGCGCAATAAAGGGGACGGCAATCGCCACGATAAAGACGGTACCGAAAATTCGATCGCGCAAGCCGGTGATCGCGTCAGGAGTCACGATACCGAAGTTGTCTTTCTCGTTCGGTGCGAGCTTGCGGCGCGCGCGCATCAGGTATCTCGCCTCTTCGACCGCATCGTTAAAGGTTTCATCGGTTTTTGAAGTAGCCATGAAGTAAAGCGAGCGCTGTCGAATCAATGGTCCAAAATCGAGCTCGTATGTCTTCAGTGGAATTACGATGAAAGTGTCCTGCGGAATGCCGAACACGGTTCCCTTTACGCTTTCGACACCAATAACCCGATAAGGCAGACCGCGGATATCGATCTCGCCGCCAATTGGATTGCCTGCGGGAAAAAGTTTAGTGGCGATGTCTGTGCCGACATAGGCCACGCGAGCGGCCCCATCGGCTTCAGTGTCAGTAAAGAAGCGGCCGTTCTCGATGCTGCGGTTCTCAATGTCGGCCGTATTTGCGGTCGCCCCGGCCACGAATACGTCGTCCAGTACCTGATCGCCGCGCTTAATCTGCGATGGAGTCCCACGGGCTTTGCCCCCAATTTTAGCGATCAACGTCGCGCGCTCTTTGATGAACTCGTAATCCTGCATCGTCAAATCTTTATTGCGGCGTTGCGCGGCCGCAATCGTGTCCGTGTCTTTGAAATCTTCGAAAGGATTAAAACGTTGGATGGTAAAAGACTTTGCGCCAATACCAGCAATCTTTTCGTCAATGTAAACATTGAATCCCTGAATCAGCGACACGACGGTAACAAAGGCGGTTACGCCGACAATCATGCCGAGCAGCGTCAATGCCGACCGCAGTTTGTGCGCCCAGATCGCGGCGATCGCCACTTTGAGAACTTCGATCAGTTTCACTGAGGTTAATTATACGAGCGGGGAAGGGTTTTGGTTACCAACCGACCTCACTCCCACCTGAGCGAGTCAATCGGGTCGAGCCTGGCCGCTTTCCAGGCGGGCCACAATCCGAAGATGATTCCCACTCCGGCTGAGATGCCAATCCCAACGACGATGGCCCAGGGCGGAACATAGGCCGGCAATGGGGAATACTTGTTCGTCAAAAAGCTGAAAAGCTCACCTATCGACAATCCAATCAAGCCCCCAATGGCCGTCAATACGACTGCTTCGATCAGGAACTGCGAAAGAATGTTCCTGCGGGTCGCGCCCACCGCTTTACGGAGTCCGATCTCCCTGGTTCGCTCAGTCACCGATACCAGCATGATATTCATCACACCAATGCCGCCAATCATCAGCGCGACACACGAGATCGCCGTTAACACCAGATACGTCGCGCCGGTTAGTTGATTGTAAACATCCAGCAGCGCGTCCTGGGACGAGATACCAAAATTATTTGGAGCTCCCGGGGCGACGTGTCTTTGCTTGCGCAGGATATCCGTCATTTCATCGATCGCAGATTTCACATGCGCGCGTGAGATGGGACGAACGATAATCGCGGAAATGATTTCGGGGAACTCGATGTCCGGATAATATTTTTCGAAGGTTGTGATCGGGATATAGACCGAGTTGTCGCGTGATTGACCGAGGATACTGCCAAGCGGCTCCATCACCCCTACAACATGAAATTGATGACCTGAAATCTTTAGATCTTTATCAAGTGGGTCTTCGTTTGGGAAGAGAGCCTTTACCAGGTCGAGCCCGAGTACACAGATATTATTCCGGGCTTCGACATCCAGGTCGGTAATATAGCGGCCGCGCGCGACGTAGCTCGACACGGTGAATTCATGATACGCCGTAACTCCGATCAGGATTGGCGTGTCGCTTTGCTTGTCCGCGTAACGGACCGTCTCATTTATTTTTCGGTAGAAAGGCGAAACGCCCACGATCGACGGCGCTTCACGGCGAATCGCGTCGGCATCTTCGATCGTCAGTTCTTTCCGATGTATTTCTTCCGAAGTCGGCTGATGGCCGATGCTGGGATCGAACTTGGTTGCCCAAATCGTGTTCGAGCCGAGCGATTCGATCTGCGCCGCGAAGGCTTTGTTCAACCCCTGAATGATCGAAACCATGAAGACAACCGTAACCACACCGACACTGACACCGAGAATAGTCAACGCCGACCGCAGCTTGTTGCTGCGAACCGTGTCGAACGCCATAAAGGCGGATTCACGAATGTCGATGAAGTTCATTTAATTAAAACGCGGTCCTGCCCGCTGAGCGCGTTAGGGCGCCCCAATCATTATTCTGCCCTTAAGGCTTCAATCGGATCGAGTCTCGCCGCGCGCCATGCCGGCCACAAGCCGCTGACGACGCCAACAATTGACGACACCCCAACGCCCAGAACTGCCGACCAGATACTGAACAACAGTGGGAAGCCAATCGCCAGCGCGATCAGCCAGGCGGTGCCAAACCCGGTCAACACGCCGAAGGCGCCGCCGATTGCGGTGACGGTAATAGCTTCAATCAAAAATTGAGTCAGAATGTCTTTGCGGCGCGCGCCGACGGCTTTGCGAATCCCGATCTCTTTGGTGCGTTCAGTTACGGACACGAGCATGATGTTCATAACGACGATACCGCCGACGACCAGCGAGATTGCCGCTACGCCGATGGTTACCAGGTAAATGTTGGACGTGGCCCCGGAATAGAGTTTGAGGAAGACGTCCTCGGTTTCCAGGGCAAAGCCATCGTCCTCATCTTTGAAAGTGCGGCCCCGGCGGTTGCGCATGATCGCCCGAACTTGATCTTCCGCCGTCTCCAACTGCTCGGCAGACGGAGTCTGGATGAAAACCACGAGCGATCCGGAGGTATTGAAGGCACCACGCGCAATGTTCAAGCCGAAGTCTTTTTTATACGTCGCGAAGGGGATGACGATCCGGTCGTCGCGCGAGATACCAAAAATTTTTCCCAGCGGTTGCAGGACACCGACGATTCGGTATCGATGCCCGCCGGCCCATAAATCCTGTCCGATCACGTGCTCAGGCGTTTCATTTGGATAAAAATTCGTGATGATGTCAGAACCTACAACACAGACCGGCTGGCCTGAATTGCCTTCTGTCTCGCTCCAGAACCGCCCTACATCAATCGTTACCCCGTCGATCTCGAACATTGCTGTGGGCGTGATTGCGCGCAGCGCCACGTGATCCGCTTTCTGATTGCCATGCTTGACGAGCACCGCATCATTTGCCGCGATACCGGCGCGCCAGCAAGCGGTGCAAAGACGAAAAATCGCCTGCGCGTCATCTTCGCCGATGTCCTTGCGTTTATTAAATTTGATGAAGTCTTCCCGCGAGGTGATCACGCGCGGGCGTTTGGAAATCGTAAAGACCGTAGAGCCCTGGGAAGAGAAAGTCTGCGCGACTGTCTGGTCCAAACCCTTGATGATAGTGACGACGGCGATGACCGCGGTGACCCCCACGATAATCCCGACGAGCGTCAATGCGGTGCGAAGTTTGTTTTGACGGAGACTGGCAAAGGCCACGAAGAAGGCTTCCCAAACCGCCGCCACGCGCACTATGCGAAATGAGCGAGCCTTGCGGGGCACCGAAAGCTCACGAGCAAAGGTCAGGCCAGAGGGTGCGTTGGTTGGGGTGGCGCTGCCGGGAGACATTGCCGCATCCTTACTTGATTTGCTCGTCTTTCTCGATCAATCCATCACGGATCGAGATGACCCGATGGGCACGGGCCGCAATGTCGTGCTCGTGCGTTACAAGGATGATGGTATTGCCCTCTTCGTGGAGTTTTTCGAACAGGTTCATGATGTCATAACTCGTCGCCGTGTCGAGCGCGCCGGTTGGCTCGTCCGCAAGTAGTATTGACGGATGATTCACGAGCGCTCGCGCGATTGCCACGCGTTGACGCTGGCCGCCCGAGAGCTCATTAGGCCGGTGCATCATTCGATCGACGAGATCTACTTCGGTCAACGCCTGCTTGGCCATCTCGTGGCGTTTTGCCCCGGGGATGCCACCGTAAATAAGCGGCAGCTCAACGTTGTGCAAAGCCGTGGCGCGCGCCAGCAGATTGAACGTCTGAAACACGAAACCGACTTCCTGATTTCGGATGCGCGCCAGTTCGTCATCATCCATCTCAGAAACGTTCTTGCCGTTGAGCCAGTAATCTCCCTGGGACGGAGTATCCAGGCAACCAATCAAATTCATCAGCGTAGACTTGCCTGAGCCCGATGGACCTGTAATGGCGAGATACTCGCCCCTACGGACTTCGAACGAGACCCCGTGCAGGGCATGGACCTTCTCAGCGCCCATATCATAGGTCTTCCAGATGTTCTGCATGGCGATAAGAATTTCCGCCTTGCCATCCGCTGAGGCCAGATCGGGCTTCGCAAAAATTGCAGTACGTTGAGAGGCTGCGACGGTAGCTTCGGCCATTAGCTGCCTCCACCTGAGTTGGCGTTCGCGTCGGCTTTGCGCGTTTGGCGCTTCACCTTATCGCCTACCTTCAGGGTTTTCAGCACGCGACTTGGACCAGTGATAACCTCGGTGCCGGCCGACAAACCACTGACGATTTCAATGTCGGATTCCCCGGTGATGCCCGTCGCAACCTCGAGGAACTTGACCTTATTATCTTTGTCCAGAACGTAGACGCCCTTTTGTTCTTTCGGCTTTTCGCCGGACGGCGTGGGGGCACTGCTTGCCAGCGATGGTCCAGGTGACGGCGCCGGTGGCGCCTTTTCCACGATTGCCTGGAGGGGCACTGCAATCACGTTGTTCTTGGTTTTCGTGGTAATGGTCGCGGTCGCACTCATGCCGGGGCGCAACTTGTCTTTTGTGTCATCGGCCAAATCTTTGAGCTCGAGTGTAACCTTAAATTCCTTGGCTTCCTGCACATTCACGCGATTCGACAAGCCGCCCTGCGTATCGGACTTGGCGATCGCGAGCGGGTTCTTTTGCGTAATGACGGCGCGCACTTCCTTCTCGCCCAGCGCATCCACTTTCACCTTGGCTTCCTGGCCAACGTCCACACTGGCTATTTCAGTTTCATCTACATTCACTTCGACGTTAATCGTCGACATGTCCGCGATAGTCATGAGGGGCGTGGATGAAAGTTGGGAAACGGCAAACTCACCGACGCGCGTGGGAATATCGGCCACGACACCGTTTAGCGGCGAGTACTGAGTTGCCTTTTGCCGCTGGCTCGATTGCCCGCGCAGGAAGGCTTGCTGTTGACTGGCGCGCATCTCGCTGGACTTAATCCCCGTTTGGGCTTCTTTGATAGCGGTTCGTTGCTGATTGGCACGTTCCTGGGCTTCCTTGACGGAAAGTCTTTGCGATTCCAGGTTGGATTTCGCGGTTTCCAGCGCAATTTTTGCCTGCTCGTAGCGATCGTGTGCCGCGTCATAATCAAATCGGGATGCGACGCCCTTCTCGATCAGTTCGGTAGATCGCTTCAGCTCGCGTTGAGCGGCGTTCAAATCGACGGCTGCCCGATCGACCGCGGTTTGCTGCGCAATCACCTGCTGGCGGGCAGAAGCAATAGCTGCTTCCGTGACCGCGAGGCCCTGCTGCGCCGAAGCCACGGCGTTTCGAGCGTTTGACACGTCATTAAGTGATGCCTGAGTCGCGGCCCACTGGGCTTCCTGGCTCGATTGAAGCTGGGTGGGGTCCACTCGCACCAGCGCCTGGTTCTGCTTAACAATGTCGCCCGGATTCACATAGATCTCCAATATGCGACCGGGCACTTCGCTGGTCAGCTTGATATATCGAACCGGCCGGACCTCGCCGGAAGCAGTGACCGTGGATTTCAATTCCGGCCGCACATCGACTTTGACGGTCGTCACTTCAGCTTCGTCCCGGCGGGTGGCGAGTACGCTGATGACAACCACCAGCACCAGCACCACGAGGGCCGACACACCAATAATTATTTTCTTTTTTCTACTGAGGGCCATTTCGGTTTCAATTCCTTATATAGAGTCGCCGGGTTGAATGCTAACGCAGATTAGACGCCGGGGACTGCGATAGTTCACGGCTTGAGTTGGTTTTACGAAGAATTTTGGCGCCTGGTTTCAAGGAAATCTCACGCCCGGCCACCTAATTATGAAGGATCCGGCGATTACTACCAAAACCTAACTGTCAAAAAAACCGAGCAGATGGCCGAACTGGCGATTGAATTTCGGTAACATTAAGAGATTGGCGCACCCTCTGGTTTCGCGTTAAGATATTTTGTTGGTAAGTCAGGTCTACCGGCGACGCATCCGATGATCGTCTGCGACAGATGTAACACCCATAATGTGGAAGGATCGCAATTCTGCGACGTGTGCGGAGCGGCGCTTTGGATGGCCGGAAGATCAAGCTCAAGCCTGGAGAATGGTAACGGAACCGGTTCGAACGGGAATTCGAAACAGCCCGTGCCCAGCGTGACGCGCACCGCAGCCCATGTTTCGGCAGAGCATATATCGCTGGCGGGCTTTCAACCGGATGGGCCACATGCCACGCTGCAAATTGAGCGCGGCGTTTCGGCCGGCAAGAAGTTCGCGTTGAGCAGTCAGGAATCTCAAATCGGCCGTTGGGACGCGGACGGTGGTGTTTTTCCCGATGTTGATTTGGATTCCGACGATCCTGAGGCCAAAGTCTCGCGCCGCCATGCACGCATTTCAGTCCGGGACGGCAACTATCTAATTGAAGATTTGGGATCAACGAATGGAACGTTCGTAAACCGCGGACGGCGATTGGCGCCTGGCGATCGGTGCCCGCTTAAGGACGGCGACGAGATTATTGTAGGCAAGACATTCCTGCGTTTTCGAGTCGCGAAATAAGGACCCTCGACCGGCTGGTTAAATCCTCCAGCATACAAATGGCTGTTTGCTTTCAGTGTGGCGCCGCGATAAGCGCGGATGAAAACTTTTGCGGCGTTTGCGGCTCGCGACAGGAGCGCGATGATACTTCATCATTGACAGACGCGGCGGCCAATGTTCAGCACGACACCTATCCTGAAGGCATGCAGAAAGAAATTCCCAATAAGGAGCGTCCGACTTCCACTTCGTCGCAGCGCGGCACGGACGAACTGAACGCAGGCGGGGACCTGTCTTCACTGACTTCACGAACGGGTGAGACGTCTTCGCGGCGCGGCAAGCCCAAAGCGCTCGAAGCCGGCAAAGTCCTGGCGCATCGCTATGAAGTTGTGCGACGCATCGGCGGCGGCGGGATGGGCGCCGTCTATCTGGCGACCGACCGCAACCTCGGCGATGCGCCGCGGGCAGTCAAGGAAATGATCGAGTCACACCTTGACGACGCGCAACACGAAAAGGCGATCGCCGACTTCAAGCGTGAGTCCCTGTTGCTCACCGAACTCGAGCATCCTTCGATCCCAACCGTCTACGATTACTTCTACGACGAAGAATCCGAGCGGTTTTATCTCGTGATGAAGTTCATTCCCGGCAGCGATCTCGCTTCCCGACTGCGCGCGTCCCCCGGTGGCCGGATCGACGAGTTGACGGTAACAGAGTGGGGCATGCAGGTCGCTGACGTATTGCACTACCTGCACACGCGGCCGCAACCGATCATCTATCGCGATTTGAAGCCGGCGAACCTGATGTTTGACAGCAATCTCAGTCGCATCATGCTGATTGATTTTGGGATTGCACGCTGGGTCAATAAAAAAGAGAAAGGTGTCACGGCAGTCGGCACTATGGGATACGCGCCCCCGGAGTTATTTAGCGGCCAAGCTGACCCGCGCGTCGACATCTACAGCCTGGGCGCGACCATGTTTCATCTACTGACCGGATCCGATCCGCAGGACAATCCGCTGTTGATTTTTGATTTCACCAAGAACCCGCGCCCGCGTCAGATCAATCCGCAGCTTTCCTCCGAGATCGAACATTTGCTAGTCCGCGCCGTCGAGTACAAGCCCGAACATCGCTTTCAATCGGGCGCCGAGATGCGCGACGCGCTGGCGGCGCACCTGGAAAAACTGCGTTCCGGCCAGGTGAGCTACGGAGCGCCGGCGCAGGAATTGGGCGGGGAAACATTGCGCGTCGCCATTGTATTCTGCGGATTTTGCGGTGGACGAATAGCGGCAGACGACATTTTTTGCGCCCATTGCGGCTCTCGTCAGCCAATGGCCGGCACTGATTCCAGCCCGCGGCTGGTTGCGCGTCCGACGGTAAAGCTGGTCGTCGCGGGCACCACCGAGCTTGACGCATCCTTCCACTTGCAAAAGGACAGTAACCTCGTCGGACGCACAGATCCGCTTTCAAACATTTTTCCGGAAGTCGACCTGTCGCGTTTCGATCCACAAACAAAGGTTTCCCGTCGCCACGCGCGCATCTGGCGTGAAGGCGAAGCCTATATGCTCGAGGACTTGGGGTCAGTCAACGGAACCGTAATCAATGATATTATCCGTCTCGAACCGCGGCAGCCGCGCCCGCTTGACAGCGGCGATCGCATAAAGCTTGGTGAAACAACCCTGCATTTCCTGGTGGGCTAGCAAAGCAATTTGATTCATACCTGAGAGTTATCTGTCTGACTACTTAATCACTTATTAGCCTGGCGAACCCCCTATGACTGCAGATATCGAAACCACGAAAACTACTCCTATCGCCACTGCCAGCCAACGAACCGAATCGCGCGTGCGCGTCCGTTATCGCGCCCCATTCGCGTTACGTTGTGGCGCAGTCTTGATCGATTATATTGTGCTGGCGCTCGTGCTCACTTTCAGCATCCTGATTGCGCGACTGATGGGCGGCGGCGCCCGTCTAGCAGGTGGGACGGCAGAAAAGGTTGGCCTCGTGCTGACGTTTATTGTAGCCGTTGCTGATCTCGGGGTATTGGCAGGTATTACGGGGCGGTCGATTGGAAAGTGGACCACCGGCTTGCGCACAGAGCGTATCGGCGGCGGTGCGCCAGGTATCGGTCGAGCCCTGTTGCGCCATTTCATAGGATATCCTTTGTCTCTGCTACCGCTGGGACTTGGTTTTTTGGTCGCCACGGTGACCCCGACGGGGCGGGCTTTGCATGATTTCATTTCCGGAACGGTCGTAGTTCGGAAGAATGCTGCGCTGACCCTTCCCACGGCGCGAAGAATAAAAAGATAGGAGCTGAGAGTTCAGTCTTTAGATCAAAGCTAAAGATTGAACTCTCAACTACTCAATCATGGCTGAGCTAATCGTCAAGTACCCGGATCGCGCCGCTGAGCACTTTCAAATCAGCCGCTTGCGCGTGACCATCGGCCGTTCCGCGCGAAACGATTTGTGCATCCCGGACCCGTTCGCCTCTCGCGTGCATGCCGAAGTGCGTAACGAAGGCGACGAGTACTTCCTGCAGGATTTGGGTTCCGCGAACGGCACCCTCTATAACGGCTCGGTAGTTGAATCAGCGATAACACTGACACGCGGCGGGCGAATTCAAATCGGCGAGACCGAAATCGTTTTCAACGACAGCGCATTCCCGCTAAGCAGCGGCGCTACGATGATTACCGACAATTCGTCGTCCATCCCGGAAGCCACGATCGCATTGTCATCAGCCGACCGCACCACCTCGGGACTGTTCGAAGCCATCGAAGGGGCGCGCACGCGGGAAGATTCAGCGCCGCGTCCGGCAAAACAAAGCGATCTGCTCGCTTTGATTAGCAAAGTGGGCGTAGCACTGCTCGCCTCAGTGACCTTGAATGAAACTCTGGAACAGATTGTGGCGCTGGTGTTCGAAGCGGTGCCTGCCGATCGCTGCATGATCATGATGCGCAGCGCGAAGACTACCGAACTCAAGGTCGCGGTCGCCAGACTCCGCGATCGCGCGGGCGAAGTAGGCGAGATTCGCATTAGCCGCTCGGTAATCGACGAAGTGGTGACGAACGGTAAATCAGTTCTGACTTCCGACGCGCAAGCCGATCCGCGATTCATGGGGGGTACCGTGATGCTGCAGGGCGTGCGTTCCGTTCTCGCCGTGCCGCTGGGCGTCGGCGCGAATGTTTTCGGAATTATCTATGCCGACTCGCCGCTGTCTGACAACCGTTTTACGGAAGATCACCTGAAAGTTTTGACTACGCTGGCCTCAGTGGCGGCAATCCGGGTTGAGAACGCGCGTTTGACCGAAGAGCAGATGGAGCGCGAACGGCTCGAACGCGAACAACAGGTCGCCAGCGAAATTCAACAACGCTTTCTTCCCGCGGCCGCGCCGCAGATCGAGGGCTATGAATTGCAAGGCATCAGCTTTCCCTGCTACGAAATCGGCGGGGACTATTACGATTTTATCCAACGCGAAAACGGGAAGATGGTTGTAGCTTTGGGCGATGTTTCTGGAAAGGGCACCGCCGCAGCACTCCTGATGTCTTCACTGCATGCGGCCGTGCACGCGCACGCTGAAACGCACGATTCAATCTCGGCCGGGATCTCCGCAGTCAACCGTTATCTGGTAGAGAGCATTCCGCCGAATCGTTTCGTAACTTTGTTCTATGCTGAGCTTGATCCAAAGGCCGGGTCGCTCGCGTTTCTCAACGCCGGTCACAATCCACCGCTAATCGTTCATGCCGGCGGCACCATGGAGCAACTCGCGGCCGGCGGTCTGCCCCTCGGGATCATGAGTGACGCGGAATTTCGCGAAGGGCGCACTCAACTTCGTTACGGCGACGTGTTGGTTGTTTATTCCGACGGGGTCTCAGAAGCCGTGAACCCCAGCGGCGAAGAGTTCGGGCCGACGCGGCTTTATGAAGTGGTCGCGCGGAACCTCGACGCTTCTGCCGGCGGGATCCGGGATCGAATCGAGTCCGCACTCACGAAATTTTGTCAGGGCACACCGGCGGCTGATGACATCACGCTCGTAATCGTGAAACGTTTGGCTGAAGCGGCTGAGGTTGCGATGGCCCGCTAATACTCATTGAAATTTCCCCTCGCGCTACACTCTATCGGTCTCTTCCACATTTCCAGCAGGAAGTGAATTGGCCTTCGATAGTTTCCTCACATCCCGGGCAGACCCAGGGATCGTGAGGTTCAGCTTTTGCATTTTGCCAGGCATCCACGATCTCTTTGGCTCGCTTGTAGTCCTCGTCGTTTAAGACCCAAAGCTCCGTTGGCACGAATGGGATTTCACCTGCAGCCACGGAGAGGTACTCATGCCGTATCAGGCTGGGGATACCGGCCTCTGCCAGCAGACTCTTGAACATTTCATTATTGAGTCCACCGTTCATTGGACTTGCAGAGCATAAAAATCTCATAAATCACACTTCCGTAATCATTATCATTACCATTAGTAAACAACCCGCTGGTGCTCGCGCTCTTTGGTGGCCAGACTGAATCTTTGTTCGACCTCTGGCTGACTGCCTTTTATTCTCGCAGCGACATATTCACCCACCACTGGCCCATGCTTAAACCCGTGACCGGAACCGCCGCCGACCAGCCAGACGTTATCGAATTCCGGATGACGGTCGATCAGAAAGTCGCCGTTGGAAGTATTCTCGTACTGGCAGACGCGGGCCTCGATAACCGGCGCGTCTTTTAAATCGGGGAGCCGCACGGCGAGATATCGACGCACTTCTTCCAGACCTTCATCACTTACAGCGCGATCGCCGCTGTCAGGATCAAACGCCGGTCCATGTCGATCGATTGCTACTTTCACACCGCGGCCGTCCAAAGCTGGCAGGCCGTATGCCTCATCTTTGAAATCGATCCAGGTTGGTAAGGCCGGCGAACTGAAACTGCTGCCGGCTGCGGGAGGCTCAAAGTAAAAAACTTCCTGTCGAGTTGGTTGAATTCGATCAGCTAACAGGCTCGGAAAGATTTTCGGTAACCAGGGGCCGCAGGCAAAAACATATGCACCTGCTGAGATGCGGCGGCCATCTGCGATGACGATATGATGAAGTCTCGCCCGTGTCTCTCTGATGGGAGCGGCAACCGCTTCCGGCAGATACTCGACGCCCATTTTCATCGCCTCGCGGACGACAGCCTGCACGGCTCTGCGCGCGCACAAAACACCTCCGTCAAGCTCGAGCATCGCCCAGGCGATTCGGTCCAGTCCGATCTGTGGATACCGCCGGCTGAGTTCAGAGGTCGTTAATTGTTGGAATGGAATTCCCAGGTCGTGAAAAGTCTCGCTGGTTGTTAACGCGTATGGATCCTTTTCGTGAGCCAGCCATAGAACTCCCGTTTCATGAAAGAGCGTTTCGTCACAGCGAGCAGAAAACTCTTTCCATATTTGCAGCGCTCGCAGCGCCGATTGCGTATAAATTTCATCGCCGCCATATCCCGCGCGAATGATGCGTGACTCGTCACCAGAACTTGAAAGACTGTTGCCCGGCCCGTTAGCATCGAGAAGCACTACCCGCTTTCCCGCTCGTCCCAGTTCATAAGCTGTCCAGGCGCCGAAAACTCCGGCCCCAACAACTCCCACATCGTACGGACGGTCACTCACGGCTCAAATGCTTTCAACGTAGGCCGTCTCGCCGTGAATCGCCATGTCGAGGCCCGCAGTCTCTCCGGCTTCATCGACTTTCACCGCCGTAACCCGATCGATGATCCAGAGCATGACGTAAGTAAAGATGAACGCCCAGATTGAAGAGAGGAGCACCGCGCCGAGTTGGACCAGGAAAAAGCGCGAATTGCCGCGCAGTAAGCCATCGGCGCCCGCCGGGTTAAAGAGCGTGGTCGCGAACACGCCGCAAAGAATGATCCCGAGGAAGCCCCCGACGCCGTGCACGCCCCAGACATCCAGGGCGTCATCCCATTTCATTTTGTTCTTGAGCGCGACCGCATAGAAGCAGACACCTCCGGCGACGATTCCTATCAGACAGGCAGTCGCCGGCGAAACATACCCCGCCGCCGGGGTGATGGTCGCTAGTCCGGCCACCGCTCCGGTGAGTAAGCCGAGGAACTTCGGCTTCTTGGTGGTCATCCAGTCGAGGCAAAGCCAGGCGATGGCAGCGAAGCTGGCCGCGAGATCGGTATTGAGAAAAGCCACTGCCGTAACCGAGTCGACGCGGAACTCGCTGCCCGCGTTAAAACCGTACCAGCCAAACCATAAGAGACCGGTGCCCAGCGCCACCAACGGGATCGAATGTGGCCCGGCATCAACAACTTTGCGGCGTCCAACGTAAAGCACGGACGCCAAGGCTGCTATGCCGGCGATATTGTGAACAACGATGCCGCCCGCGAAATCCAGCACGCCCCAGCTCGCCATTATGCCCCCGCCCCAAACCATGTGCACAAACGGAAAGTAAACGAGTGTGAGCCACGCCGTGAGAAAAAGCATATAGGCTTTAAAGGTCACGCGATTCGCGAATGCGCCGCTGATAAGCGCCGGCGTGATGATCGCAAACATCATCTGATAGGCACAGAACACGATCATGGGGATCGAAGGGTTGATCAGCGAAGGCGTGTCCAGAGTGATTCCGCGCAAGAACGCCCAGTGAAAGTTTCCCAGTATGCCGAAGAAGTCAGTGCCGCTTTTCAAATCGCCGCTGAAGCAGACTGAGAAACCAAACGCCCACCAAAGCATCGTGGTCCAACCCATCGAAACGAAGCTTTGAATCATAATCGCAAGCACGTTCCTGCGTCCGACCAACCCGCCGTAGAAGAAGGCCAGCCCGGGGGTCATCAGCATGACGAGGCTCGAGCACAAAAGCATGAAAGCAGTGTTGCCGGTATCGATGGTCATTGGGGGCATCTAAGTTTTCTCCTTAGTGATTTTTGACCTAAGAGCTGAGAAGTGCGGCCATAATACGCCTTTCGAGCGTGCGATCAAGATTTACCACTGCGCAATACCGCGGCCGTGAGGACGGCGTAAATGGGAAGGCCGTTAACCAAATACACGCGCTTGCTCAGGCCCGGGCTACTGCCCCAGACTGATGAGGCTTCTGAAGCCTCCCAGGGACGTAATATTTATAGAACGGGAATCGAGGGAAGGATGCGGGAAGCTCCATCGCGAGCGGCATGTTGGATCGGTATTCAAGAGCTAGCGTGAATAATATTTCGCTCGTGTCGAAGCTTACGCTCTGGTTGCCTTCAATGACTGTAAGCATTCGGCTCGGACGGAGCCCGCATCCGGAATTGAGCAGTTGTGCAGACACTTGAGTCGGCCGCGAATTAAGCTTCATTCAACCTTTCAGCGCGCAAGAGCGGTTGTCGTGATACGCTTTTTAACCCCACTGCCAATTGTTTGGTCTCCAACTCGGGGGATTTGGCTTTGACGCTCGCTGCCCTTATCATCTGCAATCGTTCTCAAAAGACAATTTATGACCAAAACCGACATTATCAATCTAATCAAGGACAAACGCGCGCGCGTCGGAGTGGTTGGGCTTGGTTATGTAGGCCTGCCACTCGCCAGCGAATTCGCCGGTGCCGGGTTCCGAACGACCGGTTTCGAAGTTGACGAGAAGAAGGTCGACGAGATTAACAGGGGCCGCTCTTACATCGCCGATGTGGATTCGCAAACCATCAAGCAAGCCGTTGACGCCGGGCGCCTGGCCGCGTCCACGGACTTTGATTTGCTGAGAGAGTGCGACGCCATTATTATCTGCGTCCCCACGCCGCTCAGAAAAACGAAAGAGCCGGATGTTTCTTTCATCCTCGCGGCGGCCGAGCAGATCAAGCAGCGGCTGCGACGCGGACAGCTAATCATTCTTGAATCAACCACCTATCCCGGAACGACTGATGAAGTCCTGATGCCCATGCTCCAGGAGACCGGACTGAAACTTGACGAAGACTTCTTGCTCGCGTTCTCGCCCGAGCGCGTCGATCCCGGGAATCCGCAATTCAAAACACACAACATTCCGAAAGTCGTCGGCGGCGTAACCGATGATTCAACTGAAACAGCCGCATTTCTATATTCGCAGATTGTGAACGACGTTCATGCCGTCAGTTCCGCGCGGGTTGCGGAAGCCGCCAAGTTGCTCGAGAACACCTTTCGGGCAGTCAACATCGGCATGGCCAACGAGATGGCCCGGCTTTGCTATGCGTTGAATATAGACACTTGGGAAGTGATTCGGGCGGCTGCAACCAAGCCCTTCGGATTCATGCCGTTTTATCCTGGGCCGGGCATCGGCGGCCATTGCATTCCCCTCGATCCCCACTATCTTTCGTGGAAAGCTCGGCAGCATGGTTTCGATTCGCGCTTCATTGGTCTGGCCGAAGAAGTTAATTCGCGGATGCCTGAACATGTGGTTCAACTCGTCTCTGATGGATTGAATGACGATCGCAAAGCGATGAAAGGCGCGCGCGTGCTGCTGCTGGGGGTTGCTTATAAGAAGGACATCGATGACGTCCGCGAGAGCCCGGCGCTTTCGATCATCGATCGCCTGCGGAGCAAAGGGTGTGAAGTGTGCTATCACGATCCTTTTATCAGTGAGCTGCGCTTTGACGACACGCATACAGCCAGCAGCGGCGATCGGCTCTCCTCAGTCGAACTGAGCGACGAAGAGATAAATGCTGCGGACTGTGTAGTGATTGTTACCAACCATAGCGGGGTTGATTATCGAAGAATAGTCAATCTGGCAGCGCTCGTGGTCGATACTCGCAATGCATTGAATGGAGATGTCCGCAAAGGGAGCGCGGCGCGGATTATCAGGCTGTAGAAATCGTGTCAGAAGCCCGACCGGGAAAAGGAGGGCCGCTTTGGAAAGTTGCCTTACTAACGGTCGGCTTCTGACGCTTATTTCCCATCAATAAACGCTCGCATCCACAATTCCAAATTCAAAAGCTGAAACACCTGGAGGTTGTAGTCTTCCCTGCCCGAAAGATTCGCGTCGATAATCCGTTTCACTTCTTCGAATCGAAATAATCCGCGCCCCTTGATCGTTTCTTCCGACAATAGATCGCCCACCATCGGCCGCAGCGCACCGCGTAACCAGGATCGAATAGGCGCGCCAAACCCCGCCTTCTTGCGCCAGACCACGTCGTGAGGCAGGAGCTTTTCCGCGGACCGCTTCAGGATATATTTTCGCTTCAACCCCTTTAGCTTGAGTTCGGTCGGCATGCGCGCCGCGAATTCAATCATTTCCTTGTTAAGGAACGGCACGCGAACTTCGAGATTCGCCGCCATTGAAGTCTTGTCCGTAGTCATCAGATTCAAACAAGGCAGGAACGTTTTCAGGTCCACGTACAGCAATTGGTTCAGTGGCGCCGCGTCTTTTACGCGCGCGAAATAGCGACGATGCGCCGCGTATGCGTCTAATCCGCTGGTCTCTGTTCGCACATCGTCGGTGAATAGTCGTTGTTTCGCCTCGTCAGTGAAATAGGTTTGATAGCCGAGATACCGATTCTCGAAATCGAGGGCCGCGCTGCGCGCAAATTTCTTCGCGTTGCGCAAAGGCGCGGTTAGCTTGCCCGGCATGCCGCCGGGGAGAGCAAATTCCAGCGCGCGCATCAACGGCCGCCGCACGAGCTGAGGCACCGGATCAAAAGCTGCGGCGATCTTCATCGCCAGTTGGCGAGGATATCCCGCGAATACTTCGTCGCCACCCATTCCCGAAAGCATTACCCGCAAGGTTTGCCGCGCAGCTTTTGAAACCAGGTAACTCGGAATGGCCATGTCGATCGCCGGCTCGTCCATGTGATAGACGAGTTTCGGCAACAAGTCGGTAACGTTTGGCTGTAAAATGATCTCGTGATAATCAGTGTCGAGCTGTTGATTGACCTTGCGCGCCCACTCAACGTCGTTCGGAATAATGTCATAACGCAAATCCCCGGCTGCCATTCCAATCGTGTATGTCTCGATGCGCCGGCCGTTACCATGACGCTGCATCATCGCCACGATTGCAGATGAATCAATGCCACCGGACAGAAATGATCCGAGGGGTACGTCGGCAACCATCTCGAGATTTACGACCCGGTCCAGGGTTTCCAGCAGCCGGTCCTGCCACCAGGATTCACTTTTCCCATCCTCGATTTCATCAAACGAGATGTCCCACCACTCACGGACGTTGAAATCGCCGTCGCGCCACTGGACGAGGTGGCCGGGCGGAACAGTGTGGACGGCTCGAAACAGCGTATTCGGATCCGGCACCCAAAGAAACGTCAGGAACTGGTGGAGCGACTCGTGATCGAGTTCAGCTTTGAATAAGCTGCAGGCGAGGATTGATTTAACTTCGGAAGCGAAAGCAAATGGGAGTTGCCCTCCCTTACGGTCCGGCTTCTTACCCTGCGCATAATAAAGCGGCTTGATGCCGACGCGATCCCGGACCAGAAACAGCGAACGATCATGATTGTCCCACAAGGCAAAGGAAAACATTCCATTCAGGCGCGGCAGCGCCTTCTCGCCCCACTCCTGCCACGCCGTTAACAGAACTTCTGTATCCGTTTGCGTCCGAAACTTATGACCCTTGGCAGTAAGCTCGCTGCGCAACTCGCGGTAGTTATAGATCTCACCATTGAACGTGATCACAAACCGGCCGTCATGAGAAGTCATCGGTTCATGACCTGCGCGGCTGGTGTCGATGATTGACAGCCGTCGATGACCGAGACAGACCCGTTGTCCATCATTTACCGGCTCTGACGTCCACACTCCTTCATCGTCGCGCCCGCGATGCTCGATTGCCTTGAGCATCGCGCTGATTTGCGACTCCGGCTCTGACGAAACTAGTCCCGCGATCCCACACATGTTGTTCAATTGAGCAAGGGATAATATTCTGCCACGTTCAGAGGCGGGCACTGCCCGTCCTCGCGCTGCATGCAAAAAGAAGCCGCGGGCGATAGCCCGCCTCTAAACGAAAGCGAACCAACCAGACAACATCGCCGCTATTCTGGTTTGAGAAGTCGCGGTGCGGTTGCTGTTATTATTTTCCTGCTCGCTATCGGCGTGCGCGTCCTCAGTTGGCATGATACACGTCTTGAAGTTGGAAAAGTACAGACCGCCGTGGTCGCTGATTACCACCGTGTCGCTGAACTATTGCTCAATGGCGGCGTTAGGTCGTTTTTCAGTTCGTCATCACCGTTGGCCGATTTGAATAACCTCGGGCACCCGCCTGGTTATTCGTTCCTGATCGCCGCGGTTTATTCCTTCAGACATTCGGACAGTGCCGTTCAGTTCATGCAAATTGCGGGTGATGCGCTCTCAGCCGTCCTTATTTTTCTGATCGTGGCAGAGCTCTCGCCCGTGAGCGCCGGGGCTATCGCCGGATTGCTCGCAGCGTTCTCGCCACAGCTTGCCTGGAATTCCGTACTGCTGCTGCCTGACTCTATATCGGTGTTGCCAATCCTGCTGGCGATCTATTTGCTGGCGCTCGGATTAAAGAAGCCGCGCCTCGTAAATTTCCTGATGGTGGGAGCGTTGATTGGACTTTCATGTTGGTTAAGAGCAAATGGAATGCTGCTGACCCTATTTGTAGCGGCTGTCGTGCCGCTGCTGATCGGGTTCGGACGTCTCCCTTCAGGCGGCGAGCCGCGTAAACGCGCAACTCCACACCGCGCCCAAACTATCGGCGCTCAATGGCGCTTCGCAATCGCTGTAATTTGCGGGACCTTGCTGATCCTTCTGCCCCTGACGATCAGAAACGCGATCGTCTTTCATCGATTGATTCCGTTATCGCTCGGCGCCGGACAAACTCTGCTGGAAGGTATTGGTGATTACGACGCTGCGGGAAAATACGGCATTCCGCGTACCGATGTCGGGATCATGAAGCAGGAAGCCGAGCTCTATCAGCGTCCTGATTACTACGGCACGCTCTTTAATCCCGATGGTGTCGAGCGTGAGCGCGCGCGTCTCTCGCGCGGGCTCGCAATCATCGGCGCCCATCCCCTCTGGTTTGCGGGAGTGATGACGCGGCGAGCGTCGTCCATGCTGCGGCTGGAGCGTGCGCGGCTAATTTCGCTCGATCCTCCGGTGAGTCATTCAACGCTAATCGACAGCTCAACGCGCGTTTTGATCTGGACCCCTGACATTCTGCTCACAAATGGGCTCACCTTATCCCCTCAGGCAACCGTTTCGCGCGATTCGATTGAGACAATTCAGCTGGTTGGGGACTCCTCGAAGTATGGCGAACAGCTCGAATTCGGGCTTGCTGATTTCAAGCAGAATACTGATTATCTTTTTGTTGTCCCAGTCAGGATGGCGCGTGGCCGGATGAGGGTTAGCATCGGCGATTTCCCCGGCACAGCGCTTTCATCGACGGTTGTTGAAGCGCTCGAGAACACGCCGGCCGAGACCCAACCGGAGAAACTTCTCAATCTGCCATTCGTGACGCGCAACAACCAAAAAGTGCAGATCATTTTCAGCAATGAAGCCTCAGATCCCGCTAATCCAGTCGCCAGCCTCGGCACATTCAGTATTTACGAACTCGGCCCCGCGCGATTTCTCTGGACGCGCTACCCGAGATTCATCGTTCACGCGATGCAAAAAGTCTTTCTCACCGCAGTCATGCTGCCGCTCGCGATCATTGGCTTGCTAGTCGTCGCGTTTCGCAGACACAGCACTGCGTTGGTCGTTCTTTCAATCGTCCCAATCTATTACTTCTGCGTGCAATCGGTCGTGCATACAGAATACCGCTACGTCCTGGGTGTGGATTATTTTCTGTTTGCGTTTGCGGCAGTCGCGATTTGGTGGGTTTCGGCAACACTCAATAACAAGCGGCGCGAAGTATTTTCAAAGCTTCGTCACGATCGGGGCACTAGCGCGACCCCCAAACAGGTCTGACCTGAAGTACGCAAAGAGGCACGCGAGATCGGGAGCCCTCCCTTCACGGGCGGGCTAGTGCCCCGAGATTCCTTTCGATCAAGTCACTAACCCATTCAGCTCTCGCGTCCCACGTGCCATCCCGCACGGCAGACTGCCTGGCGAGAGCTCGCTGGGCATTTTTTTCGCGCAACGCATCTTCGACCAGTTCGAGAAACTGTTCGCGGCTGCGCGCAATTCGCAACACCTCGCCCATCGACTCGTATTCAGGCAGAGGAGAAATCACGACGGGTTTCCCAGTAGCCAGGTATTCCCGCACCTTTATGGCCGACCCGTAACTCGTGAAAGGCACTTCCGTATTCCAGGGCAGAACACAAACGTCGAACCCAGCCGCGTAACCGGGCAGCTCGTCATAGGCAACAGGAGGAAGAAAATGAACATTCGAAAGCGCTTCTATTTCAAGGCCGCGCGATTTGTTACCGATGAATATCCAATGCCACTCGGGACGCAGCCGCGACGCTTGCTTGATCAAATCCTGATCTATCAACCAGGGCTCGATCGCCCCGAAATATCCGACGCGTGGTTGCGGTATGCGCCTAACTGCTTCAGCAACTGGCAACTCACCGCGACTAATTCTGGCCCAATGATTGAAATCAACTGCCTGCTCTAATAAATATGATTTTTCTAATCCGCGCCCGGCATCTGCCAATAACTTTCGACTCGAATAGAAGATAAGATTAGCAGCATCGATGGCCCGCTCGTGCATCTTGCGAATCAGCGCGGGGTCGGTAGCGTGGTCCATCGTGTTCGCATCATATTTATCTGATACATGATAAATGACGAGCGACTCGTGCAAACGCCCGAGGACTTCCACCGCGGTGGGAATTGCAATCCAAAGAATCGGATTCGAAAGCTCGCGACGCTTTGCGAGTGAAGCAATTTGCGCCGTCAATAACTGCCGATTTGTGGCCGCGGCGGCTCGACTGCCGAAGAACGGCACCACTGCGGGAGAGACGACGGTAATTCCCTCGTCAGTTGTGCGCGCAAGTTTGGCATAGCTCTTTAGCTTGCGCTTGACCCGAGGCCAGACCTCGCCGCTTTTCATCGGCGCCAGTCCCATCGAGATTGAATTGACGAAAATAACTTTGTTTCCTGCACGTGCAAACCGTCGCATCAGATGGTTCTTCGAATGTGGATGGTGATACCACCAATCCTCGCCGCCGAAGCAGATGATCGATTTGCCGTGCAGCATTGAGGGTGATAGTACAATGTCAGAACCACCTGCGGTAGCGGGTGGCCCGATTTATCAGATGTAGAAATTTGCCCACCCAGCTACCGCAGGTGGTTCTGACATTCATGCAAATCTATCTTGCCCTGACACACGACTGGGAATTGCGCGGTGACGGGTCAGGTGACATTGAAGAGATTCAATTCGCTCCACTGCGGCGCCTGCTGGAGATTTATGGAAAGGCGGGCGCACGCACGACCATCCTTCCGGACGTCCTGCAACAGATCACCTTCCGAGGCCTGGAGCGTGAACACCCTGAACTGAAGAAAATCGCTGACGCCTGGGACCTTCAGGCGCAGGAAGCGATGCGCCAGGGCCACGACGTTCAATTGCATCTGCATTCGCAATGGTCAAACGCGAGATATGAGAACGGCAAATGGGAGTTGCGTGGTGACTGGTCAATCCTTAAATACGATCGCCAGACCGCGGCAACAATGATTTCGGACTGCAAGCGCTATTTGGAAAGTGTCTTGCGATCGGTCAATCCGCAATATCGCAGCCTCGCCTTCCGCGCCAGCGCGCTGGCGCTTGCTCCGTCGGCGCACCTGCTTACGTCGCTTGCTTCATTAGGAATAGAAATAGATGTGAGTATGGCCGGCGGTCTCTATCTTAATAACGATACGCTGCAAATCAATTATCGAAGCTGTGAAGAAACTTTTCTTCCGTACTATCCGCAAATGGACGACGCCCGTCGGGTGTCCAGCCGGCAAGAGCCGATCGTGTGCGTCCCGCTGAATCATTTCTACGGGTCGCGGCGGCTCGTGACAAGGCAAAACGTGGCACTCGCGAGAGGGCGCTTCAGGCGCGCAGGAAAAGCAACCGCCGGAGTCACATCCATTCCGGCGCGCCTCGATAATCAAAGCACTGGATTGGCGCGCGTATACGAAAAGCTCATCGCGCCCGCCATCACACGCAAACACTTTGTCTCTGACACGGGCCGTCTGAATTACCCCCTGATGTGCGAGATGCTCGCTTCAATTCGTCGCCGCGCACGCGAAAGCGGCTTAGCAAAAGTGCCCGTCGTGCTGACAAATCACCCAAAAGACATTCGTGATTGGGCTGGGCTGGAACGATTTGTTGGCGATATAACCGAGGCCGAAGATTTGAAGTTTATTACGTTGAGTGAATTGGCTGAGAAGATAAGAAACGGCGAGATCGAGGTGATGACCGCGCTCCCGTCCACTACTTCCGCACCGATCGCGGATACGCGATGATGTCTCGCTTCGCCAATTCCATCATCTCAGCGAAAAGTTTGGGTGCGTCCGCGCGAAAGAATTTCATTCCGCGCAAGGTCAGATCGCGGCAGGCTGCTTCAGAGACATAGTGACGCATCCACTGCGGCATGTCAGGATGGACAGTCGTAGTCATGTCATGCGCATACGTCCTCACCGCCACGCGCTCGCCTTCATGGTTTATGCACGGCGCGTCGAAAAGCTGCTTGTGATACACACGCACGGGGAAATTCTCTTTGAAAACATCGTCGACACAGTACCCAAACGAAATGTAATTTGTCGTCGTGCCCAGGCCAATGATCTTGCCTCGGCCAGCCATCAACTTGTAGTAAGGGCTGGCGGTGTCATACGGATAAGGCGACAGGTGATGCGTTGAGGTGAGTTCCTGCGCAGTTGGCCCGATAGCGCAAACCGACTTGGTCGGGTGCAGGCTGCGAATAGCTTTCCGCTGGCGGCGCGCAAACTCCGTCAAAATGCCGGTGTATGACGGCGTGCAGCGCACATCAAAGACATTTCCCTGCCTCAACCATTCATAAGAAGAGACGCGATGATTCGGATATGTCGGAAAGACGACTGTCCCGCGTGGGCCGATTACTTCCTGAATCAAGAACAGAATGCGATAAAACGGAAAGCTGAGATTCAATCCGTCCATTCCACTGTGCACGTAGATCAGATCGCCGGGGGCCAAATTCAGATAGTCAATCAGAATATCGCGAAAATCTTTTTCTGTGAGCGGCGGCAAAGAAGCCACCCGCCGCCGTTCGCGTTCCCACTTCGCGTGACGAAGAGAATCGAACGCCCCGGACGGTAAGAGTTTTTTGGCAAGCCTTGTAAGTTCCATGCTAGTGAAATCAGTTGTAACAGTCCCGCCGCAGCACATTGCGGTAAGCCCCAGCTCCCATGGGACGCCCGACGCTTCTCTTGATTGTGAAGCTCAGCCTCAGGTCAAGTTAAATAGGAGGTTTATTTCGAAAGGCAAACCCTTGCCGCAGTGCGCGGCGGCCAAGCCGCAATCCTTTCCAGCCGTCAAACAACTTCAATCATGGTCGCGCCCCATGAGTAGCCGACGCCGAATCCGATAAGCGCGACGCGATCGCCCTGTTTCACCCGCTGCTGTTTAAGTGCGTTCTCGAGCGCAATCGGTATCGTCGAAGATACGGTATTACCTGATTGTTCCATGTCGATCCAAAACTTATCGGCCGGAAATTTTAGCTTCGCCCGCAGCCGCTCCAGGACGAACTTGTTTGCCTGGTGCGGAATAATAAAATCAACCTTGTCGATCGTCAGTCCGGATTTCTCAAGCAGTTGCTGAAGCGTGGGCGGCACCGTCCGCAAGGCAAAACTAAAAACGTCGGCGCCGTCCATGAACAGGTTTTCATCCGAGCGCCAGTTGCCGCTGCCGTCCTCTTTCTCGATTGCCGTCTCGAGCGTCGGCCGGCAACGCAGGCCGCCGGCTTTCACCATAATTTGATTTGCGCCGCGACCGTCCGTGCCGAGCACAAATGGGCCGATTAACTCTGAATCAGCTTCGGTGCCGCGCACGAGCGTGGCCGCTGCGCCGTCTCCAAACAACGTCAGCAATGAACGATCGCGCCGGTTGATAAATTTTGTATAAGTGTCTGCCGTGACCAGCAAGACATTCTGTGCCATTCCAGCTTCCACCAGGCTCTTTGCCACCGCGAGCCCATAAATATATCCCGAGCATCCCTGATTAATATCGATTGCTCCGCTACTGGTTCTTATCTCCAGCTTCGCTTGCATCAGGCAAGCGGTAGTCGGCGTGAAATAGTCAGGACTCTGGGTGCAGAAAATCAGAAAGTCGATTTCGTCAGGTGTGCACGCGCCACTTTCAAACAATCGCTGCGCGGCGCGCATGCCGAGATCTGAGGCGCATTCGCCAGCGCTCGCGACCCCGCGCACAGCTACCCCTGTCTTTGAAAGAATCTGGCTCGCATGCCAATCCCCAAACTGCTCGGCCAGTTGTTCGTTGGTTAGTTTCTGTTCCGGTAAGAAAGAAGTGATTGCTTTAATCGCCGCACGTTGAGTCATGACTGGTGATAATAGCGCAACAACAGCGGCTTGCCGCAGCACATAACAGTAAGCCTGTGGCTTACCGGAATTGCCTTTAGCTTACCGGTCCGGCCACTCAAAACACGGGGGCTGCGCCTTTTATCTTAATGGTTGTAGCCTCCAATTCTTTCTTAGTGCTTTAACCGCTAGTGCCGCGACGAAGCCGAAATAAAACATTCCATCCGCGGAAACTTGTGGTACGGACACCAGCTTCCAGGTATTGACGTCATGCTTCTGCTGTTAATACTGATCTCATCAACTCCCCGAACCGCGCATCAGCTCTCAGCGCCTCCAGATTGGGATCATGCTCAAACAGAAATCTATTCTCATTTCCCAGCGCGACTGAGCGTTGCAGCCACTCGAAAGCTTGATCTAAATCATTTTCCAGGGCGTAAACTGCCGCGACTGCGTAGGCGATGTCGGGATCCACCGAAGCCGTGCGCTTCACATCCTGATTCAATTCCGCCGCCGCGGCGTCGTGTTGGCCCAGCTTACTCAAGCAGATGCCGAGGAAGGGCCGGACCCCATGCAAATTTGGATTGGCCGCCAGCACTTCGCGCAAAACCACGGACGCCGGCTCAATCTCTCCCTGGTAAAACATTACCAGGGCACGAATACTTCGCAGCAGCGGGTTGTTCGGCTCTACAGATGCCGCGCGATCCAGCTCACGCATCGCTTCGTCGCGCTTTCCCTGATAAAGAAAAATCACGGCGCGGTTATAACTAACGACCACGAACGCGGCGGGGTCGAGATGGACCAGGCGATCATAACTGCGCAGCGCGCGGTCGTACTCGCCATCCAAACGATGAAGCGTTGCTTTGACGAAATAGACCACCGCCTCACTCGGCGCCTGACGCCGCATGCGAGCAACTTCCTCACGGGCTTTCTGTTTCCGGCCGCGCCACAACAGCACAAACACCATCAGCATGCGGGCCTCGATTATGTTTGGATCGATCGTCAGCGCGCGATTGAAAGCAGCTTCCGCCTGCTCGAAATCCGCTACGCCGCCCAGACCTTTGAAGACCCGATTCACGTGAGATGCGCCGAGCCCGTCAAACGCCAGGCCGAATTCGCTGTCCAATTCGATCGCGCGCCTGAAATGCCTAATCGCCGCGTCACAGTCATCACCCGACACGGTGCGAAAGATAAAGCGGGCGAAGCGGTCCCGCCCGCGCAGGTATTCTTCGTAAGCTTCCGCGTTGACCGTCGCTGGTTGCGCCAGAACTTTTTCTTCATCAGGACTCAGTTCCAGCCGCAAGCCATCCACGATTCGTTTAGTAATCTCGTCCTGCACCGTGATGATGTCTTCGGCGGTGGCATCCACTCGATCGCTCCAGATGATTTCGCCGGTCTTTACGTCCAGCAGTTGCGCATTCACCCGAAAGTGCCCGCCCACGGCGAGAAAGCCGGCCGACAGGACGGCATCGACATTCAATTCGCGCCCGACCTCGGCCGGGTCGGCCGCCTGCCCCTGATACTTCGACATTACTGACGAAGGACGCACCACGAGCGATCGAATCCGCGCTAACTCAGTAATCACCGCGTCAGCCAAAGCGAATTCGTAAAAGCTGGTCGCCGGATCGTTGTTGAGATTTTTGAAAGGGAGCACCGCCAGACTCTTCTTTTCGCGATCAGCGATTGTGGTGGTCAACGATTTTTCATGCGTGTCAGCGTGTTCGCGCGAAGTGAGCTGGGGCGTGCTGGTAGCGCTTTCTTTTCCGCCGCCAATCTTTTTTAACCAACGCATCGCGCGCGACACGGGACTCGACCCCCCGAGATGTCGCGGCCCGGCGGCAACCTCGAGTGCCGCGCCCGATGAAACATCCTGCAGCACCTTTCGCAGCTCGTCGCGCAACTCATCGATCTTCTGGTAACGATGGCGCGGTTCTTTCTGCATGGCCCGATCGAGAATCTGTTGCAATCGGGCCGGGCTTGCCCCGGGCCGCATCTCGGCAAGGGTTCGGGGCTGATCGTAAAGCACGGCGTGCCGCACATCGATCGTTGATTTGCCGCGAAAGGGCCAGGTGCCCGTCAACATTTCGTAAAGCAGAACGCCGGTTGAGAAAACATCGGCCCGCGCGTCAACTTTGTCGCCGCGGGCCTGCTCTGGCGCAGCATAGGTCGCCGTTCCGTAAGGCACGCCCACCTCAGTTAACTCTGTCTGATGAATTCCGGTCGTTTCTGCTTCCTGTTCGTCCAACAATTTCGCCAGACCGAAATCCAAAATCTTGACCTGTCCGCGGTCGGTCACCATCACGTTTCCCGATTTGACGTCGCGATGAATGATGCCGCGCGCGTGCGCCGCCGCCAGCGCGTCTGTAACTTGAATCCCGATACGCAAAGCGCTCTCCAACTCCAGTGGCCGGCCGTTGCAAAGTTGCCGTACGTTCTTGCCTTCAACATATTGCATCGTGATGAAGTGCAGCCCCTGAGTCTCGTCCATATCGAAAATGGTGCAGATGTTCGGATGGTCCAGGGCGGAAGCAAGCCGCGCCTCGCGCTCGAATCGCTTCAGGTTGGTTTCTTTGATGGTGAGTTCAGCCGGCAGCACTTTGATGACTACGGTACGCCCCAGTTTTTGATCGACAGCTTTGTAAACCGTGCCTTGTCCGCCCGCGCCGATCTTGTGAGTGATCTTGTAGTTGCCGAAGAGCTGCCCGATCATCGCGGGCGTATTCTAGTGCGCAAAGAGCAAAGGGGGAAGAGCTGGGAACAAATAGAGCTGGTAGAAGATCAGGATTCAGCAGCAAAGCCTAAGAAGTTCCGGCGAGTAGTACTGCGGCAGTCTCGCAGCAAACTGCGGTGAGGGTTCTCTTTTTAGAAGCCCTCTTTCATTCTGTCCTAAAACTTGACCCTCAGGGCGGGATTAGCAAAAGGGTTCAACCGGTGAGCCAAAGGCTTACCGCACGGTGCGGTGGCAAAGCCACATCCTCAGCTCACAAATGATCCAACCGGCCCCCATCAACTCTCACCTGTGCGCCCTGCACAAATGCGGCGTCGGCTGAAGCCAGATAGGTGATCACGGCGGCGATGTCTTCCGGCTTGCCCACGTCATGTTCCTGTATCTTCTCCTGGCCTGACTTAACATTTGGATTGTCCCAGAGCATGGGCGTATCAACCGCTCCGGGCAGGATTGCGTTGACGCGGATTCCTTTCGCTTTGCCTTCCAGCGACGCCGAGCGCGTCAATGACAAAAGCGCTGCCTTGGCGGCCGCGTACGGAGCAACCAGCGGTTCGGTCTCTTCCGCGTGAATACTCGAAACATTCACAATCGCTCCTCCACTTTTCATTTTCAGAAACGCCTGCTTGGTAAAATAGAAAGCCCCCAATAAATCCACCCGCAGGACCCCCAGCCAATCATCCGTCGTCAGTGTTTCGATCGGAGAAAACACCATCAGGCCCGCGTTGTTTACGATCACATCGAGCCGTCCAAACTTTTCGATCGTTTGATCTATCGCGGCCTCGACTTGTCCTTCGTCCGCCACGTTGCACGCCACGCCAATCGCGGCCGGCGCTCCGGCCGCCCGCACTTCTTTCGCCGCCGCTTCTGCCTTGTCCGGATGAAGGTCGGCAATGACGACGCGCGCACCTTCGCTGCCAAACCTTTTCGCGGCCGCCAGGCCGATACCACTGGCCCCGCCCGTAACCACCACGACCTGATCACTGAATCTCATCATTATTTTCCTTCATCGGCGTTGGCCGGCGCAGTCGATGCTGACCGTCTTCGTTTATCGGTCTGCTGGGGCTCCTGCACAGTCCAGTCACCGTGGCTCTCCTGCGGCATGACCACGGGAACGCGCAGGCAGACGCTTTGCGTCGGCAAAACCTCAGACCAATCTTCCATTAATTGCTTGTAAGCCCTGCCTACGGGTCGAATCCGGCGATCCATGTCGTAAAGCCCGACGGGATTGACACGATTGTTTTCTTCACGCAAAGCGACGTCCCAATCGATCTGATCCGTCAACGAGTACCAGGTGAAACCCACTATCGGAATGCCGTCATTGCGAACGCGCAAAACATTGGCCCACTCTTTCCACAACCAATTCGTCGCTTCGTCCCCATTCGGCCCTTCGCTGAAATTTGTCTCAGTATGCATTACCGGCAATTTATACCGGTCGTAGTATTGCCAGGTGATTTCGTAATAGCCGAACACTTCACCTGACGGCCGCGTCGTCCCATTAGCCGCCACGCGATGTTCGTTCGTAACGTAGTAATCGTTTCCCATGATGCTGTAGTGCTTCAGATTGTTATCGAGAAAGAAATGGTACTCAGCGCGCGTCATGCCATTGTCCATAAGGTATTCGTACATCTGTGAATCGACGCGGCGGCCGTAATTCAGATCCAAAGATAGAAAGCGTTCGGCATTCAAAATCTCTGCGGACTTGATCCCGCTCGGATTGTCGGCATGGTAATACTCCGTCGATTCGCTTTGAATGAAGATGGCATCGGGCCGGAGGTCGAGAATCGAGTTCATCGCGATTACGTTCCCCCTCACGATGTGCTTCAGGGCCGTCACAAACGCGGTATCGCCGGACATTTGTTCATTCCACCAGCCATAACGCGCCGAGAACAATGCGCAGATGTACATCTCGTTGATGGGAGTGTAGAGCTGCACCCAGGGATAACGCTCGGCGAACGCCCGGGCGTAGTCTGAAAACAGTTTAGGGAAATCCGGGTTCTGAAAGTTGCCAATCCAATCGGGGACCCCAAAGTGGCACAGGTCGGCGATCGGGACGATGTTCTTTTGGTGGAGGACGCGGAACACTTCGTCGCTGAATGACCAGTCGAACCTGTCCGGACCGAGATAGGTTCGATAGAGCGGCACGCCGTAGCGCAGAAACCGAATGCCCATCTCTTCAACCAGCGCAAAGTCTTCCTGCCAACGCTCGTAGTGCTTACACCTGTCGAACTCGTCGATTCGGGTGCGGCCGTCGTTGATGGTGGGCGAACTGTTCTCGATGCCGGTTGCGAACATGAAAAACGGAGATGCCTTTGGCATAAGAGAACTTTGGCCTTCGCGTGGCAAGTAACAGTCTCAAAATCGTTGAGTGTTGGTCACAAACAGAGGAAGTATTGCAGGGCCTCCGGCACTTTAGCGAATTAAGGCAGAGGCTTGACGATCTTTTATGAAAGCATGAACCGCTCGCCGCACGTTCTAACGGGGCAATAGCGTACTCTGGATCGGGGGAAACGATAGCTCCACCCAGCCCGCCAAATGCACCATGGCGCCTGATCATTCTTACCGCCACCACTGGCATTGACTTTGGCGCTAACCGGCCTTAATCTTCGCAAACGTTTTAAGGTTACTAACTGTAACGGAACCCTCGCGGGCTGCTGAAAAACTCAATCCGAGAAGGGCGAGGCCACAATTTGAAGTGCCGCGACTTGTCGCCGCTTTGGTCGCACAAATGAATTTCCTAATGTTTTTAGAGTTCGCTTCAAGTCAGATTTCAAAGCGGCGACAAGTCGCCGCACTCCAGAAGAGTTTTTCAGCAGCCTGCTAGCGCTCCTTAATGCCCGACCCTCGCTTACCGGCAAGGTATGGTCGGCGCGCGAAACAATCTCAGGAAATGCCCCACTCGCCCATCAGACTCTCAACGATCGTGGCGCGTCGCACCTTTGCCGCGGCAGCTTTGATTTCGATTCTTACCGGCGTCGCATTTGCTGTGATGCACCGGCTTTCCCTCATGACGGAGCCGGTTGCATTGGCGCTGACCCTCCCAGTTG
Organism: Pyrinomonadaceae bacterium; assembly: GCA_046262835.1. Classification (GTDB taxonomy): domain Bacteria; phylum Acidobacteriota; class Blastocatellia; order Pyrinomonadales; family Pyrinomonadaceae; genus UBA11740. Next base: position 59,146 of record JBHELZ010000004.1, read on the forward strand.
CTAGTCCCGAGATAGACGTTCAGGGCAACGGTATCTCAATTACTGATGGTGATAGTTCACCACAAACGGCGAATGGCACGGCGTTCGGCAACGTCAGTCTCGGCAATTCGTTAAGTCACACGTTCACGATTCTTAATACGGGAACAGCCACGCTCAACCTAACTGGCACGCCGCAAGTCTCGATCAGCGGTGCCAATGCCAGCGACTTTGTTGTCACGCTGCAACCGACTACTCCGGTGCCGGCGCCCACAGGTCAGACAAAGTTCACCATTGAATTCGCGCCGTCCGCTCGCGGATCGCGCACCGCGACGGTCAGCATTGCGAATGATGATGCGAATGAAAACCCTTATGATTTTTCGATTCACGGAATCGGAGTTGACCCGACATGTGCTACTCAGCCGGCCGGAATGGTGGCGTGGTATCCGGGCGATGGCAACGCCCACGACATCAAGGGTGGAAATAACGGAACGCTGCAAGGCGGGGCCACGTTTGCATCCGGCAAGGTCGGTCAATCATTCAGTCTCGACGGCGTCGACGACCTGGTTAATGTGCCTGACGCAAACGTTCTGCATCTGCAAACATTTACGATTGATGCATGGGTGAATTCCACTCAACCATTCACTAACGACGAGGCGATTATTATCAAGAGCACGTTGTCCGCCGATACGGGCAACGAACTCGCCTACGGCTTGCGCGTCTTGAGCGGCGGGCAGGCGGAAGGACGGATCACTAATGCAGCGGGCGCGACCTCTACTGTCGTTTCGGCCGCTACCTTGTCGGCCAATCAGTTCTATCACCTCGCTCTCAGCTATGACGGAGCGGCTCTAAAGCTTTATGTGAATGGAATATTGGATGGCACTACCACGACTACACTGATTCCTGATCCCAACACAAACCCGTTGACGATTGGCGCGTGGCAATCAGTAAGCGCCGGAGTGATTCAGCACTGGCCCGGCCTGATCGACGAAGTCGAAGTCTTTAACACGGTACTTAATTCATCAGACATCGCGGCCATCTACAACGCCAGCTACCTGGGCAAGTGCCGCACCTGCACGACGCCGCCGGGCGCCATGATCAGTTGGTGGCCGGGCGACGGTAATGCTGATGACATTCAAGGACCGGCATTTGAGAACGGTACGCTGCAAGGCGGCGCGACGTTTGCACCCGGCAAAGTCGGGCAGGCATTCAAGTTTGTCGCTGCTTCTAATTCCGGGGTAATAGTGCCTTCAAGTAACGCACTGAATCCTACCGCAGGTATTACTCTTGATGCATGGGTGAATCCTTCAAGTTTCCCGAATCTTGGGCCGGCGGTTATTCGCAGAGACCTAAACAATGTCGGAACCACCCAGTACAGCCTCAATGTAGGCGATGGCATCAGTACGGGCGTTGTGCACTGCAACATAGCAGGATCTGCCGGCGTGGTGGGCGGTTCGGTTCCGTTGAATGCGTGGTCGCATGTCGCTTGCACGTATGACCTCCAGGTTATTCGCGCCTATGTTAACGGCGTTGAAGTTGCTTCCAGTCCCGCGACGATCGCGATCCCAGCTTCTTCGCAAAACCTTGCCGTGGGTAAGGAAGACGGATTCACTGATCGGAACTTTGACGGCTTGATTGACGAAGCCGAGATCTTCGACCACGCGCTGACGCAATCCGAAATCAGCGCCATCGCTGACGCAGGCAGCGCCGGCAAGTGTCGCACCTGCACAACCGCGCCTTCAGGAATGGTTAGTTGGTGGAAAGGGGACGGTAACGCGAAGGATGCCCTGACCACAAATAACGGCACATTCACTGCCAATACCTATACGATCGGCAAAGTTGGTCAGGGATTCAGTCTAGATGGAACCACCGCTTATGTAAGCGTTCCGGATAACGCCAACCTTTATCCTCAGGCCGGCTCTTTCACCGTTGATGCATGGATCAAGACGGGGCAGAATACGGGTATTCAGCAAATCATTACTCACTACGAGTGTGCCGGCAACTGCCCGGCGAACCAGGCAAGTTCTATCTATGACCTCTCTGTACACGACGACAAACTCGAAGGAGAGATTCGCGACGAAAATGGTCTCGATCAGGTCCTAACCGGCACCCACATAATAGCGGATGGCCAGTTTCATCATGTCGCCTTGCTGAGAGACATGGAGTCAGCCCCCCACCAGATGGTCCTTTACCTCGATGGCAACATAGAGGTAAGTGCGACCCTGACTTCAACCGGCACTCTTACGAACACTGACGGCGAGGCAGATCCGGTAACGATCGGTGCGATCATTCAAAACAATTTTGACGGATGCGGCTGCCCCACACAGTTTTTCTCCGGCACAATTGATGAGGTCGAGTACTTTGATCGCGCTTTGACAGCCCAGGAAATTGCGGCTATCGCCGACGCCGGCAACGCGGGCAAATGTTTCAGTGCGATTCAATTCAGCAGCCCAACTTATATCGTTGCCGAAGGAAATACGACTGCGACCATTACCGTGACGCGCGCCGGCACGAATAATACTTCGGCGTCGGTGCACTACGCATCCAGCGCCGGAACGGCGAGTGCCGGCTCGGACTATGACGATGTAAGTGGAGATCTGATTTTCAATCCGGGTGATGTAAGCAAAACGTTCGACGTGACGATTCACGCGGACAACATCGTCGAGCCGGACGAGACGGTTAATCTGACTCTAAGTAATGAAATTAATGCGGAACCAGGATCACCCTTGACGGCCGTGCTGACGGTCACGAATGACGATCACGCGCCGGTAGCCAACAATGTCAATGTTTTCGTACCCACGAACACGTTGACCACAATCACTCTCTCATCGACAGATGACGACGGCGACGCGCAGACATTTCTGGTCGGGAGCCCCAGCCATGGATCGCTCTCAAATTTCGGCTCACCGAATTGCTCATTCGGCATCTGCAACGAAACTGTTGACTACACCCCGAGCAATGGCTATACCGGATCAGACAGCTTTACTTACCATACCAACGACGGCACGAACGACAGTAATACCGCCACCGTTTCGATTATCGTTAACGCATGCCCGTCAACTTTTACAGTCAACAGTTCCGCAGATACCGACGACACTAATCCCGGCGATGGCCACTGCGACACTGACCCGGAAACGGCGGGCGATCAATGCACTTTGCGGGCGGCTATTGAAGAAGCGAACCGGCTGCCGTCGTGCGGCACGATTGATATCAATTTCGATTCCGGCGTGTTCGCGCCGCCCGGTCCCTACACTATTTCGTTGAGCAGCAGCTTGCCGGCAATCCACCATAACATCAACATCCTGGGACTGGGCTCGGATACTTTGGCCGTCGATGGCCAGTCCAGTTTCGGGCTCTTTGTGATCGACCCGACCTTCACGGTTAGGATCTCTGGTTTAACCATCGCTGATGGCGACGCTGGTAACGATTCCGGCGGCGGTATCCGAAACGATGGTGTTCTCACGCTCCTCTTTAGCACGGTCAGCCGAAATCACGCCAGCCGGGGCGGCGGCATAAACAACGAAGGCAGTCTGACAGTCAGGAACTGCATCATCGCCGCTAACACGGCATCCAGAGCGGGGGGTGGCATTCGCAATACCGGTTTCCTCGCGCTTGCAAACACCCTAGTCACCAACAATTCTGCTCACAAGAATGGGGGCGGCATTCATAACGATGACTCCGATGGATCAACCATCGGTATCGTTGACATCAGCAACTCTACGATCGTCGGCAACACTGCAGATGACGACGATACTGGCGACGGCGACGGGGGCGGCCTCTTCAACAACGCGGGCGAGGCGAGGTTAGTGAATACGATCGTGGCCACTAACTTTTTAGGAGATTTCACCCCGAGCGACATCGGCGGCAGCGAGGTTGATACTGAGAATTCTGTAGCTAATCTGATCGGTACGGGCGGCGCGGGCGGACTGGACAACACTAACAATCAGGTGGACGTTGAGGATCCTAAACTCAGCCAAGGCGGAATTCCCCTGCCCGGCAGTCCGGCAATTGATAAAGGCAATGATTGCGTGTTGGATGACGCATGCGGCGTATCGATTGGCTTCCGGATCAGAAACGATCTGCGCGGGGTAACTCGGCCACAGGGACCACACGTCGATGTAGGCGCCTTGGAAGTCGAACAGTTCGTGGTCAATACAACCGCCGATCCTGGCGACGGAGTTTGCACCGCCCTTAATACCGGCGATGGCTGTACTCTGCGCGAGGCAATTACCGCCGCAAACAATACCAGCCAAGCAATGATTGAGTTTGGCATTCCGAGTAATGATCCCGGATGTGACGTGAATGGCATCTGCACCATCACTCCGGGCACGAACCTGCCCGCGATTATAAGGGCCGTTTTCATCGATGGTTACACCCAACAACCTTGCCCGCCAAGTCCGACTGGTCCCTGTTCCCATCCGAACACCTTGACTCTTACGGCGGGCGATGACGCGTCATTATTGATTGTCGTCAACGGCACTGGCGTCTCAACTGACGGCCGTGGATTTGATCTCGAATCAAGCTCGGACGGTTCCATCATCCGCGGATTGGTCATAAATCACTGGAACACAGCGGGCGTTTACATTAAAAACAGCAGCGGCAACACCATCGCCGGCAACTTTATCGGCACCAACGCAGCAGGCAGCGCAGCGGCCGGCGCGAGCGGCGGAGCGGGCGTCCTGATAGTCAGCGACTGTCAGAGGGACGCCTCAAATAACAAGATTGGCGGCGAGTTTCCGGAGTTGCGAAATCTGATTTCCGGCAATGGCGATGTCGGCATCAATATTGGCGGCAGTAACGCTGGCGAGTGCGTCCAGGGAACCAGCGTCGAAGGAAACTACATCGGCACCGATCACGACGGCCTATTGGCGCTTCCTAACGCCGAGGATGGTGTTGTTATCCAGGGGGGCTCGACCTCCAACACGATCGGCTGTGAAGTTCCGGACGGTGACAACCTAATCTCGGGGAACACTGGGGCCGGCGTCCGCCTGCAGAGTAATTTCAACCTCGTCATTGGTAACCTGATCGGGAGTAAGAGCAACGGCCTCGCGCCCTTGCCTAACGCGCAGGGAATTCTGATTACCAACTGCCAGGGGAACAACATCGGCGTAATACCCGACTTTGCGTTCTTCCCCAATCTGATTTCCGGCAATTCAGACGATGGCATCGCGATTCTTAACGCCAGCTCAAATTTCGTTCAGAGCAATCTCATCGGCACTGACAAGAATGGCGCCCTGGCCGCCGGGATGGGCAATACCGGAAACGGTGTCGAGGTCTATAGGTCTTCCAGTGACAACGTCATAGGGGCGGGCCCAGCTGTTGTCTTCAACGTAGACCGTGCGCGGCCGGGGAAACAGCGTTCATCTGTTCGGGCATTGAAGCATAGTCCCCGTGCGACCGCCGCACGCCGCAAATCTGTTTCGCCCCAAACGCTTGAAAACAACTCAGCCGGAAACATAATCGCAGGCAATGGGGAAGACGGCGTTCGGGTGAGCAGCAACGGTGATTTCAATAACCTGATTAGCCAGAATTCCATCTTCTCCAACGTCGGGTTGGGCATTAATCTGGGTACTGACGGCGTCACGCAAAATAATACGGCCAGCCACGCGACCGGTCCTAACCACTATCAGAACTTCCCCGTGATCAATTCTGCGGATCCAAACACGCAGACGATTAACTTTAGTCTCGATGGCACCGGCGGGACTGGGCCATTCACGGTTGAGTTCTTTACCAACGACGCCTGCGATGGAACGAATGGTGAAGGCAAGACATTCCTTGGTTCCACCACGGCAAACTCCGGCGGACCATTCGACTATGTTTCGAGCACGCCGTTTACCAGCGGTCAGGTAATTACTGCGACCGCTACAGATTTCAACAACAATACTTCCGAGTTCTCGAAGTGTTTCGCAGTTCCGGGGCCGGCCGGCACTCCCGATGTCAGCATCGCGGTTACTTCACCGTCCCCGGCCCGGGTAGCCGAAGATGGCACTCCTAACCTGGTTTACACTTTTACCCGCAGTAACACCACCGCGCCTTTAACCGTGAACTTCTCGTCAGGAGGTTCTGCAAACTCCAGTAACGACTACACAGTCGTTAGCGATCCCAACGTTTCGTTCAACGGCGCGACCGGAACAGTTACGTTCACAGCAGGCAGCGCTACGGCAGACGTCAAGATTGATCCGACAGCAGACAGTACTGTCGAGCCTGACGAGACTGTGACGCTCACCGTCGGCGCGGGCACCGGCTATAACGTCGGTATTCCCAATTCGGCAACCGGCACGATCGCTAACGATGATTGCCCGACCAGCTTTATCGTGAACAATACGGGCGACGCCGGCGATTTCACTCATGGCGATGGAACCTGCGAAACGGCAACCGGAAACGGAATCTGCACCTTGCGGGCAGCAGTTGACGAAGCCAACGCATTCACGAACTGCGGCCCGATCAACATTACCTTCAACGTCGGCTCGGCGACGATTTCGCTGGGTAGCCAAATAACGATCGACCACAACGTCAACATAAATGGTCCGAGCGCAAACTCTGTCACAATCAGTGGTAATAATCTTACGCGATTGTTTACGCTGAGTATTAGCAGGACCGCTTCCATCAATAGTCTTACGCTGACGGGCGGCAACGGCTCGAGCGGCGACGGCGGCGCGATTCAGAACAACGGGACACTAATATTGAATGGCGTCACCTTGAGTGCCAATGCGGCCGTCAACGGCGGTGCGATTCGCAGCGACGGCGCTCTCGCGCTTACCAATACGACCCTCAGCGGCAACCGCGCCAGCGAGAACGGGGGCGGTCTTTATAGCGCTATCAACCAGGCCACCCTGACGAACGTCACGGTTGCTTATAATCGTTCAGACAACGACAACAACGGTTCGGGGACCGGCGGCGGAGTGTTTCGGGGGAGCGGCGGCATGTTACTGCACAACACAATCGTTGCTGACAATTACCAGGGCCCAAGCCCGTCCAACAGCGCCGATAACGTCGGGGGGACGGTCGATTCGTCCAGTTCCTACAACCTCGTAGGCAATGGGTCCGGCGGTCTAACCAACGGCACTAATAATAATCAAGTAGGCGTGCCGACGGCTTTACTGGGTGCGCTGATGAATAACGGTGGGCCTACGTTCACGCACGGATTACTCTATAACAGCCCGGCAGTCGATGCGGGTGACAGCTCAGTCCTCAACTCTCCGCTATTCATCAATGTCGATCAACGCGGCCTCGGCAGACCCGCGGATGGCGACAACAACGGGAGCATCGGACTTGATATCGGTGCGTATGAGCGGCAAAAGACTGAGGTTCGACCGGCGCCGAACGGTGCAAACGTGGGAGTTGATATCAACGACGTTCGTTTGACCTTCCCATGCGTTCCGTTGAACGGCTGCATCCCTGCGCTCGCCCAACGCGACTCGGTGAATCCTGAAGTAACGTCGAACACTGTTGACTCGACCCTGGTTCCAGTTCCCGCCGGAGCGCCGTCTGGTTCGGGTCCGGCGTTCGATGTGCATCCAAGTTCGGCCTTCTATGATTCGCCCGTGTCGGTTTGTTTTTACCTGCCGTCGATTACCAACTCAGCCGTTTTCGCGACGCTTAAAATTTATCACGATGAGAGTGGCAACTTTGTCGACCACGGTTCGACACCAAACTTCGCCAATAAGACGGTTTGTACCCAGGTGACCTCATTCTCGATTTTCGTGATTAATCAGACCGTGACACCCACGGCAACTAATGCCATCGTCAGCGGGCAGATCCTCGACAACACGGGCGCCCCCGTCGAGGGTGCGGCGGTCCGCATGGACGGCACTCAAAATCGCCTGACGGTTACCGACACCCAGGGGAATTATCACTTTGATGAAGTCGAGACGAACGGCTTGTATGTGTTGACGCCCTCCCGATCCAACTTCGCCTTCAGCCCCGCCCAAAGAATCGTCAGTCAATTGGGCCCGCATACTGAAGCGACGTTCATCGCCGCGGCCAATGGTGGCGGCTTGCAGCCCCTTGATGCGACCGAATACTTTGTGCGGCAACAGTATCTCGATTTCCTTGGTCGCGAACCTGACGAGGCCGGCTTCAACTTCTGGGTCAACAACATCGATTCCTGCGGCCCCGACGAGGGCTGCCGCGCGGCCAAACGGATCGACACATCCGCCGCCTTCTTTCTTTCGATCGAGTTCCAGCAGACTGGATATCTCGTCTATCGCGCATACGAATCCGCTTACGGCGACCTGAGGGGCGCGCCCGTTCCGTTGAGGTTGAGCGAATTCAATCCTGATACGCAGAGGATCGGTAACGGTGTGGTAGTGCTGCAGAGCGGATGGCCACAGAGGCTTGAGAACAACAAGCGCGCATTCATGAACGAGTTTGTCGAGCGCCCGCGATTTACAGACGCTTACCCAATCAGGATGACGCCGGCTCAATTCGTCGACCAGCTTTTCGCAAATGCGCGCATCCCAACCTCCGACCCTGATTACTCCGCTGCTCTCTCAGAATTTGGCAGGGCCACTGATACGTCCGACGTCGCCGCTCGTGCTCGCGTTTTGCGGCGGGTGGCGGAGAACTCGAGCTTAACGCAACAGCAATTCAACCAGGCCTTTGTGTTGAGTGAGTACTTTGGATATCTGCAACGCGATCCGAACTCGGGCCGGGACGTCGACTTCACCGGTTACAACTTCTGGCTGGAAAAACTCAACAGCTTCAACGGTAACTTTGAAAATGCAGAGATGGTGAAAGCCTTCCTTTCGTCAACTGAATATCGCGGTCGCTTTCCGCGATAAAGAACGAGCCTCCAGAACCTTCAGCAATAGCTCACATCCCTGCCGCCAGGGTCTCGGGAATGCTGGTTAACACTGATCGGGGTGATCTGGACCATGCTCAACGCGATTAAGGAACAGCAGAAAGAGATCGCCGAACTAAGGGGACAAATCCGAAAGCTCCGGACTCGGTCATCGCGCCGCCACAGATAGCTTCAGCCATTTCAAAAACGGCTGGCGGGTGTGAATTCGAGGTGCGGAGACTTCTCTTCCGCACCTCTTTATTTTGTTGGAAATTCTGTCGCGGTACCCGGCCCTGTATTTGTCTTAATTCACAAACCGGCGCAACTGCACGCTGATGGCAAATCCGATCGCTATGAAGGTGGCCAGCACCGATGAAAGGCCTGCACTCATCAGTGGCAGGGGCACTCCGATTACCGGCAGGAACCCCAGCGCCATGCCGACGTTTATGAAAATTTGAAAGATAAGGCCGCCGACGATCGCCATAATCACCAGCATGCCGGTGCGGTCGCGCGATCGACGCGCGTCGTTAATGAGACGGGTCAAAAGGAATGCGTACGAAGCGAGCAGCAGCAAACATCCAATAAAGCCGGTGGTTTCCGCCGTGACCGCAAAAATGAAATCGGTGTGCGGCTCAGGCAGGAATTTCAAGCTGCTTTGCGAGTATTCGCTGCCGCGGGCCCCGGTCAAGCCGCCTTCACCCACGGTCACCATAGATTGCCAGGTGTGATAACCAAACCCGCGCTTATCGGCATTTTCTGGATCCAGAATGACGTTAATACGCTCCAGCTTATACCCGTGCAACAATCCGGTTTTCACGCCGACCGTGTACGCTAACGGCGCGCCGGCGATACATGCAATCAGCACTGCAGCGACAACCCACATCCGCACTGAAGACAAAAACAGAACAATCGCCAGTAGCGGCAGATACGTGATAGCCTGCCCAACATCAGGCTCCAGTAAAATCAATCCGATGGGCAGACCCAGGATTGCGCAGCCGGTAAAAAGTTCCTTCCACGTCAACAACCCTGTGCGGTGCTTTCCGAAATACCTGGCGAGCATCAGCACGACCGGAATCTTCACGAATTCCGAGGGTTGAAATTGGCCGGCGACGGGCAGCTTGATCCAACAGCGCTGCCCATTGATCTTCATTCCTACATGGGGAATCAAAACCACTACCAGCAACGCCAAACCAAAAAGATAGAGGATGGGCGCCAGTTCGACCAGGCGGCGGTAATCGCTAAAAGCGATTGCCAGCATGGCCACCATCGCGATTCCTAAACCGATCAGTTGCTTCTGCCAAAAGGGTTCCGTCGGTTGCGCGTTGTGGATTTCCCATGCGCCGAAGCCAACAATCCCGATTGCCAGAACGGCAATCAGCCAATCGAAGTCCCTCAGCGTTCGTTTTTGTAGAATATCGGCGACCATGCGGCAAATCCGTAAACAGTCATCTGTAAACAGCCAGTAATTTCATCGCGCCGTCAAAGCGATATTGTTCTCGGGCTTGTCTTTCGTCGTCCGCGTTTTAGCGTAGTAGACGTCATAGATCGCCCGGACGGCGGGCGCTCCAAACCGCGACCCGAGTCCCGCGTTTTCAATCAAAGCTACACACGAAATCTCAGGCTTATATGCCGGCGCGTACGAAACGAACCATGAATGGTCCTTGTGCTCGCTGCCCTCCTTGCCGAGGCTGACTACTTGCGCGGTGCCCGTTTTGCCGGCAATGTCGAACCCCACCAGCTTGATCCCGGTGGCAGTGCCGGCTTCGTTTACGACCGACCACATTGCCTGGACCACCACATCGCTTTGGTCCGTCGGGATGCCCAGATTTTTCGGCTCGCGGCGCTCAAAGGTATGCGCCGGTCGCTCAGGCCGGTAATCGAAACGCGTCGAATCGTTCCCCACGGCAGCGATGGGGTGCACCTCTTTCAACAGATGCGGCACCAACATGCGCCCCTTCATGCCAATCGAAGAGTGCGCGCGCAGTAAAGCGATCGGGGTCAACACGTCCTCGCCCTGGCCGAACGAAGAATAAACTGTGTCAATGTCCTTCCATTCGGGGTCCTTCGGGTAGAGGCGCGCTTTCAACTCTTTTGACGGGGTTGTGCTGACGACTTCATGCGGCAGGTCGATGCCGGTGCGCTTGTCGAGATCGAACATATCGACCATCGATTGAATTCCTTCCAACTTCATCTTCAGGCCCAGCCGGTAAAAATATCCATCGCATGATTTCTCGATCGCGATATGCAAGTTCGGCGAACCGTGATTCCCACCCATGCAGCGCGTGAACTTGTTGCCGATGGTAATGCCGCCGCCACATACCAAATTCGAGTTGTCGATCGAAATCGCTCCCTGCTTCAACCCGGCCGTCGCCATTAAAGGCTTCCAGGTCGAGCCCGGGGGATACTTGCCCTGGATCGCCCGGTTGATGAGCGGGTGATCGGGATCGGCCAGCAGCTTCTGATATTCGGCGCGGCCCTCTTTCGTGGTAATCCGTTGCGAGAAAAGATTCGGATCAAAGGTGGGAGCGGAAGCCAGGGCCAGAACTTCTCCGTTGTTGGGATCCATTGAGATGATCACGCCCCGTCCCTGGGGTGACTTTCGCAATTGATCTTCCGCGGCCTTTTGCAGGTCCAAATCTATCGTGATGACGATGTCCTGACCCGATTGGGGTTCGACCCGCTCCACTTCGTTTTGAATGTGTCCGCGGCTATCCACGATGACTTTGCGATAGCCGTCGCGACCCCGCAAATACTCGTCATAGACGGATTCCAAACCTTCCTGGCCAATGATGTCACCCGGTTTGTAACCCTTCTCGCGAAATTCCGGTTGCTTAAGCTGGTCCGGGCTAATCTCGCCAACATAGCCCAAAACGTGACACAGCAGTCCATTCTCGGGATAGCGGCGCTGTGGTGTTTCCTCGATTCGCAGGGTGGGAAATTCGAGCTGGTGCGCATCTACCCACACCAGGTCCGCCTGGGTTGCCCCGGCTTTGATCAGGATCGATTCGAAGGCCGGCTGTATTTTCACCTGATCGAAGCGTTCCCGCAGAATCTCTGAATCCAGTTGCAGTCCGTCTGACAGCGGTCTAATCAGGGAGTAATCGACACTCTTGGTAACTTCGCGCGAGAGGATGACGCTATAGATAGGACGTGAATCGACCAGTTGATTGCCATTACGATCAAATACGGCGCCACGCCGCGCCGGAATGGGCAACAAGCGGATGCGCTGATTCTCGGCAACTTCGGCATAATGCGCGCCGTTGACGATTTGCAGCAGGTAAAGGCGCACGCACAACACGCCCAACAGCAATAACACCAGCGCCTGGATTAATCGCAAGCGCACGCGCAGATTTTGTGAATCGTCAACGAATTTCATCTTCTCCTCGCTGCTGCCGAGGGCCGGCGCGCTACTCTTCGTCTTACTGTGAACTGGCGGCGCTGTCTTGCTTTACTGCTGAAATAAGAGTCCCAAAAATAAAGCAACATCGTGCCCGCGACCGTAGTCGCTATCATTTTGTATGAAAGCGACTGCACAAATGGCATCGGTGGACGTTGTCCAAGCAATCGATGCATTCCCACGTAAATAAGGTTGTCAATCAGACTGGCGCACACCAGAACCGGAATGCGCAGCAATGTCGTATCCAGCATTACCCGCGAAGCAAAAAAGTAAACCGCATAAGCTGTCAGTACTTTCGCAAAACCACCCGCGCCCAACAGCGCCGGCGGGCCACTTATCAGGTCGAGGGCCAGACCGGCAGCGGCGCCGGTGATCAAGGCAAACAAGGGTTCGCGCTGCAATGCAAAATAAACCACCAGGACAAGCGCGAGGTCTATAAACCCGAGCGGCTGCCATACAGCGCGCAAGGCTGACTGTAGAGCAACCGCCACGATTAGAAATATCGCGACTGTCAGTTGGCGCATGATCGATCAGCCCACCGTGAGCGATAAGCGGTGGACAGCAAAACTAAGCGTGCCGGAATAGCAATGCAAACAATCTCCAAAGTAAACGATTGAAGGTATTTACTGTTCACCGCTCACTGCTCAGTGCTTTTTGCCGCGCTGCCTACTGCTTACTGGTTTTCTTTTCCAGGTTCGGGAGAGTTTGATCAGGTTCAGCGCGCTGGGGGGCGCGATAGGTGAGGACGGCAACTTCTTTCACTCGTTCTAATCCCGCGCTGGGCCGAATGCGAATTACTAATGCCTGGGTTGCTGATCCGGGTTTGACTTCAATCACTTCGCCTACATTGTAACCCGCCGGATAGATACCGTCCTGTCCGGTCGTTATTACCATGTCGCCGTTTTGCACTTTTTCCAGGCCCGAAACATAACGCATCTCCAGCAGTCCAATTTCGCCCAGGCCCTTTACAGATCCCATCGCCGTGGATTGATTAAGTTGTCCGACCACGGCGCCAGCCCCTGATCTTTCATCGGTCACCAGCATGACCTGCGAGCTTAACGGACTGATCGACACAACTCTGCCGACGATGCCGCCGGCGGTAACGACGGGCATATTCACCTCGACGCCGGCCCACCGCCCCTTATCAATGGTAATACCGTCAAACCACATCGAGGGATCACGAGCGATGACGTGCGCGGCGATGGATTTGTACTGGCTGGTTTCAGTCAGGTTGAGCAGTCGCTCGAGCCGTCCTGCCTCGGCGGCGCGTTCACGAGTTTCGCGCAACTCGGCCTGCATGTCGGCAACCTGTTTTCGTAGCTGTTGGTTTTCGGTCGAAGCATGACGCAGCTCGCCAATGTTCCCGAACAAACCTCCAAACCAGTTCGCGCCGCCTGAAGTCCCGCGTTGCAATGGGTACATAATCAGTTGCGCAATCGAGCGGATCTTTCGCTGCTTGGTATCGGCATCGCGGGCGTCATAGGTCATGAGGCCGAAATTAAGCGCGAGCAACGCAAACAACCACCAGGGCGCCCGTTGGCGAATTTCTTGTTGGGTGCGAGTTGCCGCCATCGAAAACTAAAGGGTGGTCGAGGTCTTCCTGTGAGTGGCCGACATTCGAATCACTGACTTCCGAACCTTCCTTACTTACGTACCTGTCGTCAAACTGTTGTCCCACTTCACGCGCTTTAGTAAATCGAAGTCTGAAAGCATCTTGCCCGTGCCCAGTACGACGGAAGCGAGCGGATCTTCCGCGAGTGAGACGGGAAGACCGGTTTCGATCGACAAACGTTTGTCCAGGTTCTTTAAAAGTGCTCCGCCTCCGGTCAGGACAATCCCGCGTTCAACGATGTCCGCGGAAAGCTCGGGCGGGGTTCGCTCCAGGGCGACGCGCACTGCGTTAATAATTGTCGATACTGAGTCGGCCAGCGCTTCGCGAATCTCTTCATCCGTAATCGTGATTGTTTTTGGTATCCCCTCGATCAAGTTGCGGCCGCGGACTTCAAAAGACAGCTCTTCATCCAAAGGAAACGCCGAACCGAGTTCAATCTTAATCGCTTCAGCGGTGCGCTCGCCGATCAGCAGATTGTATTTGCGCTTGATGTATTGCGTGATCGCTTCGTCCATTTCGTTGCCGGCGACACGCACGGAACGCGAATAGACAATACCGCTCAAACTGATCACTGCAATGTCGGTTGTGCCGCCGCCAATGTCGACAACCATATTGCCGTGGGGTTCGGTTATCGGAAGTCCGGCCCCAATCGCGGCGGCCATTGCTTCCTCGACCAAATAGACTTCTGAAGCCTTTGCGCGATAGGCGGAGTCCTCGACCGCGCGTCGTTCGACCTGGGTAATCTCCGACGGGATGCCGATGACCACGCGCGGACTGACCCACGTCTTGCCGTTGTGCGCTTTACGTATGAAGTGCTGCAACATCTTTTCAGTCACTTCAAAGTTCGCGATCACGCCATCTTTCATGGGACGGATAGCGACGATGTTGCCGGGCGTACGACCCAACATCTCTTTCGCGTCGCGCCCGACCGCCTCAACGGCGTTAGTCACCTTATTAATGGCAACGATCGAAGGTTCCGACACTACTATGCCGCGGCCTTTTGCATAGACGAGTGTATTAGCGGTTCCGAGGTCGATGGCTAGATCGCTCGAAAATAGACTAAAGATAGATTTTAGGGCCATGTCAAACCGGTTTCCCTGACGGAAAAATGAGTTTTGAGAAGAGGTGAGTGGTCAATCGGAGTACCCGAAGAGCGCGAGCGACCTGGCAAATTAATGAAACAACTCACCGAGAACCGAACAGATAAAGATACAACGATTCGATTCGTAACGCTATCACGAAATTAACCTGTCGTCGGGAATTCTTTGAAATTGGTTGTCGCTCTGTGTCAGACCGCGTAACTCCGCGCCTGCTTGAACGGGATCCGACGTTGCCGCAAGCCGAATACAATTCTTGTTTGCCGCTTTCGCGGCGTACATCGCCTGATCCGCGCACGAGATAAGTTGACGAGGCGACGGCGCATTGTCGGGAAAGACCGCAACTCCAATACTGGCCGTAAAGGAGATTCGCAAACGACGTCCACCGGTGAAACGGTGCCCTTCGATTTTGGCTCGAATTCGATGCGCTACGAGCGCAGCATCTTCGGCGCCCGCCTCTGGTAAAATGACGACGAACTCGTCCCCGCCATAGCGAACCAGGCAGTCAGTGTCCCGGACTGACGGCAACAACAATGCCGCAATCTCCATCAAACAATGCGATCCTACAAGATGGCCATGCAGGTCGTTGACGTGTTTGAAATCATCGAGATCAAGAAACAGGGCCGACACTTTCGTGCGATATCGCCGGGCGCGTTTGATTTCGTTTACCAGAAACTGACGCAGGTAACGCGCGTTGTGAAGTCGAGTGAGTTCGTCCGTCGAAGACAAACGTTCCGCCTCCGCGATACGTACGGAATTCGCCAGGGCCATGGCGATTGCCGGCGTAACCGCGGTCAACATAGCGACGTCGGCTCGCGAGAATGCTCGCGAATTCGGGCCGCGGCGTGATCCTTCTACTACCCCAATGACCCGGTCCCCGCTGAAAAGCGGGACCGCCACCGTTCTAACCCCTTTTTCGGACCGCCTGACTGCGGTCATTCGCGCCGCCGCTTCTTGTGCTGTTTTGCCTGCCAGGGCATCAGCCAAAACTGCGCTCTCAAGCAGCTCTCGCTCCCATTCGCGATCGAACGATAAACAATTACCAGGCAAAAACTCTCTGGCCAAGACGGAGGTAAGCCTCACAGGATCGGCCCGATTCGGTCGCGCGACGTAAATGGCCCAGCGGTGCGCACTAACCAGGCGGCCCAGACCGCTAATTGCAAACGATGCGGCCTCGTCCTGACACGTGGCGCCATGAAGCGACGCAATCAAAGTGAACGCCCCCCGCAACTGTTGATTCCCCAGCGAACCGGGGAGCGCAAAAGTAGGCTGCTCAGGTAATCGTTTAAACGGTCGCGGAAGGTCGCCCGACTCTGAACGCTCTTCAACCTCTCGTAATACCGCCGGCAATTGAGCGGCACTGTCGGCAATAGCGCTAAAGCTGGCGCGCATAACCGCCTGGCCTAACGCGTTCCATCGATGGAGGCCGGGGGTGATACAAGCAATTAACGGAATAGAGGGCCAGAGGGCGCGCGCAGCCCGCGTTACCTGACGCAGACTTTGACCTGATAGACCCAGTGGAACTTCATAGACAACGGCCACAACCGTGGTTGGATCGTTATTCGTGGGCTCGCTATCAATCTCGGACGAATTCAGCCGGCGGGTCCACACCGCTATCCCCGCATTCTGAAGAATCGATATTAATTCAGATGATACTTCGGCCGGTTCATCTGAGATCGCTATGACGCTTTTCATCATCCGGCACTTCGTCCTGATGTGTTCTGACGATTTCGGTGGCCGGGGCCGCCGTTCAGCTGCTTTTCCGTCTAACTGGTTCTGCTAAGGGCGATTCTATAATTGCTTGTATTGCCTTGTGAATCCGACGCCTGCACGATCACCTCGCGCGCGTTGCTGGGCGCGGTGATCTGCAACTGAAAACTTCCATCGCTCGAGGTTAATGTTTCTCGCCCGGAGACGCGTATGGCCACGCCCGACGAGGCGCTGCCGCGGATCAGGTAGATGTTTCCGCCCAGATGGACCGCGACCAAATTGGACACTGAAACGGCGGACACACCGGCGCCTGATGAAGTGACAAAGAACTTGAGCGGCTCACTCCAGTCACTCGTTTGTGCGGAAGCGGATGTGGCCCTGACCCTCCAAAAGTAGGAACCCGGGCGCAGGTCTGTCGCGTTGAATTGGGTCGCTGATATCTGATCGCGTTCAATAACTTTTCCTTCGGCGACAAAGAAAGGGGACGTCGCTACTTCGATTCGGTAAAACGCGGCTGCGCCTGATTGTGGCTTCTGCCAACGCAGCGGTACCGTCGCTGAACCGCTGCCGCTACTAGCGATTTTTTCCATATCATGTGGTTGCACTGGCTGTGGAACTTCGAGCAGCCGTTGCGGCTTTGAAATCGCGCCTGCCTGATTTACTGAAGCATATTCGCCGCCCTGCAGCGTCTGTTTTTCACCTAGGCGATTGGCGCTCTGCACGGCGCCGCTGTTAACGCGGATCTCCTCAGTTCCTTCGGGAGCAACTCCGAAACTCGCCGCCGTCTGTCCCCCGATTTGATTCTGAGTCTTCGGCGTTTCGATCACATTCTTGTTGTCTTCACTTTGTTCAGACGTCCGAACCTGCATTTGTCCGCTGTCAACGACGACGTGGACGCTTGAGCGTTTCCCATTTTCGGCACTTTCATTATCCCGAATAATGATCGTGCTGTTAGGTCGCACCACCACGGTTGAACCGTCGGCCATACTAATTCGCGCGCGGCCATCCGCTTGAGTTTGGACCGTATCGCCGGGGTAAAGTTGAATGTCATTGTTGGCGGCCACGACTTGCCGAGTCGCCGACCGAATCACGCGCACGTCGCCTTCGAAAGACATAAAGCGAGCGCCGGCCGGCGCGTCAGATTTCAGCACCGCGTTCTTTAAAGGATTGCCGTATTTCCAAACGTACAGCGCGCCGCCCGCCGCCATGACGCACAATACAAGCACGAGCAACGCGACGTACACCGCGCGTTTCTGGATTACCCACCAGTCAAGTTCGAACTGATTGACCCTTGTTGCCATTATTTGGGACGTGAGACGGGACACCGGGGAGGCAAAACCAAGCCAAACACAGATTAACACAGGGCTTCGCGCCACTTCAATTGAATTTGCGGTTTTTCGCCTGATTATCTCAGATAGATGGGATTGGAGATGATCCAGGGCTTTCCCGTGGCTGGCGCGGACAAATTATCGAGATAAACCTCGACCCGATAGACCCCGGGGCCAGTCGCAGAAAACTCTGAGGTGGTTCCCTGCCTTTGCGCGAAAACGTTTCCGTCTCTGATCATGAGGATACGAGCGGGCAGTGGGACCTGCACGACTAATTGCGAGCCACTGCTCGCTGAGATTTCATCTCCCATGATGGTGTCAGAGTTTTTGGCAGAGAAGCTGAACCCTGAAGCCTCAGCGAACGAATCGAACGATATGTAACAGTGACCCTGAGACAAGGCCGCCAAAAGTGATTCCGGCGTCAGGTTGCTCCCTCTCTTGATCAGGACGTGAGTACGAACCGTGCGAAAGCTGCGCTCGTATGGATCGAGTTTCAGTCCAATCAATTGCTTGCCGGAAGAATCGTTAACGCTCACCCCAACGTTTGAGTGCGCATCATTGCCGGCTGTCGCTACCAGCTTCCGCTTCGTCGCGGAGATGGTTTCGTCCCATGCCCTGAGATTTTCATCGGGACGCTGAAAAAAGTTCGCGAACATTACGTCCGCATAACTTCCATAAGACCACAAACCATCAAAGAACATGACCAGGGGCTTGATTTGTCGCGCGTTCGTGAACAGGTTGTAAACCTCGACGCCGTCAATCGCCGCCGATTTCCAGGTTTCTGATTCCGCTGGATAAGCAGCAATCGCTACGCCGCCGTTCAACTTTTGTTGCTCGATAATTTGTTGGGTTGACTGAAGGTTCATCGGCCCGCTGTTAGAGATTCCCGGAATCAGAAGCAGGCGATCGCCATTCGCACTCACCACCTCGTTCCCGTTTATGAACAGCACCCCGGCATGTATTCCATTAAGCGTCATCGCGGAGGTGTCGTACTCTGCCCGCGCATGTTCAGTCATGATCACAAAATCGAGTTGGTTCACTTTCGCGGCCGCGATCAATTCCGCGAACGTTCCCGTGCTGTGGCCACCCAGGAACGAGTGAACATGAATGACACCTTTATAATCAATGTATTCAGTTTCCGAAATAGGCGTTATTCGCTGGGCGGCGAGTTGCTGAATTGTGTTGCGTAGGCGGCGCAGGCGATAGCGCCGGTAAGCGAAAGGAATCTGGGACAAAACAATTAGCCCCAAAATTACGATCAGAATCTTGCGTTTCATAAGGAGTTGTACCGGGGCATCCAAACGCGTGGTCTCAACCCGATTGGTGAGCCCCGCCGAAACTCCGCGTCGGTCTGCGGACGTCGCTCACGCTTCGAAATCGGCCTTGGCCATTGTCTGAACGATCTGGCGACCAAACTCGACGGCCTTTACGTGTTGGGGGTGAACGGTGTACGCGTCCAGAACCGAGCGATCTGCGAAGACGGCCGACAATCCGATGTCATAAGAATTGGGCGCCCTTAAAAAGTCGAAACCGACGCTCAGGCTGGCTATTCCGGGGACGATATTTCTCAACGAGCGCAGTTGCGCCTGGTGTTCTTCGCGCACGGCTGGCGGAATATCGGCGCGATATTTCCAAACTACTATGTGAGTAACCATTTCTCCTCGCGCTGATTAGCGCCCGCATGTGTGCGGCGCTCATCATTGGGCGGACAGTTTTCTAAATGAGTTGTTGATACGTGTTCACTTCAAATATTTATCAAACCAGTCAAGCGTCCTCTCAAGTGCGTCCACACGATGCTTCGGCTCGTGAAAGCCATGACCTTCCCGCGGATATCGCACAAAGACACTATCAATCCCTCGCCGTCGCAGGGCCATATACATTTCTTCGGCCTGGCTGATCGGAACGTCATTGTCCTGTTCGCCGTGAATGAAAATTGTTGGCGTTTGCACCTGCCGCGCGTAACGAAGCGGTGACCACTGCCAGAGCAAATCGTAATTGTCCCACGGGAAGCCACCAAACTCGGCGTGCATTAAATCCTGATAAAGCGAGGTCGAATAAAAACTGATCAGATTGCTGACACTGGCGACTGACACGGCCGCTTTGAACCGCGGGGTTTGCGTAATGATCCAGTTGGTCATAAATCCGCCGTAACTTCCACCCGTGACGCCCAGGCGATACTGGTCGATCCATGAATACCGCCTCAGGGCTTCATCGACGCCAGCCATTAAGTCGCGATAATCGCCGCCGCCCCATTCGTTGATTGTGCCGTCCGAAAACTTTTGCCCATAGCCGCTCGAACCACGCGGGTTCAGGTAAAGCACGGCATAGCCGCGCGCGACGAACACTTGAAACGATGAGTTGAACGCGTAACCGTACATTCCGTGCGGCCCTCCGTGAATGCTGAGGACCATCGGGTACTTCCGATCTTCACGCCAACCGGACGGCTTCATCAACCAGCCTTGAACCTCGCTGCCATCGAAACTTCTAAACCGAAATTCTTCGGGTTCAATCAGGGCGGCGCCCCGGCGAAAGTTATCGTTGTGGTTCGAAATGCGCGCCACCCACCCGCCTCGCACCAGCCAAAGTTCAGCTGGATGCGTAGCATCACTAATGACGGCAGCGACGACCGGGTCGCGCACCAGGACCCGGGGCGGCGTTGCTTCGAAGGTTTCGATGGTTTCGGAGACGCTGAACGAAGTCACCTGAAGATGCTGATCGAGAGCTGTCGGCGCGGTTGAATCAAGTGAGCCTTTGAACTCGCCGGCAGTCTCGCGGCTTTTGACTTCATCGATCGCGCCAAACAATGGTCGAATTTTTTCAGTCTGAAGATCTGCTTCGAAGGCCAGCGTCTGGCCATGATCACTGCCCGAAAAATAAATTGCGCGGCTGTCCGCTCGCCAACGGGGGTTTCGCGCCCGGCGATCTTGTGACGCGGTAAGCTCGCGACGCGTGTCGCCGCTCGCTGATGTAATCCAAACGTGCGTATCCTCAGCGACACTGTCGATCGTGGTGACTTCACGTTTTGTGGCAACGTAGGCTATCCATTTTCCGTCGGGCGACCATGCCGGTTCATACTCGCAACCCGTCGTCGCGGTAATCCGGCGAACCTGACCCTGTAAGTTCACAGCAAAAATATCTGAGTTGTTGTTCGCATCGGGGTCCGGCTCATGATTCGAGAGAAACACGATTTCGTCTCCGCGCGGACTAAAGCTAAGGGCATGATCGTAGAACATGCCCGAGGTAAGTTGCCGCGGCAACGGCGCCTCAACATCGGTGATCCAAACATGCGTGCGCAAACGATCTGAAATCGAGGTGCGGGACTTGTACTGGATGCGGTCGATAACGCGGGGATCACCGTCCCCGCCGGTTTCTTCTTCGCTGGCCGAAATGAAGGCGATCATTCGCGAATCCGGAGACCAGACGAACGGCTGTCCCGCATAAGTGATGAAAAAATTCGTTTCGCGGATTGCAGTAATAAAACGCGGGGCGGCGCGCGCCGGCGCGGTGATCCAGATGCCACGTTGCCCTTCGTGCGTGGCCAGAAACGCGATGTTCTTACCATCGGGCGACCACTGAGGATTGCTGGCATTCCATGCCGGCGGCAACAACGGACGGGCCGCATAGCGCAGCGTTTCCCAGTTGCGGCGCGGTTCCGGCTGGCGGCTGGTCGGCGGAACACCGGCTAACCGCTCACCAATGCGAACGAGCCAGAGAGTGCTGATCGTTTGATCGCCCTCGAAGGTAGAGACCGAATAAACGATCCATTCCCCCGTTGGCGAAATTCGTGCGTCGCTGACAGTTGCAACGCGCAGAATGTCGGCCGGCGTTAAACGTCGCGGTTGTGCGTGCGCGGTTGCCAGTAAGGCGAAAAAAACAAATATGAGTGCAGCGGCCGGCGTAATCCGCATGGACTTCGAATCAGTTTTCATACAGCACCCAGGACTTTGCGGCTTGGCCGCCGCTCATGGCCGAAAGCCATGGCGCTCCGAAAGGTTTTAACTCTTTATTTCATTTGAGGCTCAGCCCAGGCGATTGGAAACCCTCAAACTCTAAGCGATGAGCGACAGGCACACTGCAGCGCGCTCCTACAGAACCGCCGCCATCAGTAATTCACGAAAGTTTTTTCAACTGATCATTCAAGAGTTCCCACACCCGCTTCACGTGCTTTTCAGTCGTGCGGATATTGCCGATTGAAAGCCGGAGCGTGAGCTGGTCATGCAATTTTGTATGCGACAAAAGCGCTTCTCCCGTCGCATTGACGCCGTGCATAATCGCCTCATTGAGAGCATTCAACCGTTTCCCGCGAACTTCTTCAGGTTCGTCTTTAATCGCCGGACAAGCGCGAAAGCAAACCAGGGCGAGGGGCGCCGGCGCCATGAGTTCCCATTTATCCGCTGCCTCAACCCATGAAACGAATTTTTCCGCCAAACGACAATGCTCGCTAATCCGCGCCGCCAAACCGTTATGACCAAAGTAACGAATGATCATCCAAAGCTTCAGCGCCCGAAAACGGCGGCCGAGCTGGACCCCGTAATCAGATCCGCTGCGGACGTTTTCCTGTTCAGGCGTCCGCAAGTATTCGGGCACCAGCGAAAATGCGCGGCGCAGCAGATCGAGATGCCGGCAATAAAGAACCGATAGATCGAATGGCGTAAACAGCCATTTGTGCGGATTGAGCACCAGCGAGTCCGCTGCCTCGCAACCAGCCAGCACATCACGCATCTCCGGAACGATGGCGGCGGACCCTCCGTAAGCCGCATCCACGTGTAGCCAAAGTGAATGCTCTTCGCAGATCTCGACGATCGCCGGAACGGGATCGATGCTGGAAGTCGAAGTCGTTCCCACAGTGGCAACTACACAAAAGGGCAGGACGCCAGTGCGCTTATCTTCCGCGATGGCGCCGGCGAGTGCTTTCGCATCCATGCGGAATTGAGCATCGGCCGGAATCTTTCGCAAAGATCGCTGGCCTAACCCGAGGGTGATGATTCCCTTGTCAATTGATGAGTGGGATTGCTCGGAGGCATAAACGCGCAGCAGCGGGAGATCTTTTCTCCCGCTCATCCCCTCTTCGCGAGTGCGCAATTCGACCCCTTCGCGCGCGGCCGCGATTGCGTGCATGCTTGAGACGGAAGCCGTGTCATAGATAAAACCACTCATACCAGCGTCCAAACCAATCATCTGCCGCAACCAATCGAGGGTGACTTCTTCCAATTCAGTTGAAGCCGGAGATGTTCGCCATAACATCGACTTGACGTCGAAAGCGGCGCTGAGCAGCTCACCGAAAATTCCGGGCGCCGATGTTGACG
Organism: Pyrinomonadaceae bacterium; assembly: GCA_046262835.1. Classification (GTDB taxonomy): domain Bacteria; phylum Acidobacteriota; class Blastocatellia; order Pyrinomonadales; family Pyrinomonadaceae; genus UBA11740. The sequence goes on from JBHELZ010000004.1 coordinate 82,354, forward strand.
TGGCGAAGTAAGCGAAGAACGAAGGATGACTCCAATGCGTCAAAGCGGGCACGATTAAGCGATCAACGTCAGCCAGAATCGTTTGCATTGATTCGCCTTGTTCAGGCGGAGATGAGGGCAGTTGCGCTTTGAGCTCGCCCGGCTCGATCTGTGCGAGCACTGGCAGATCTTCGATATTTTCGAAGTAATTCGCGATCCAATCGATGAGTTGATGTCCGTAGCGCCGAAATTCTTCAGCCGACATATCGCCGAGCGGAGGTGCCGACCCAATGCTTTCGGGATTCTGGGATTCTTTCACTAGTGTATTAGCAATCAAGAAAATGTATTTGCTTTGCGCGTCCCTTTGCGTCTTAGCATAAGACGATTCGCGTAATTCCGTTCGATGAGATCTACGTTGAAATTAATCAGCAGCCCGAGTTTTTTGTCCGTCAATCTAAGGTAAGTTAACAGCTGCTTCTTATCTACCGCCGCATTCAATTCAATGGATTTTACTTCTACCACGCCTTTGGACTCGACGATCAGCACCAACCAACGTTCATTCGTATCGACTCATGAACTAGAAAAATTGCCTGTTGACGAGTCGCCTTGAGCCCGCGCTTGTACCTCACAAGCCATGATCGTCTCATAAACAGATTCGAGCAAACCCGAAACGTAGGCGGTGTGAATCTTGAAACGTCAACAATTTGTTTTGCTGCTTCGTTTTCAGTCATGGGAGGGATATCGGTTCAGGCAAAGACGCAGAGGAACGCAAAGAAAGAGGAGTGCCCCCCCCAAACTTCAAAATCCCAGCGGCTGTAACGGTCGCGGCGCCGTGCCTTCAAAGAACCAGCTGGCGCCGACCCGCAGCCGGTGATGCCACGTGGGCAGTCGCGCCGTGTACATCGCAAAACGCGCCTGACGCGCGAGCGGGCCACCCATAACCTTGCCCGCCGATAGCACTGCCGCATGTTCGGTTCCCAGGCTGACCGCCTCTCCCAGCTCCACGAAATGCTTCGATTTCAGTTCGCCGCCTTCGATGAATGCGCGCACGTTCCGCGCGCAAAGATGTGACTCCTGCAACGCCAACTGAGCTGTGCCCGCCAGCGTGGGCGCCACATCACGATAAAAGGCCGCGTCGCCCAGCGCGAAAACGTTCGGATGGCTGCGAACCTGCAGCGTGGGCTCGACGACGATCAAGCCGCGCCGATCTCTTTCGACCGCCAGCGAATCACTTATTGGATTCGGGCGCACTCCGGCGACCCAAACCACGCCCGCGGTCTTTATCTCCAGCTGCTTGTTTTTGTGTTCGAGTGTGATGGTATTGCCGGTGACGCGGACAACGCGTGTCTCGGTATGCGCTTCAACGCGCATTTCCTCCAGGGCGGCTTCGACGAACTTCCGCATCTCTTCCCCCATGCCGGGCACGAGTCGATCGGCCATTTCAATAATCAATATCCGCGGCTCGCCGTGCAGCGCACGCCGCTTCACGGCGTCGCGAAGCAGCGCGGCCATCTTGGTCGATAATTCGACGCCACTGGCGCCGCCGCCCACAACGGCAAAAGTGAGGGCGCTGCGGGTGTCCTGCGGGGCCGAATCCGGCTGAACGTGATCGAGGGCCTCCGTCATCCGGCGCCGCAAGTGATTGGCGTCGTCCAGCGTGCGAAAGGGCAGCGTGAATTTCTCGGCTCCTTCGACGCCCGCGTAATTCGTTATCGCCCCCGGTGAAAAAACAAGAACATCGTAGACCAGGTCTTTCTGCCCGGCGAGAGTGACCGTTCGCGTATCAGCATCGATGCTGGTGACGCGGCCGCGGATGAACTTTGTTTGATTATCAAGGAGTTCCTTGCAATCGGGCGCGATGTGCCAGGCTTCCACCTCGCCGCTCAAATACTCATAAAGCATCGGACGGAAAAGGAAGTAATCTTCCTCATTGACGAGCGTAATATTGCCGGCGCCTGCAAGATCAAGCGCAGCGAACAACCCGCCAAAGCCTCCGCCTATAATTACGATTCTCGAATTATCTTTAGCCATTTTTGGCGCCTCCCCCCGCCAGGAAACCGCAGATGTTAACAGACAAACCCAATCGGGGCACGGCCCTTCCCCCCGGCTGGACAGTCGCGTGAGCGAAATGTTAACTTCACGTGCGTAATTCAACTTTTTGCGGTTTGTTGCTGTATTCCACAGCCTTACTGCGGTCGGGGAGGGCCATTTTTAGCGGTGGCATTAGCAAGAGAAGCAAAAGAAAAAATCGTTACGGACTTTCGAGCACACGATTCAGACACCGGGTCGCCCCCGGTTCAAATCGCGCTGTTGAGCCAGCGAATCAACGAATTAACAGAGCATTTCAAAACTCACAAGAAGGACAACCATTCGCGGCGAGGGCTGCTAAAAATGGTTTCGCAGCGACGCAGTTTGCTTGATTATTTAAAGAAAACCGACATCCAGCGTTACCATGAAGTTGTAGGCAAACTTGGATTGCGGCGATAGCAAAATTATTCGACCAGGGAATCTTCGACTCTCTCTGACAAGGCACGCGTTATCGAAGAGCTTGATCCGAGCCGAACGTGACGGCGATACAGGACACAAGACAACGCGGGCTGCCTGAAAATTAGAAGGCGGCAAGAGCTTCACGCTAGGCTCTGCCGCCTTCTTTTTTATGTGGAGTGCGCTGACTTTTGTCAGCGCTTTTGAAAGCGGCGACAAGTCGCTGCACTCCAAAATAATCGCAGCGGATGAGACGCTGCGTACCGGCGCTTCACGCCGGATCGTCAAAAGGAGACGAACTGAGATGACAGTTAAGAAGTATTTGAAAGAATCAATCAGAGTTGGTGACCGCGACCTGACCGTAGAAGTCGGCCGGGTCGCCAAACAAGCGGACGGATCATGTGTGATCCGTTACGGGGATACCATGGTTTTGTGCGCCGCCGTCGGGGCGCCAACACCGCGCGAAGGCATAGACTTTTTTCCGCTCACGGTTGAATACCGTGAAGCAAATTATGCAGCGGGGCGGATTCCGGGAAATTATTTTCGCCGGGAAGGAAGACCAAACGAAAAGGAAGTCTTGACCAGCCGGATGATCGATCGTCCGTGCCGGCCGTTGTTCACTGAAGGTTACCGAAATGAAACGCAGGTGATAGCTACCGTGGTTTCGGCTGATCCGGATAACAACCCGGACGTAGTCGCGATCACCGGAGCCTCGTGCGCGCTATACCTCTCGGACATTCCGTTTTCGACTCCAATCGCCGGCGTGCGCATTGGCTTGATCGAAGGACGTTATGTCGTGAATCCAACTTATGACGAGATTCGGGACTCGCGCCTGAACCTGATTGTCGCCGGGACCGAAGAAGCCATCGTCATGGTCGAAGCCGGTGCCCAGGAAGTCACCGAAGCCATTATGGTTGAGGCGCTGATGCTCGCCCATAAGGAAATCAACCGGCTCTGCCGTTGGCAAAAGGAACTATACAAGGCGCTGGAGATCGAGAAGCGCCCGATAGAGCCAGCCGCGCTAAACGAAGAGATGATCGGCGAGATTGAACGCAACTATGCCGAACGATTAAGGGCCGCGCTGGATACCACGGGGCAGGAAAAGCGCGCCAGCTACGCCGCTGTCGATGCTTTGAAGAAGGAAGTTGTTGAAGGCTATCCGGCGGATCAGCCCGAGCAACGCCTGATGGCGAAGAAATCGTTTGATCATTTAAAGGAAAAGATTTTCCGTGACGATATTTTGAATCATCGCCGCCGTCCCGATGGCCGTCGGTTCTCGGAAATTCGCGCGATAGACTGCCAGGTTGGTTGGTTGCCGCGAACCCACGGCTCGGCTTTGTTCACCCGCGGCGAGACCCAGGCCTTAGTAACCGCGACCCTGGGCACCAAAGAGGACGAGCAGTTCATGGACGATCTGGAAAAGGGCGAGGTCAAACGGAAGTTCCTGCTGCACTATAACTTCCCGCAGTATTCGGTTGGCGAGGTCGGCAGGTTTGGTTCTTCTTCTCGTCGTGAGATCGGACACGGCGCGCTCGCTCGACGAGCGCTCGAGGGCGCGCTGCCTGACGACACGCAGTTCCCCTACACGATCCGGATCGTTTCCGACATCACAGAATCAAACGGTTCGTCGTCAATGGCCACTGTGTGCGGTGGAACTCTCGCTTTAATGGACGCGGGCGTCCCGATGAAAGCCCCGGTTGCCGGAGTTGCGATGGGTCTGGTCATGGAAGGAAACAAGTACGCGATCCTGAGTGACATCGCCGGCGCTGAAGATCATTACGGCGACATGGATTTTAAAGTCACTGGAACGCGTGACGGCATCACCGCTTTGCAGATGGACATCAAGATCGCCGGTGTCAACGCGCAGATTATGGCTGAGGCGCTGGAGCAGGCCAAGAAAGGGCGTTTGTTCATCCTCGAGGTGATGGGCCAAACGCTGCCCTCCGCGCGCGAAACAATCTCGGAGCACGCGCCGCGCATTATCAAAATCAAGATCAATCCCGACAAGATTCGCGATGTGATCGGACCAGGCGGCAAAGTCATTAGGGCCCTGGTTGAGGAAACGGGCGCGAAAATTGACGTGGAAGATGACGGCACGGTGTCGATTGCGACCGCGGATGGCGCGGCGGCGGAAGCGGCCGTCAATCGCATTCGCGGATTGACCGCGGAAGCGGAAATCGGCCAAACTTACGTCGGCACGGTTAGCCGCATTGTCGATTTCGGAGCTTTTGTCGAAATCTTTCCGGGCACTGACGGTCTGCTTCACATTTCCGAAATTGCCGATCGCCGCATTCGCGACGTACGCGATGAACTGAAGGAAGGCCAGCAGATTATGGTGAAGTGCATCGGCAAAGAAGGCAATAAGATTAAGCTTTCACGCAAGGCGGTTCTGCACGACGAGAACCGTAGCACAGAGGCCGCGGCGAATCAGGATTAGCTTGCGACTCACGGGGCGGGTGATGCTTCGGTATCGCCCGCTTTTTGGGCCTAATAATCAGGCTAAATGCTTTTCTGAAACTGGAATACCCTCCGCATTAGCTCTGTTTCCCTAACAGGTAAAACAAGCCGTATAGAGTCTTTAAGGGGCTTGTGCCCACAGCAAGCTGTCTGGCTGTGTCGGCAATAATCTGCGTGTGCCTGCCAGAGACGCAGGAACATTAGTCGAATTGCTGCTTTGAATGACTTCAGGAGGGAGTTCCTAATCAAATGAGGACTCGGTTTTTCCAAACTTTTTCAACGATGATCGGCCTGGTGCTGTTGGTCGCCGTACCGACGCAAGCGAGCCCGATCAAGTTCGTTGACGTGATTAATGTGATGGGCGACCTGCAAAACGGCGGTCAGTCGCAGCAGCTTAAGCTGCGCGCTGCCTTGCAGGACCCGACCACCAAAACGCAGACTCCATCAAGCGCGTCCACGACCAGCGTGACCCCGGCGATCGCCGGTGATCCGCTGGCGGCAGGCACGTCGGCCGCTCCGGCGACGCAAGCCGTCGCCCCGGCTTTAATGGCCGGAACGGAAGTCGCTGCGCAGCAACCACAGAGCGACGTGCAGGTCTTCGAGCAGGATTCAGTCGACGGCACCATCTGCGATTGCGGCGAGATCCCGGCGGTTGGCGGCGGATTTCCTAAGTGGCCTTTCCTGGCACTCATTCCGCTCATCTGCGTGACCGGCATTTGCAGCCATCATCACAAGACTCCTCCGCCTCCTGAAAACACACCGACACCGCCAGTTCCTGAGCCAACGTCTTTATTGTTGCTGGGAAGCGGCATCGTCGCCTTGAGTGCGGGTGCGCGCCGGCGTTACGCTAAGATGCGCGCGAACAAACAAGCAGCAGCCATGACGGAGGTCTAACGATGAATCGCAAAACATTCCTGGTTGCCATGCGCCCAAACTCAAATCTAATTAAAGCGGCGGTCACCATTTTGATCGCCATGACATTCGCGCTTGTCTCTACTTCGAGCACCGCCTATGCGGCCAAGAAGAAGAAGGTCAAGTACGGACAGATGGAAATCTCGACGAATCCCGGTGGTTTTCCGCTGCGGATCGATGGACAGGCCCAGGGAGATACATCACAGACAGTTCGCGTGATCGAGCTCCAGCCCGGACATCACAACATCGAGATCCTGCTGCCGAACGGTGGCCGTTGGGTGCGCGACTTTGACATTGAACGCGGTCGAAAAGTTTGTGTGAACCTCAACTACCATCCGAAGAAGTTCACCGTCAACAAGTCTCCTTGCCCCTATCCCGTCAACATTTCAGCGCCAGTGAGCGTTAATGACGGTGATCTGATTACGTTTACGGCTGACGTTGCCTACAGCGGCTCGGCGCCATTGAATTACACCTGGACTGTTTCGCCTGGCGGAGCTCGCATCGTGAGTGGAGGCGGAACGCCTACAATCACGGTTGACTCGACCGGACTTGGCAGTCAACGCGTGAGTGCGACACTGGTCGTCGACGACGGATCAGGCGACGCCTTGTGCCGCCAGAACGCGCAAGCATCCACCGCGGTTGTCGGCAAAGTGCCGCCGCCGGCTGAGTGCAAGCAGTTCGATCAATTTCCGTCGGTGGCTTTCGACGATGACAAGGCGCGTTTCGATAATCTGGCAATCGAGTTGCAGAACTCGCCGGACGCGACGGCTTACATCATCATCTACGCCGGCCGGACCAGCCGCACCGGACAGGCAGACATGCTTGGCCGCCGCTCGATGGATTATCTGACAACTGCCCGCGGGGTCGATGCCCGCCGCATCGTCATCATCAATGGCGGCTATCGCGATGCAGACTTCATAGAAATCTGGGTCTGTCCGCCGGGCGCTAAGCCGCCGGCTCCGTCGCCAACCGTACAACCGGGTGACGTACAGCCTGCGCGGGAACGCACCCGACCCAGGAAGCCGCGTCGCCGGGGCGAGGAGTAAGAAGTTCTTATAATTGCGCCCCTCGGGACGTGGGGCCTTAACGAACAGGTGACAGCGCCCCCCGTTGTCACCTGTTCTTTTTTTGGATTCAGATAACCGAATTTCAGTCCCACGATCGCCTCGCATATTACTGCCTCAGATAAACTTAAGCGCGACAGAAAAACCATTGACAAACTGCGGGGGGGTGATAAACCTCATCAAATTCCATCGGCTCCGAAATTAAATCCCACGAAAGGAGTGAGCCGTGATCAGGAAACTCGAAGTTCTCGCCAACGTCGCCGTAATAGTTACTTCCGTTGTTCTTTGTTCAGTTCTAGCCAAGAAGTACTTCTTTCCCGCTAATAAGAAAATAGCAAACACAGCATCGATGGCCTTGTCGCCAGCTAATGCACAGTCAAAGCAGTCACTGCAACGCGGAACGAAGATTGCGCTGACGGGCGTCGACTGGAGCAAGAGCGACCGCACACTCGTACTTGTACTTTCAACGACCTGTCATTTCTGTTCAGAAAGCGCGCCTTTTTATCAAAAGTTAGAAGAACAGAAACCGAACGATCTGCGCTTAGTTGCCGTGCTTCCGCAGACCGTCGAGCAGAGTCGCGTCTATCTGAATAAGCTTGGCGTCGCATCGAAGAAATAGTGCAGAGTCCACTTGGCTCCGTCGGCGTTTCGGGCACGCCGACCGTCATTCTAATCGACAACGGTGGGGCCGTCCGAGATTCATGGGTTGGAAAACTGTCCGAAGCTGACACCGGAAAGGTCCTCGCGCGCATAACGGAATCCATTTAGAGTACGTAAGACTTTTCACGCGGATTCGGAGGAGGTAAAACAATGTCAAAGTCAAATCTATCCTTGCGAGAGGGGTTGTTATTCCTCTGTGGTTTACTCATTCTGGGTAGTTCGCTAGCAGTTTCAAATGGGAGGATACTTGGCATTTCACAAGCCCCGCGCAAGAGCCTATCAGAGGGAATCGTTCTCCGACAGATTGAACGGGATCCCGTGCGAATTACTAATACTAGAGTGGGCCCGACAGCTCATCGTTTCGACGAGGAGTTTGACGAGAGTGACGACTGGCTGAGAAAACTATCAATGGAGATTGAGAACCGCTGGAACAAGCCGATCGTGTATTTGCTGATTTCGTTGGACTTTCCAGAAACAAAGTCCTCAGGCAATGAAATGAGGTTTTATGTTTACCTAGGGAACGAACCCGGTTCACCTTTACCAGCCAAGAGAGAAAATATTTACATCGCACCAAGCGGTAAGTTCGTGATAAACATGGCTGATCGCTATGAATGGCTCACGCAGTTTCTCCAACCGAGACAACGTCGCAACGAATGGATCAGTATGGCAACCAGTTCCGATATCGATCGAAGGTGAAAGATACTCATGACGCGCAGCTTGGTCGTTGGGCTTGGGATGTGTTTCCCGTGCAATAATTTTCAACGGGTACGCTAATTCAAACAGGTGACAGCGCCCCCTCGTTATCACCTGTTCTATTTTTGTGCTCGCTCAAATTCAGTTCCGTAACGCACACTGTTTGTTGGCGCGCAAGCTAATCAGTTTGCATTACCTTCTTCGTTTGCCTTCCGTTTCGCGCTGTGTTAAGAATTTGAGTGCAGTAAATATTTCCCCCTTTCTCAACCCCCCCCTTTGATGTAATTTAAGAAAGATCGATCTCCTCTGGAGGGATCAGAATGGCTAACAACGGTGATGGCGGAAGCAGCACTGGGGTCATTGCGGTGCTCGTAATCTTCATAATCGTGGTTGTGCTTGCAGTGCTCGCATAGCGCGGGGGACTGTTCGGCGGAAGAAGTACTAAGATCAACGTCAATGTCGCCGTGCCTCAGGCTTCCCAAGCGAAGCCCGCCGCGCCGCAGAGTTCTCCTTGAATGGTCTGTGCCAGAGATTTAAAAGCAGGAGGCTAACAAAATGGCTGACAATGGTGGTGGTGGAGGTGGTGGCAGCACCGGAGTTGTGGCGGTGCTCGTGATATTTCTAATCGTGATCCTGGCCGCGTTTTTTGCGTGGCGCGGGGGACTGTTCGGCGGCCGGAATACGAAGGTCGATGTCAACGTGACGACCCCGCAAAGGTAGGCTAAGAGTTGGCGGAAGGTTGTTCGGGCGGCTCGGCGCTCTTGAGCAGGCGGCCGGTCTTCACGGGCTCGGTGAGTTCGTCGAGGTTCAATCGAATTGAGCCGCCTGCATCTGAATATGCCGCGGCCTTCTGCGCCCGGCGATGACGAAAAAGCATCGTGCCGAACAGGCCGCCGATGGCCACACACAAGATCAGCGACAATCCTGAACTCTTCAATACCGCGACCAGAACGCCGGCTGAGGTTTGCGTTAGATACCTTTGCAGGCGGTCGTACAAATGGGGGTCGTCGCCGAGCCATTGGACAACCTGCTCGTACTTCACCTGGTCGACAAGCGCGTCCGCGGTTATTTCGTCGGGTGCATTAAAAACAAAAACCGAATAGTTGCCGACGCGGCGATAAGCCGTGGGGGCCGGCGGGCCTTTCGCTTTGAGCTCGGCAATCCGGTTCCAAATTCGCTGATCGTTGTCGATCGACAATTGCGGCGTCGTAAACTCAACAATCAATAACTGTGATTGACCGTAACTGGCAGCAACGGCCTCTGTCCCACCTTCGAAGCTAATTGCATCAAGGACTGGCTGATTCGGGACTGCCGCGCGCAATTGGCCCGTGTCCACAATGTAAACGGCCCTTCGTTCCTCAGATTCCCAGTTGGGGAGGTGCTTGACGAGCACCGGGATTTCGCTTTCTCCATTGTCGAGACGTGCTGCCAGAAGGCGCGCGAATTCAATCGCTCGGTTTCGATCTGCACGGTTCTGCGCCATGACTTTCACCGAACTATTGCCTTTAAAGAAAACGATACCGAGACCTGTGAGGCTGCTGGCCGTACCAACAGTCTCCTGCCGTGAATCAGAATCCGGTACGCGGTTCTCCCGCAGGCTCGTAAAGCTTGCATAGGCCGCGGAATCCGATTCCCACTCAAACAACGACACACGCAAATTGACTCCGTTATCAGCTGCATAATAACCACTGCTAATGGATTTTGGCGCGGCGGTTCCCGGGGCATCCTTTTCGTGGCTCGGTCGCGTTTCGGTCGCCGCTCCGATCACATGAAAACCGCCCATTTCTGTCGGCAGTATTTTGCTGGGCTCGGATCGGAGTATCGGCGCATTCGCCCGAGTGCTGGAATTCAGCAAGGCAAAAACTACAATGGCCGCAATTGTGATCGCCGTTTGGATTAGCTTTGAATTCTTAATGATAGACAGACGCATACTCAGCATTAGAAACCAATAGCCGCTGAAAGTTTCGCCGAACCGGATTTTCCGTCAACAGTTTAATGCCACTGTCTTAGTTGCCGCAAAATCAGATCGGCATAGTGACGAGGCTCGTTGATGTTGTGAAGCACGGTAGTGCCGCCAAGTTCGCTGGCGTTGTCGACGACCACATCGCCGAAGCCCAGGACGCGTTGGAGGATCGAAGCGGAAACCGTTACATCCTGGATCTTGGAAAGCGGAATGTTTCTGGTCGTCCGCGCGATCAAACCATAATCAATTTCGATTTTCGAGTCGGTCAGCGTGTACCGCAACATGTTCCGTTTCAGGTGGTAATAGGAGGGAATCAACAGCAGACTCAGGGCCACGGGCAGAGAGATGTACCAGGGTATGTCGATAAACCGCACCATGGCCAGCAGAATAGTTATGACGACCGCTCCAATGACGGCGGCGGCGTACCCAATCTTAATGAAGAGCATCGTCGGCCGCGCGGTGAAGATCACGCGCTCAATATCGTCATCCGCATTCCGCGACGGCAGGCCCGTCGACTGGCGCGCGATCTGCGTTTCTTCGGCATCATGCGTGGGCAATCCGCATTGATTGCAGAACCTGCTGTTTGGATCTAATTGGGCCCCGCAATCAGGACATCGCATTAACTCTACTCTCTTCATCGTCATATGCTGAGACTTGCATCTGAGATGCGTTTATCTCCCGCACATCATACAAGAAGCCACGCCAAAAAAAGAGAGCGGCCGTCATTTATGACGACCGCTCGTTAAGTATTAAATAGATTGCGAGATTACTGATTCATCAACTGTAACTTGCCATCCGGCAAGCGCACGGTTGAAACAGTTCGCTCGTAGATCGCCAGGGAAATTGGTTCTTTGGCTCGCAGCAGACTAACCTGCGCACGGTTTACCGGGCGCGCGTACGCCGCGGCATTCGGATCCTGCAGCAGTGAGTACCGTCGCGAGATACGCCGCACATATTCCTGAGTCTCGGCATATGGCGGAATTCGCCAGCCGTATTTCTCTACCGCGCCCTCGCCCGCGTTGTAGCCGGCCAGCGCAAGATTCACATCACCATCAAAACGATCCAACAGGAACCGCAAGTATCGCGCGCCACCTTCGATGTTTTGCCGGGGGTCGAAAATGTTGGTGACACCATAGCGCATTGCAGTCCCCGGCATCAGCTGCATCAATCCACGAGCACCCTTAGGCGACACTGCGTGCGATTTGAAACTCGACTCTTGATGCATCACTGAATAAAGCAGGAGCGGATCGACACCATTCTTCGTGCCGGAGTTAATCAGGTAGCCGTCGACCTCTGAACTGCCCGTTGTATATCCGCGCAAAGAGCTGGAACTCGGGGATGGTCCTGTCCAGACTGTCGGAACGACCAACTGCGTCGAAGCACTCGCCGCTCTCTTGTTCGCGGCCCGGACGTTTGCCGCCTTAGGGGTTTGCTTCGCTTCCGGCGGTGCCGCCGGCTGCTCCGCTTTCACGCCCCCGCGAAAGTCAAAATTATCGATCGAATAACTCGTCTTTTGCGCTACAACCGTGAAAGGGAGGACAAATAGCGCGAGAACCAAAAGGGGGATTCTTTTCATATTATTGATTGGTGCGAACCGAACAGGACGTGAGAACCTCAGTTACGCAAATAGATAATAGCAAAATGTTTAATAATTGCAAAACAATTTGATTCTTTTTCAACCGTTCGAATGCCATAGTTGCAGGAGCTGCTGCTAACTCTAATCATATATGCAAATACGTCGTGCCTGCATTTGAGGTTGACACTGAAGATATGATGGCGCCGACCACAAAAAGTCTTACAAATTCGGCGCGCAAGCGCCTCGCAGGAGGACAAAATGAAAAGACTCCCTTGGATCGTACTTTCCCTGTTGTTCGCGCTCTCGCTGGTGACCATGGCGCAGAACTCCAACGGAAACGCAAATAAGAACAGCAACAAGACCCCCGCCCGAAACAGCAATGCGAACCGCGGCCCGGTTTTTCGGGCGAGCGCAGATCAAGTGAAACAAGCCCAGACGATGCTGAAACAGAGAAGCTTTTATAGCGGCGAACCGGCCGGAAAGCTCGACGCCGCTACTCGGGCTGCGCTGAAGCAATATCAGCAGGCCGAAGGTTTAAAGGTAACCGGCACACTTAACAAGGCAACGCTCGAGAAGATGGGCATTGCGCTGACTGATAAGCAGCGGTCAAGGTAGAAGGGTTTCGTGGCAGTTGTCGGGCTGCCAAACGATAAACGTTGCAGCCCGACGTGTCGCGACAGGGCGCGCGAGTTAGTTATTCGGCGCGAACATATTCTGCCCCAATGTCTTCGAGCAACGTCTCGAGCTTATCGGCTTCTTCACTCGTTTTCGTTTCAATGCCGAGTAAAATGCCGCCCCCCTTAACGCCGCTTTCGTAGACTTTCGCGCGATGTTCGGGAATACCAGTTCCGATCAGCATGCCTATTAATCCCCCGGTTGCGCCCCCGGCGCCTGCGCCGGCCAGCGCGGCTGCGATTGGACCTGCGACAACCAACCCCAGCCCCGGGATTGCTATCGCAGTCCCGACTGCCGCAATCGCAGCCAAGACGGCCCCCACAGTTCCGCCAATGGCACCCCCAACTCCCAGTCCGTCGGCCGCGTGCGACCGCGTCTGCACGGCGAACTCTTTGTTTTTCGTAGAATCCGACATCAAAACGCTGATGTCATCGCGCGTATAACCCCGCTTGATAACAGCGTCAACCGCGGCCTCGGCAGCTGCGCGGGTTTTGAAAAGGCCCGTTACAAAAGTCTTAGACATCCCGACTCCTCCATCCAATCAAGATTTTAGAAAAACGGGGGAAGCAGCCGGCGTCTAAACTCGCCGATTGGTTGTTAACAGGGGACTTAAAGGGGATGAAACTATCTTGCGGTAATGAAAACGCAGTGTCAAACGCCGGATGCAAATAAAATGGGCATGCCCACGGGGTTAGCTAACATCTGCGCCCCGACCACTGATTAGATCGAGCAACTCGTTGAGCTCATCCGGCAAGCCCGCGGTGAACTTCAGACTTTTGTCAGTGGTTGGTTGCCTGAAACGCAGCTCGGCGGCATGCAGGAATTGCCGGTTAAGCTTTGAGACTGAACGCCTGATGGCCAAATCTGCGATGGTCTTGTCCCGCCCGCCACCATAAACCTCGTCGCCGACAACCGGGTTTTTTAGCCAGGCCAAGTGCACGCGAATTTGATGAGTACGTCCGGTTTTCAGCTCTACGTCGAGAAGCGTGAACCGGTCGAACGATTTGCTGATTTTGTAGATGGACAGGGCGGGCCGGCCGGCGCGGGCAACCGCCATGCGAACTCTATTGCGCGGGTCGCGAGTTATCGGCTGATCGATTTCGCCTTTTCGCTTTTCAACCTGGCCGTGAACGAGCGCGATGTAGGACTTGAAAACTTCCCGCGCCCGAAATTGATTGGACAACTCCTCATGCGCGAATTCCGTTTTCGCAACTACCATCAACCCCGAAGTTCCTTTATCCAGGCGGTGCACGATGCCCGGACGAGCGACGCCCCCGGCCGTCGACAGTTCGCGAAAACGAAACGCAACCGCATTCGCCAGGGTGCCACTTGAAATTCCGGCTGCCGGATGCACCACCATACCGGCGGGCTTGTTGATGACGATTAAATCGTGATCTTCGTAAACGACATCGATGGGGATATTCTCAGGAACAAAGGTTTCAGAAGATGGCGCGGTCAGTTCGATCTCAATTTCATCGGCGGCTCGGACTTTGTAAGCAGGTTTGGCCGTTGCTCCATTAATTAAAACCTCGGCGTCTTCAATGAGCCGCTGCAAGCGGGCGCGACTCCAACCATCGATTCGCGTGGCGAGAAATGAGTCCAACCGCTCGCCTGCCTCTTCAGTTGTGACAGAAAAAGTGAGGTGAGAACCGTGATCGATTTTAGAGTTCAAACTTCAGCTTGTATGGTTTGAAGTGCGGCCTTCGGCGGTGTGCCGAATTCTCCGGGCAACATGAAGACGGCACTCAAAATTCTATTGCTTACACGGAGTAATTACCGCATTGGCCGCGAGACGATCGTGAATGAACTTGTCTACGTCGGCCTCGATAAGTTCGCCATTGACGACCCAGGCTTTTTCCATCAGCACGTCACCGTTTGAACTGCATTTCGACGGCTCGAGGAAAATATTCCAGGGCGAGCCCCACTTGCGCGTGTCGCCGGTCAATTGGCGATACGAATAATGCGGAGTCTTGTCGCGATCTTCGCGAGACTCAGATTCAGTGACCACCGGATACGGCGGCCCGCCCGGGCCAAAGAAATTCTTTACGTCGTCGCGCAGGCCATATTCGCTCACCCCGACAATCTCAAAGCCCTGCGATTTGTACTTATCGTATAAGCTCGCAGCCACCGGCGCCTCGTTGCGCCAATTCGGACACCAGGGCGCAAAATAGAGGACCATAACAAGTTTCTTGCCCGTCATCAGAGACCGCAGATTGGCCGGTTTGTTATTAGCGAGATCGTTAAGCGTCCAGTTCTTATAATTGACGGTCTTTTCTACCAGCGGTGAATATTCGTGATTGCCCTGCCCCTGGAATGCTGCCGTTGATAAAGTCAGGACGAGTGCGATCAGGATAAGGTTTTTCATTACTCGGTCTCCAATCAGGTTTACTTCTGCGCCGTGGCCTGACTTTCATCAAGCAATGGCTTAATTGCTGCTTCAAAAACTTCACGCGATTGTGGGCCAAAGAAAGTCTGACGAATGCGGCCGTCGCGATCCAAAATGTGAGTAACCGGCAAGCCGGGCCCGTTACTGAACTGATTGCCGATTTCTTCGGCACCTCGTACGATCGTGTAATTCTGCTTAACGTCGCGTTGAAAACTGCTGATAACATCCGGCGTGTCCAACGGCGAGACTGATGCTCCTACGATTGAAAGACCGCGAGCCTCGAGGTCCTGCTGCATCTGATTGAATTCCGGCATTTCTGCCCGACAGGGGATGCACCAGGTGGCCCAGAAATTAAGCAGCACAACGCGACCGTGAAGATCGCTAAGTTTGAGAGAGCTGCCGTCCAATTTTGTGAATTGGACATCGGGAGCGAGGGGAAACTGCTGTCCGGAAGTAGTTGGTTTCGCCGGCTGAATTGCTCCCTTGAGCTTCAAACGCGACTCCAAATCAGGCAGCCACCCCGCCAGACGCGAACTCGCCAGCAGGGTCACGCGATCGCTCATCACCAGCGCCCCGATCAGGATCAGGACCACACCGGAAACGACTTCGACCTTATGAAGGTGGCGGCGAAACTTGGAATAGAAGCTCAGAAACTGATTGATGCCGAGCCCGGTTAAAAGGAAAGGCACTGATAAACCCGCAGAGTAAAAAGCAGAGAGCAACAAACCGCCTTTCCAGCCACCACTCGTGGCCGCCAGGCCGATGATGCCGCCCAGGATTGGGCCAATGCATGGAGTCCAGCCGGCGGCGAAAGCAATACCAAGCGTTAGCGACCCCAACATGCCGCGCGGTTTTTCATTCGAGAACTGACGCGTGTCTTTGTAAAGATATTTGATTTTCAACAGGCCGATGAGGTGCAGACCGAAAATAATAATTACCAATCCACCGATCACGCGGACCCAAACATTGTTAATGATTGCGGCCCCCAGCAGGCCCGCGGCGCCTCCGAGCGTGAGAAAAATTACCGACAGCCCGGCATTGAACGCCAGCGAATTCGCGATTACTGCCCGGCGCGAACCTGATACGCCTTCAGCTTTCAAATGATCGATGCTGACGCCGGACATCAGCGAAATGTATCCCGGCACGAGCGGCAGGACGCAGGGTGAGAGGAACGAGAGCAAGCCGCCCGCAAACGCGATTAGAATGTTAACGAGGGATATTTGCATTGATTAACTTCGCCTGAATAGTTTCCCAGACCGCCGCGTCAAACTCAAATAGAAACCAGATACCGCCGACAGCTTCGAGAGCGCGATCGTTACGATTTAACCCAGCCAAAACGTGCGGCCGATCGTTTCACTCGTTCGTTTCCCGGACGTTCGGTGCGGGCTCGTCGATCAGTTTCTTGATCATCTTATTCAGAGCCGCAGCTTCAACCTCGCTTGAGCCCACGCTGATAAAGCGAACTACCCCGCGACGATCGATCAGGAACGTCGTGGGAATACTTGAGACTGAATAGTTCAAGTCGTTGCGTGGTGCATCTGATATTGCAAAGCCGTACCGCAGGCTGAACTTCTTCTTGAAATCCCGCAAGTAATTCAGCTCCTGAGGGCGGGTTAACTGCTTGCCTTCGGCGCGACCTTCAAAATTTGTCAGGCCGATGATGACCAGGCCTTTTTCTTTGTAGGTCTCGTACCATTTTTCCAACCGGGGAAGGGTGGCGCGGCAGGGCCCGCACCACGTCGCCCAAAAATCAAGCAAGACAACCTGGCCTCGTAGATCGCCAAGTTTAGTCGGCTGAGTGTCAATCCATTCGACCGCGGTAATGTCCGGCGCAGCAACCGCGGACGGCGCAAGTTGTTCTACATTCTTGAATAGATCGATCGCCGGATCTATTTGAATCAGTCGCCGCAGCGCGAGCTTGTAAAGATTTCCTGACGGCAGCGAGACAGCCAACTTGCGAAGCTGTTGCACGGCCGCGATCGCCTCGTCTTTCTTCTTCAGCTTTAAGTCGACCTCTGACAACGACACGGCAGCGTCATTCAGCATTGAATCACGCGCAAACGGGGGTTTCTCCTTCGCCGCAAGTTTCGCCGCGTTCCACATTTGTTCGGCGTGCGGCAAAGCGTGCTCATAGTCGCGAGCATTGAAATAGCCGACCGTCATCCAGTTTTCGAGGGCGTACCGATCATCGGCTACCTGTGGTTGGTTGTTCGCATAATCCGTGATTCGCGTTTCTGCTTCGCTCAACATACCCTTTTTCGCCGTCTGAATGACCATGACCGCGCGCGCGTTCTGGGCCGGCTCGCCGCCGGCATTCGGATTTTCGTTTAGAAAGCGCTTCATGGCGTCATACGCACCGTCGAATTGTCCCGCGAGGTTGTAGAGCAGCCCAAGATAATAAATGTCGCTGCCATTCAACTTGCGCGCCGCCAAAGCCGTCGCATACCGAGCGGCGAGCTCGCGCTGCTCCCGCTCGATCTTTTGTTTGAGCTGATCGTCGAAAGGCATCTTCAGCTTTTTAAAAGCTTCGAATTTCTCGCGCGCATAATTGTCAGCCTCTGCGAACAGTGCCGCGGCCGTTTTGGCTTCGAACGCCTCGGGCGTGCGCGCGTCGGCTTCTTTGGCCGCTTCAGCACTTTGCGCCGTATTGGAATTAGGTCGAGATTGCCCCGCTGCCGATGTGATCAAGAAAGCACAACCAACCAGAGCGAGTGAGATGGAAATCAATTTCATGTAATGCTGACGATTCGCGAGCGTGGAGACTGGGACGATGGTAGGACACGCTTACGATAACTGTCAAAATGGAGCCACGACGCATTTACTGGAAACAACTGCAAGCGGCAGCGGAGCTGCGCCGGTTACCGCGTTCTTATTCTATGGGAGTGTTGCAGACGAGGAGGCCTGCCCTCCATTCACTACGCTTCCAGAGCCGATCGCGTCCTCGAGGGGGTTTGAAATCTGGCCGGTAAGAAGGCCGCCAGCGCCGCCGGAGTTCGCTGCGACTCAATTGTGGCCGCAACTATCTCGCCGGTAATCGGCGCCAGCAGAATGCCATTTCGATAATGGCCGGTAGCGTAAACGAGTCCCTGAGTCTCGACCGACATTCCCATCACCGGCAAATCATCGGCGGCCCGCGGGCGAAAGCCGGCCCACGAATCAATCAATGGAAGAGTTGTTATGGACGGAGCAATCTCGCGAGCCATAGATGTGATTCCTTTCACACCCTCATCGGTTACGGTCTTGTCGAAACCTGATTTCTCGGTTGTCGATCCGGCCAGCAATCTGCCGTCCGCGCGCGGAATCAAATAACCACGCGAACTGTAGATCACATGACGCGCAATCTGAGGTTGCGTTTGAAAGCAGAGCATCTGGCCGCGCACCGGTTCAACCTCAATCGTTTTTGACGGATCAAGCATCGCGGACCACGCGCCGGCGGCGATGACGACCGACGAAGCCTCGATGATGCCCCGCGATGTGCTAACGCCTCTTACTCTTCCAGCTACGATCTGGAGATCCTGCACCGCGCAGTGATCGATCAACTGAACGCCAAATCTTTCGTTGCTGATCCGTAATGCTTCCAACAGCCGCCGATTCTCAACCTGAACATCATTCGGAAACCGGAGCGCGCAACTAACCTTCTCCGAAAGGCACGGCTCGAGTGTTCGCGCCTGTCTCGGGTTCAGCCATTCAATCTCAAGTCCTTCGCCACGCTGCCAATGGTAACGCGAGCGAAACTCCGCCTCTTCTTCTTCTGTAAAGCCAACATATAACGTTCCAGTGGGATCAAGCTCGACATCAATACCGGATTCCTCCAGCAACGCTTGCGCGAAAGCGGGGTACAAGTCACGACTGGCGCAAGCCAGACGAAAGAAGTCGTTCGCCTCGCCAGCTTCAACCTGAGGCGCAAGGATTCCGCCCGCTGCCCACGAAGCTTCTTTTCCAAAATCTTTTTTTTCGATCACAATCACGTGCCCAAGGCCACGGGTTGCCAAGGCGCGCGCAATGCAGAGGCCAATCACTCCGCCGCCGACGACTACGACCTCGGCAGCCGGGAGCTGGCTGGATGATTGGAGTGACATTAAGTACTCGCTGTCGCTGGTGCTTACGGCTTTGACTTTTTTATCGGAGGACACCAAAGTACTAAGCACTAAATACAAAGCACTCTGATTTTATGAAGCATCGTATCACACTGATTCCGGGCGATGGCATCGGGCCAGAAGTCGCCGCCGCGGTCTTGCGCATCATCGAGGCCGCCGACGTCGAAATCGAATGGGAAGAGCAGATTGCCGGGCAGCGGGCGCTCGATAAATTCGGCAAGACGCTGCCAGACGAACTAATCGAATCAATCCAACGCAACAAGGTTGGATTGAAGGGTCCGATTACGACCCCGGTCGGCAAAGGCTTCACCTCGGTTAATGTCGGTTTGCGCAAGACGCTAGATCTCTACGCGAATCTGCGGCCGGTTCGGGCACTGCCGAACGTTCCCTGTCGCAATCCGGGCCTGGATCTGGTTGTCGTCCGCGAGAACACAGAGAGTCTCTATTCCGGCATCGAGCACGAGATCATCCCCGGCGTGATCGAAAGTTTGAAGATCATCACCGAAAAGGCTTCCACGCGCATCGCGCGGTTTGCCTTCGCTTATGCGCGCACTGAAAAACGGAAGAAGATAACCTGCGTGCACAAGGCGAACATTATGAAACTTTCCGACGGATTGTTTCTCAAGTGCTTTGAAGAAGTCGGCAAGCTGTACCCGGAAATCGAGCGACAAAGCATGATTGTTGACAACGCCTCAATGCAGCTCGTAATGCGGCCCGAACAGTTTGACATCCTGCTATGCGAAAACCTTTACGGCGATATCGTGTCTGATTTGTGCGCTGGGTTGATTGGCGGGCTGGGGTTGGTTCCCGGGGCCAACATCGGCGAAAAAGGCGCGGTCTTCGAAGCTGTCCACGGCTCGGCGCCGGACATCGCCGGCAAAGGAATAGCTAATCCCACCGCCCTATTGCAGTCGGCAATTCTAATGCTGACTCACATTGAAGAACGCCAGGCGGCAGAGAAAATCGAAACGGCTTTGCTGCAAGTCTTTGCGGAAGGCTCCGTGCGAACGCGCGATATTGGCGGCAGCGCAACGACCGATGAGTTTGCCGACGCGATAATCTCGCACCTCAGCTAAGGCAGCACTGTCATAATCGCGCGTCAGGTTGTCGCCCAATTGAATGACGCCAGAAACGTATCCCGTTGAACCTTCGAAGAATTCAATGATGGAACGAGGCTCTCCACCGTTAGGATGACAAATTTCTGCTGTTATCACACTGGTCTCACGTGATAAAGACGTAGATAGAAACTTTCTCGAACACAAACCGGGCCACGCAGTTGATTACAGCACGATGGGTAAATCGAATCTCTCTTTGCCTCGTATCGGTCGCGTTTACGATTTGCTGCTCACGACCCGCGCCCCGGCAAGTCTCAAGCCCTCGGGCCGCAGCAGACTCAGGAACTCAAACCCTCATGGGTCGCGTCGTGCGGATCGCCGATGGCGATACGATTACCGTTCTCGATGCGACTAAAACCGAGTATCGCATCCGTCTGCAAGGCATCGACGCGCCCGAATGGCATCAAGCTTTCGGCAACAGATCAAAGAAAAATCTTTCGGATATGATTTTCAACAAAGACGTCACCGTGATTTATGAGAAGACGGACCGCTACGGTCGAATGGTGGGAAAGGTTCTGTTCGAAGGAAAAGACATCAACCTCGAGCAAGTCAAAGCGGGTATGGCCTGGCATTATAAGGAGTACGAGCGCGAGCAGTCGTCAGAGGATCGTGATTTGTATGCGCGAGCCGAAGACGAAGCCCGGGGGGCGCGACACGGACTCTGGGTTGATGCTAATCCAATTGAGCCGGGCGAGTTTCGCAGAGATGAGAAGCGGGAGAGAGACGGGAGGTAATTCCTGGTTTACAGTTTCCCCTTTTAGCCAGTGTTTACGGTGTTCCGGCTGAAGGTGGATTCGAAAGACGGGGCCTAGGGGCGCTTTTTTGTCTTTATTCCGTCGCCCTTTTCGAGCTCCAACTTCTTTTTCTTCGGCAATTTATCAATTACCAGCTCATAAGAAGTTTTCAGCAGAGCCTTTAATTCTTTCTCGGTCAACGAAGCAAAACTCTCCAGGGCGACCCAATGATAACGCGCCACGTAAGGCGCCGGCACGACGCCCTTTCTTTCTATCAACTCTCCAAACTTTTCCGCCGTGCACTTGAATGACATGCAATGATCCAAGGCAGGCTCCAGTCCAATAACAGCGAACATCTTGCCGCCGATCTTGAAGACCAGATCGTTTCCCCAAAGGACTTCTTCAGTCACGTGTGGGAATGAAAGGCAAAAGGCTTGAGTTGATTCGATGTCCATGGATTTATTGACTCATTAGTTCATTGAGTGATTGCTTCATCTCAATGTTTCTAACAACGCTAGCGTTTGAATAATGAGTCAATGAATAAGTGAGTAAATAGATGACATCTTATAACAGCGGTCCATCGCGGCCCATCAGTTCGCGCCGCACGATTTTGACTGGTGGGCTACCGGCTTTTATGAAGCGATCGTGAAAATCCTGAAGTGAAAATTGCGCGCCCATCTTCTGCTTGTAATCGTCGCGCAACTTCATGATTTCGAGTTTGCCAAGTGTATACATCAGATAGGTCGGGTCGCCCGTGCCACGTTTCGTTTCCATCTCGCCCACCACCGGCACCTGATGTCCTTCTTTGACAAAAAATTCCCTGGCCTCAGCCATCGTCATCCCCTGCGTATGCATCCGGATGCCGACGATGTAACGGCAGTCGCGCAGCAATGCGTCAACCAATTGGGCCAGGCGATAACGCGGGTTATCATTGTAAAGCCCCTGGTCGAGCGCCATCTCCTCGCTGTAGTGGGCCCAGCCTTCGGCGTTCGAACCGGCGAAAGTGAGTTTTCGGACCTTCGAAAGTTCCGGCAGGTTTTTTACCCAGAGAAATTGCGTGTAGTGACCAGGCCAGACTTCGTGTACTGACACGTTACTGAGCAAAGGAAAGTTGTAGCCTTCGAGATATTCTTCCTGCTTGTCTTTAGGCCACGAAGGATCGGGCAGCGTGATGTTGTAATACGCTTCAGTGGCTTTCGTTTCATAGGGGCCGGGTGTGTCCATCGACGCAAACGTGGTCGCCCGCGCGAACGACGGTGTCTCAACGACCTTTGCCTGATCGCCCCCCGGGACGGTGATAATCTTCTTATCGATAAGGAATTGCCGCAGTCCATCGAGTTGTTGTTGCGCCGAAGAAAGTAATTTGTCGGCGCTGGGATGATCCTTTTCCAACTCTTTAAGCACGTCCTCCGGACTCTTGTTTGGATCAATACGACGCGCCGTAGCGACAAATGCCTGCTGATCTTTATGCAACTGCGCGTACCCAATCTCGAGCAGACGCGGCAGCGGTTCGTCGACCATCTCGTCGTACAAAAGTTTCAGACGGTAATTCTCAGCGCCGATTGCAAAAGTGCCGTGCGACCTGGGCAACAAATCCTTCTGCAGCCAGGACAGGTACTCGTTTAGCGCAGCCAGAGCCGCCGTATTGCTCAGCTTGAATTCAGCCATCAGCGCCGCATCTTTAACGTCGCTGAAACTTCCCGGCACTGTCGTCTTGAAGAAATCTATATTACCCGGCAACTGATCGATCGCAATGTCTGTATAAATCTTCGGTGGATTAAGCAGCACCGCCCGCGCCTGCATTAAAGCCCGGGGAATTTGTTTCTCACGCGCGATGACTGAACGCAGACGTTCTTCAGACGGAGCAAAGTTGCGCTTAATTAATGAAAATATGCTGCTCGTCACGGCAGTCGAATAATTGTCCGGGTTCTTTCGCCACATCTGCACGCGATCTTCTTCCAACAGCGCGCTGTGGATCGTGGCAATCATGATCTCGCGGTCGTCGCGATCGAGTTGGGAAAGTGCTTGCGGATTGATCGACTGAAATGCCGTTAGATATTGCCGCAAACGGCGACGGTTCGCTTGGTGGGCGGTCAACGAAAAGTCTTCTATCTGGCTGTCGTATTGGTGAAAACCGGTGATGGTGGCCTGCGACGGATTGGCCTTGAAATAGTCTTCAAAGTACGCGTCAACCAGTTGTTGAAAGGACCGCGGCTTCGCATTAATTGAGAACGCAGGCATGACGATAACCACCAGGCAAAGAAATATGCGTCCCGAATTCCCCATTCACTCCTCCGACGAATAGTAAAGTCTAGCAAGTCGCGCTGGCTGCCAAAGCGCCTCTCGGGCGCACCCGTACCTCGGCGGCAAGTTCGTGCTTCGCGGGAACGTACCTCTAAAGAGTTGTCTCTGCGAGGTTGGATTTGTATTCGTGAACCGGGGGCGGTGTCTTCACGTCAAGATATACCCAACTCGGTGGGACTACATCCGCCTGCAACTCAAAACACCATGTAGACGCGTCGCCGCGCCTGCCGCCATAGTACGCTCCCAGGTTCTTCTTCTGTTTGCTGATAAATGTCACCCCTGGTTTGGAAGCATTAACTCGCGGCAATTCGGGACGTCGGAGGGTGTTCAGTCTGCTCGGAACAGTGACACCATATCGGTAGCGCGTATACGGCACACCATTCTTGTCGAAAGCTTCCTGGCCAAAAAATGCAATGGTGAAATCGGGAGGTGCAGGCATTTGGGTTCTCCTTTTTCGCGAAAATAACTAAATCAGCTTGTTGCCGTTGACCCGTCCCTGGTCATGATGTGGGTAGACTTGTTGCGCCAGATTCCGGAGGTTGGAGGTGGCGGAGGCAGGACATATCCGTCTTTCAAAACGATTCCGGCCACCGAGGACTCCGCCTGCAGGGAGCCGCACCGTTTGCACTCGCTTGCCGAACCGAAATTAACCAGGCCACACTCAGGACATTTCCATGAAGCAGGCATAAGTCGGCGATCTGACGGAATCTAACCAATTGGAGAATGAGTCACGCTTTGCGAGCCCATGTCTCGCAGGCGCGTCACAACTTGATCGATTAACCAATTCGGGGTGGAAGCTCCGGCGGTTACCCCGACGCGCTTAGCTTTAAACAAATCTAACGGGTCGATCTCGTCCGGGGTCTCGATCAAAAAGCTGTTCGCGCATTGTTCCTGACAGACCGCGAGCAGCTTGATGCTGTTCGAAGAGTGTTTGCCACCAATGATGTAGAAGACGTCTACCAGTCCGGCCAGGGCTCGCGCCGCATCCTGGCGGTCCCGCGTTGCCGAACAAATCGTATTCACCACTTGCGGTTCAGCGTCCGCCTTTGCATTGACCGCTTCGGCAACTTCCAAAAACGTTTTCAGTTTCAGCGTTGTTTGCGAAACCACCAGCGGGGCGTGTAGCGGCGGCAGATGCTGCACTTCTGAGGCGTCACGCACCACAAACGTATTGTTTGGCGCGTAACCCACAACCCCAATCATTTCCGGATGATCAGGATTGCCTGCGACGACCACATGCCGCCCCTCTTTCGCTGCGCGCTCTGCTAATCGTTGTACGCGGGTGACAAAGGGACAAGTGGCATCGACAACTTGCGCGGCGCGCTTTTCCAATTCGGCCTGCACCTCTGGAGTAACCCCGTGCGCGCGAATCACCGCAATCTCGTGCCTTGAAACTTCCCCGGGATCCTGAACCGTGGCCACGCCCTCGCACTCCAGACGTTGCATCTCCTGGGTATTGTGGATCAGTGGCCCAAGCGTGCGCACCGGCGCGCCCACGCCGAGCGCGTCTTCAACCATTTCAACCGCGCGTTCAACGCCGAAGCAAAAACCGTATTCGTTGGCTAGTAAGACTTCCATTTCGATTTCCTGCTCTGGATTCTAACACACTCAAATTTACCAGTCTTGATGCATCAGCCCCAATTGCAAGGAAGCACTCCGGGCCTTCGCAGCACGCCCGGGGATCGTCGAGCGACAACTAACATGCCACCCGGTCAGTAACCCCAACCTCTGTCATCTCACCGGCTCGCGCAACACAATTTCCGCCGCTTCGGCAGCTAGTTTCGCCGCTTCCGCGTGCGTTTCTCGCAATCCGGCAATCTGTAACAACGCTTCTCCGGTTCGCGACATTAGTCTGATCAGATCGCCTTCTTCGGCGCGCGTCTCATAGACAAGCCGGGACCAGTCGGCGCCAGCAGTCCACAAAGCCGCAGCCGCCGCGGCAGAGAAGTTGATTTCGGGCGGGACCTCAATTCCCTGTTTCCATTCTTCCTGAGACACTTCAAACGAAACTTCTTCGAACTTAATCAGCAAACTAACGATCGAGTCCTCCAGCTCGAGCTCGCCATAGTCTCGGTCTTCGTCCGCGGCCAGCGCCGCAACCAGGGCGGCGGCCTCAGCTTGGGTTAGCGAACCAAACAGGTTGCGCTGCAAAGCTTCGCCAATCAGCAAAGGACGATCGACGCGCAAATCTGCCAGCCATTTTCCACGCTCAGTTACTCGCGCGCCGGCGAAATCGAGATAGCCAAAATGATCCAGAACGCGGGCACAGCGTTCGAACGGTTCCCATATCTGGTTTCGCAGTTCATCAATTTGACGAGACGCCCGCTCAATCGCGCCGGCTTCTGGCTGAACCGACCATAACGACTCGGTGACCGAATTGCTCGCGCCTGGTGACAACGAATCGATTAGACGGTTGATTAATCGAATTGAATCTTCCTCGCCGGCTTGAGCATCGCGCAAACGAGGCTCCGGCAAGGTTAGTTCGTCGCCACGATGATGTATCTCGTCGAATGCGTGCTCGACTTGATCAAGCTTGGTCGAAAATGTGGGGCCGAACACGCGGCCGATTCTCGCCAATGGAAATGAGGCGGTTCGTCCGTCCTCGCGCAGCGCGGTCACCCCGTCCCCACCACGCGCCGTCACTAGCGCGAGGCGTTTACCGCTGCGGCCGATTGCGACCACTCGACCGATCTTCACCACCTGATTTAGCCAGCGTTGCCGCATTTCGCGGCGCGTCTGCGGCGCGCCTTCGATTAAACGAGTGCGCGCGCTCGCCAGCCGTTCCAGTCCGAGCACTGCGGACACGGGCAAATCCATTGACGCTTGCGCCAGTCGTTCGCGAATCCGTTGTTCATCGTACTGACGGCTTTGCTCGAGTTGATGAATGCGTGGCAAGAGGTTGCGATAGGCGAAACTTCGCTCGGCAATCGCTCGGACCTGGCCGAAGCTTCCGAACGCATCAAGTAAATTCAGAAGCGAAGTGTAAGTGGCGCGAAACTGACTTTCCAGATCATCGGGCCGAGCGGCAAGTAACTCGGCAATCTTCGGCGGATTTTGATGGGGCCCGGGCGCCGCAATGATGAACCCTACGCGATCTTTTCCGCGACGTCCCGCCCGGCCGGTCATCTGCTGCAATTCAGAAGCGGTCAACGATTGCCAGCCATTGCTCGTGCGCCGATCGGCGACCGTGACCACAACCGTGCGCGCGGGGAAATCGACGCCGGCGGCAACGGTCGCGGTAGCGAAGATTGCATCGAGCAATCCCGCGCTCATCATCTTTTCGATCACTAGCTTCCACGCGGGCAAATGGCCGGCATGATGAGAGGCGATGCCCCCGCGTACGATTGTGTCCCAGTGACGATGTTTGCGAATCTCAGGATGTTCCTCGACCAGACCGTTCATGAACTCGCGGCGTGCTTCGCGGCGTTCATCTTTTGAACTGCGACGACTCAAGGCGGCTTCGGAGGCAGCTTCGTCGCACCGCCGGCGAGTCGGTAGAAAGACTATGGCCGGCAATAAATTGTAAGAGCCGAGCGCCCCGAGCAGTATCGCGGGCGGCATTTCCGGCATGCGTAACTTCATGAAAATAAAGGCGGCGGCAGCCCAAACAACCGAGACGGAGCGCAAAACCGCGCAGTTACTCTGAATTTATGAGGCATGCGAGGCGCTGCACTCGAGTTGTAAGCTACTCTTACTTTGCCTTTGCCTCTGTTGGCGCGTTCGCCGGTTTGCGTGAAATTGCTTCTTTGCTACAACAATTTTTCGCGAGTGCGCAGCCGCAAAGAAAAGTAAGCCAGCCGGAATCTCCAGCCACACGGCCTTCCCTAACCATCGGGCCTCTGGAACTATCTGCTTCGATAATCCCTGTGTGAACGGCGTGACTCTTCTCGTCGTTCGATCATCGCGACAATTTCGAGATTTAATTTTCCGTTCTGACCAAGCAAAGGTATCAATCTCTTGTCCGGCATCATGAAGGCCGCGCGTAGCGGCACAGGGCGATTACCTGGACGAGTCACGACTCGACAATGAACGCCGCGTAACTCGCTAATCCACCCGGCAAACTCCAGGGCGTTTCCGATCGTTGCCGACAATAGCAGCATCCGAATTCGTGTGGGCGTCAGGATAATAGCTTCTTCCCAAACGTGGCCTCGATCTTCGTCCGCGAGATAGTGCGCTTCATCGAACACCACGAGATCAGCGCGCACTTCGTCACCCCCGCGCAACGCATCAAACAATTGATTGCGAAAAATTTCAGTCGTGCCGACAATTAGTGGCGCATCAGAATTCTCTTTTCGATCGCCGGTGAGAATACCGACGCGCTCGGCCCCAAACTCTTCGCTGAATTCCGCATACTTTGAATTTGTCAGCGCTTTGAGCGGCGTCGTGTACCAGGCTTGTTTTCCCGCGTCCAGCAGGCGGCGAATCTCTTCCCGCGCAATCCATGTTTTGCCGCTTCCGGTCGGCGCCGTCACCAATACATCTTCCGATTCGAGGGCGGCCAAGGCCTCGAGCTGAAATGGATCAGGCTGGAACGGCGACGGCTTTGGCGCGCCGATTCCCGCGAGTAAATCCTGCAGCTCACGATTGTAAGGGCCCAGAACGCGTGATTGCTCCCGGCGGCTATCACTTGCGGGCGGTATCGTGCCGGCGAGGCGTGGCGGCTTGCGATCACGCCGGCGGGGCTCGTGAAATCTGTGCGAGCGACGCATTCATACATTCTAAGGCAAGCTTCGGTTCGCACACAGCTGCGAAGGCCGGCTTTCACAACGAATATTTTGTGTTTTGTGACGCGGTTGCGACGAAACTTTGGCTGACTTACTATCGTTGTCAGCGGGCGCTGCGAATAAGCGGGCGTTAACTCGCAACGTATCGGCGGCGCAATGCGTCAAAGTGCCGACGCAGAAACGATAAATGAAATGCTGAATTTTGCTGACACCGGTGGTTTGTTCGATCATTTCGAGGTAAATCGTGAGCCTGTCGGGCGGCGTCTGCTCTGGCTGGTCGCCGGTTCGGGCGTCTGGCATCTGGTAATTCTCGTTTTGATCGTAATGATTCCCCCGGTGCGCGATGCGTTCAGCATCACCGCGATGTTCAGAGACGCGGGGTTCGTGGATCGTCCTTATTCGCATACGGACATTGGCGACGATGTCGATATGCTGGACTACAGCACAGAGAAATTTCATTATCCGGAAGGCTACTTTGCTATGGACCAGCAAGGCATGCCGCCGCTGCCCCAGTTTCCGGTAACGCCGCCATTCACGCCGGCGTCCGTATCACCGGCAACGTTTGCCTCGCCAACTCCAACTGTGACGCCGACTCCGCCGGTTCTTGTCGCCGGTAATAAAGGTGACGGTAAAACGGCGCCGGGCACAACCATTGTGCCCAAACCGTCACCCAGCGTGAGCCCCGCGGATAAATCGGTCGAATTGGCCCAAAAGGAATTAGAGGCGGCGTCGAAGAAAACCGGCATCGATCTCCCGGAGGAGGGCGAAATTAACAAAGCCCCTTTCAAAAATTTGGCAGTGTATGCGACGACTTTGAAAGATGCCGGCAAGTTGGATTTGAATAAATCGTTCGAATTATCAATTGATACGGCGTTGAACAAAGACGGAAAGCTGGTAAAAGCCAACGTTAGCCGGAAAGCCGGCGACGATATTTTGGTTGATCTGGGGAGACGTCTCGTAGAAGCAATGAACGATAGCGGCGTACTGTTTTATTTGAAAAAGATTAACGAGGACAAGCCGGGGACCAAAGTAATTTTCACTATCAAGCAAGACGGAAACGACGTGGTCGCGACCGTTGAGTCGGAAGCCAGTTCGGCGGAAAGCGCCAACAAATTATCGCGCGGATTCGGCCTCTTGTTGCTGGCCGGCGCCGCCTCGCGTAAAGGACATGACGAAGAGATTCTTTTGAAAAGCACGCGCGTTTCTGCGGACAACGACAGAGTGGTTTTCAAATTGACGATGGCCCATAAAGACGTTGTCGAGATTGTCAGAAGGGGCATGACAATTTCCGCACCCACTCCTACGCCGTCCAACTAAGTTTTCCATGAGGCCGAGCCATCGTGAACATTAAGCTTCGCTTAATCATTCCGCTGATGTTGTTGGTTCTCACCGGTTGTGAGTCCCGCTCGAAAACGTCGCTCGACAATTCGGCCGCGAATTCAACACCCTCACCGATTGCTGGATCAATCAAGCTTGTCAGCGCGGGTTTTACTGACGGCCAGCCCCTTCCGCGCCAGTACACGTGCAGTGGTGTGAATGTGTCGCCACCGCTGGAATGGACCGGCGTCCCGAAATCCGCAAAGACCGTAGCGATCATAGCTGATGATCCTGACGCGCCCTCGGGCACGTGGGGGCATTGGGTCGTTTACAATTTGCCGGCGGAAACTATCGGAATGGTCGAAAACCTGCCGGCTACTGACGATCTTAAGGGGGGAGGATTCCAGGGCCGGAATGATTTCGGCAACGTCGGTTATGGTGGGCCCTGTCCACCTTCGGGAACTCACCGTTATTTCTTCAAGATTTACGCTCTCGATAACGAACTAACATTGAAACCCGGAGCGACAAAAGCTGAGTTGGAAAAAGCGATGGAGAGTCACGTGGTAGGACAGGGACAATTGATGGGAACTTACAGAAAGTAGGAGCGCACGGATTCTGCCTGTGGTCCAACGACATCCTGGTGCTGCTTGTTTTCAATTTCGGCGAGCAAGGGATGCTCGCGCCCGGTGGCGTATCTGATGCAGTCGGGCACCAAATGGCGGACCTTCTGCTTCTAAGGCAGCACCCCGGCCGGCGCTCTCCACGGATGCAATTCAATTCTCAGTCGGTCACTCTTAATCATTGGATCGGTTGCCGTAAGATCTTTTGCTTCCTGCAAAGAGCCCACCCGAAACACAAAGATGCCACGCAAATCGCCATCGTCCCCGAATGGCCCGGCCGCGACCAGCTTTTTCATTTCAGCGAGACGCTTAATGTTCGCGATATGAGCTTTTTGTAGCTCCTGGACCTGGGGATTTTTATCGTCGCCTTCTTTGCGATTCGGTCCCTTTTTCAAAAAGCCGAAATATAGAGCGTCCAACTGTAGCGGCATACTCGCCTTCCTGAAAATATCTTCTGACCACCAGGGATGAATTTCTGCGGCGAGCAGTCCCCCGACTACCGCCGGGTCGGCGTCCATCCACGCCTTCGCTTCCGCTGACGTAGTTGCGCGCAGGACGAAAATCCCGGCGACCTCAGTATGGTCGTTAAAGGGCCCGGCAATTACGGCCTTACCGGACTCGAGCAGAAAGACTACGTTCTCGCGGTGTTTAAGGAGAATCTGATTTCGTTGTTCAGCTCTAGTCGACTCCCACTGCGGGCCCTTCTTCATAATGGCCATCTGGAACTGCACCAGCTTGTGCACGTCGTTCTGATGGGCAGATGCGAGCGAAAACAACATTAGCGCGCACATCGCTGCGATAGGAATTTTAGCCTTCATCGAGTTCCCCTATTCGTGTCAAAAGCCGGAGTGTCGGAAGGCAAGCTGCCATCGCCGGCGGTTAATGGCGATTCTGATAGCGAGATGCTCACGCGGGCACGAGCGAGGCCTGACCCCGCAGGCTTCTCAGACACTTAAACGACGGTCGCGGTCTTTACACAAGTGATTGGCGGCAGGCCTTCGCGGATCGTCAGCCAGGAGTCGCCACCGTTTGTCGAGCCGAACAACTTGCCGCTACGCGTGCCAAAGAAAAGTCCGGTCGGATTATTGGCGTCGGCTTTCATGTTGTCGCGCAGGATCGTTTCAAAGGCATCCTGTTGCGGCAAGCCATCCGTTAACGGCTCCCATGAATTACCGCCGTCGCGCGTGCGATAAACGCGCAGCCTGGCTTCGGGCGTACAGCGAAACTCATCCGATTCGATTGGGATTACAAAAACGGTATCGGCATTATTAGGATCGACCTCCATCGCGAAACCAAAGTCGGACGGTAAACCTTTGCCGATGTCCTGCCAGGAATCTCCGGCATCGTCGCTCCGATAAACGCCCCAGTGATGTTGCAGGAACATTCGATCCGGATTCGACGGATGGCTGACAACCTTGTGCACGCACTGGCCCCATTCGGGATATTGCTGATCTGGCGGCAGAAATCGCGCGCATATGCCTTTGTTGCGGGGTTCCCAGCTTTTGCGGCCGTCTTCGGTCCGGTACACACCGCCGGTTGAGATGGCGATCCACATGCGGTCGCGATCGGAAGGATCGGGCAGGATCGTGTGCAGGCACAGTCCGCCACCACCCGGCATCCACTGCGTGCGGTGAGGATGATCGAACAGGCCGCGCTCCAGCGACCACGTCTGGCCGGCGTCTGGCGATCTGAAAAGTGCAGCGGGCTCAACGCCGCAATAAAGCGCGTCCGCGTCGTGCGGATCATTTGCGATTTGCCAAATTTGTTTAAGCGAAACGTCTGAGCCTTCGGGAAACTTGATGTTATAACTTTCGGGATCGCTCCACGTCTTGCCAAAGTCATCAGACGAGCTGAGGAATGATCCCCAGAACGGACTGTTGACCGCGGCCCACAATCGCTGGCGGCCGTTGCGGCCGTCATAGGCAAAAGCGTAAACGCTGCGCCCGGGAAAATATGGCCCAGCCTCTTCCCACTTTGCACGATCCCGATCAGCACGAAACAGGAATGCGCCTTTCATGGTGCCGACGAGCAAAAGGTTATCGTCTGTATTTACTTCGACGTGGTTCGGTGCGGGCATCGAACAGCCTCCGATCGCAATCTTGAAAGTTGAGGCGAGATTATATCGGAAGGCAGAGTGGCGCCAAAACGGCGCCTTAATTATTGGGCTGGTGGAGTTCTAGTGAATCACGGTGACCAGGCGTGCTTTTGGCTTTCCTTTGGACTGGTCGGTAACTTCAACCGGATTCGTCGCCCGGACCATCTTGCGATTCGCGCGGTAGCTCCGCTCCTTAGGCGAATTTTTGTCCGGCTCTTTGTCCGGATCTTTGTCCGACTTTATGAGCGAATCTTTCAGCGAATCTTTGTGCAAATCCTGACCGAAAAATCTGGTCTGCGGTTTCTCGACGGAAACGGCGGCGGGTTCAGGTGTCCCAGATTCGACGGAAGTGTTTTGCGTGGCGACCGATGTTTCCGTTACCGGGGAACCCGAACGAAGATGGATAAACGAAGCGGCAAAGGCCCCGGCAATCAATACGACTACTGCTGCCACGGCCAACCACCCCACTGGGCCACCAAACATGCGTGGCGCTCTGCTGCGGTTCAGCTCGCGGGCCGAAAGAAGAGGCTCCACCGGTTTCGCGGCTTCGATCCGGGCCATATCGAAATGAGCCTCCGGCGGCAGCGGCGGTCGACTGTCCGTCTCGACGTTAGTATCGAAATTAGTGTTGTCTTTTAGTTCTCTGTGCATAATTATGTTCGCGTTCGAAACAGGTTTGCAGTCCCGCAACGACTCAAACCAATCTATGCAAAGCGGCTGCCGTGGAGCTTTGACTGTTTAAGACAATCAAATCGCCACGCTGCGGCAATGCTAGGATAGCGGCACATCTCGTTACGGCGCTGAAACACAGATACGGAAGAAAGATCTATGCCCACACCGATGCGGAGCGTCTTTCTAAGGAGCGTCGCAGTGACTTGGACACTGACGGTTAAACTCTGCCCCACCATTTGCGCCTCTTTTTCAGTTACGTCCGCGACTCATTTATTTCTTGCAAGCGCGCGCAGCTGGCCGAGGCGAATCAACCGAGTGGACCGTAACCGCTCCCGTTGTAACAACGCGTCTCATTAAAGACGACACACTCGCTTTCTAAGAGAGATTCACGCGCGCGCCCGGATACTACGTTGTCCTGGCGCTGCTCCTCTTTGCTCTGTACCTTCGCTTCATGCTAAAAGAGCCCCGCACGCCCATCCATTTTTCTGGAGGACAATCCCATGTCGCATCGAACGCCAGCGAAAGCGTCCGTTCGCCGCTCGTCGTTTCTGTTAATCGCACTATTTGTAGTGGCAGTTCTCAGCGTCAAGTCCATAAATCACACCGCGCACGCCCAAACAACGGGCGGCACACGACTGTTGCGAACGCCCACGGTCAGCGCGACGCAGATTGCTTTCGCTTACGCCCAAAATATTTGGACAGTTCCGCGCGTAGGTGGAATGGCCCGGCGCATCACCACCTTTCAGGGACAAACTTCAAACCCTCATTTTTCTCCGGATGGAAAATGGATTGCATTCAGCGGCGAGTATGCCGGCAACCTCGACGTCTATGTCGTAGCTGCTGATGGCGGAGAGCCGAAGCGGCTCACGTGGCATCCAGGCGGTGACGCGGTCCAGGGATGGACGCCTGACGGGCGGTCGATCATGTTTTCGTCAACCCGCGCGACCTGGTCCCCGAGCGGCGCGCCGCGTTTCTGGACGGTGCCCGCAGAAGGCGGCGTCGAAGAACCCATGCCCTTGCCGCGCGGCTTTCAGGGAAAGATTTCCGCTGACGGATCGCACATCGCGTATCGCATGAACAGTTCATGGGATGACGAGCGACGGAACTATCGCGGCGGACAAAACCGGCCGATCTGGATTGTCGATCTAAAGAGCTATGATCTCGTTTCGCCGCCGTGGACCGACTCAAAGGACATCGATCCCGTGTGGTCAAGCGACGCAGTTTTCTTCATTTCCGATCGTGACGGAGTAGAGAACATTTGGAGCTATGACACGAGAACCAAAAAGCTCGCCCAGGTCACCAAGTTCACTGACTATGATGTAAAGACGATTGATTCCGGCGCCGGTGTCATCGTCTTTGAACAAGCTGGTTATATTCACGAATTAGATCCGAAGACCGGTCGTGAACATGTCGTCAACATTATCGCGACCGGGGACTTTCCCTGGATGATGCCGCGTTGGGAAGACGTTTCGAATCGCCTGACCAACATCGAACTATCACCGACAGGTAAGCGCATCGTCGTCGAGGCACGCGGAGAAATCTTTACAATCCCGGCGGAAAAGGGAGACGTGCGCAACCTCACGAACTCAAGTGCCTCAGCCGAACGCGATCCGGCATGGTCGCCGGACGGAAAATGGATTTCGTACTTCAGCGATCGCTCCGGAGAATATCGCCTTTACATTGAAGCGCAAGATGGACTGACTCCACCACGAGAAATTGCGCTCGATCATCCGACCCATTACTACACGCCTTCCTGGTCGCCTGATTCGAAGAAGCTTCTTTTCACCGACACCGGCCTCCACGTGTGGGTGCTGGATGTGGCCAGCGGTAAAGCAAAAATTGTCGGCAACGATCCGTGGATGGTGCCGGCGCGCACCCTGAACCCCGTTTGGAGTCCTGATTCCAAATGGGTCGCTTATTCAAGCCGTCTGCGATCTTTGTATCACGCTATTTTTGTCAGCAACGCTGAGACCGGCGAAACCACCCAGGTTACAGACGGGCTGGCTGATGCCGTGTGGCCGGCATTCGACGCCAGCGGCAAATATCTGTGGTTCCTGGCTTCAACTGATTTTGGTTTGCGATCGCAGTGGCTCGACATGACTTCCTACGATCATGACGAGAACTTCGGTTTGTACCTCGCCGTCTTAAAGAAAGCCGACTCAAGTCCGTTGCTTCCTGAAAGCGATGAAGACCGTGGCGTGGGCACCGGCCGCCGGACTATACCCGGTCAATGCGTCGGGGACACAGCGCCGGGGGCGGGCCCGGGCGGCACTGATGCGGCCGCAGGCGATCAGCCCCAGGCGCCGCGTGGTCCCAGACAGCCAGTCAGCGTACAGATCGATTTCGATGGTTTGCGACAGCGAATTATTTCGGTACCGGGCATTGCTGAACGCCAGTATTCGTCATTGCGATCCGGCGCGGACGGAATCGTCTATTACCTGGAAGCAACGCGCGCGCAGGGCGCGGGTAGTGGCGGTGGCTTCCCGGGCGCGGCCAGCAATGAATTGATTCGTTACCGGCTTTGCGATCGGCGGGCTGCGAATTTCGTCAGCGGCGTGTCTGCTTTCGAAGTCAGCGCCGACGGACGCAAACTGGTCTACCGGGCCGCGGGTGGTGGCGGCGGTGGTGGTGGGGCAGGCTTTGGTGGACGCGCCCCGAATCCTTCGCTCTTTATTGTTGATGCCGATCGGACTCCGCCACAGCCGGGGAGTGGACGCATCAACTTCACTTTGCGCATGTATCTCGATCCCAAGGAAGAATTCAAACAAATCTTCAATGAAGGTTGGCGCAATCAACGGGACTATCTCTATGTTCCGAACCTGCAGGGCACAGACTGGAACAAAGACAAGGAAATGTACGGTGCAATGCTGCCGTACGTTATGCATCGTGCGGATCTGAATTATCTGATCGACATGATGGGCGCCGAGATCTCAATCGGCCATTCCTATGTTCGCGGGGGCGACATGCCCGACGTGCCGAATTCTCCGGGTGGTTTATTGGGTGCGGATTTCGCGATTGAAAACGGCCGCTACAAAGTCACGCGCATCTATGACAACGAGAATTGGAACCCGGATCTGCGCTCACCGCTCGCCGTTCCGGGCGCGACCGTGAACATCGGCGATTACATTTTGGCTATCAACGGCGTAGAACTGAAGGCGCCGGATAACATCTATCGTTTGCTGGACGGCACCGCAAACCGGCAGACATCCCTCACGATCAACGACAAACCGACGATGGACGGCGCGCGCCACGTGGTTGTGGTTCCGGTGGCGACTGAACAAGCTCTGCGCACTCGCGCCTGGGTTGAATCGAATCGTCGCCTGGTTGAAAAACTTTCCGACGGCCAGCTTGCTTACGTATATCTGCCGAATACGGGCCAACCGGGTTACACCAGCTTCAATCGTTATTACTTTTCGCAGCAGGACAAAAAAGGCGCCATCATCGACGAGCGTTACAATGGCGG
Source organism: Pyrinomonadaceae bacterium (assembly GCA_046262835.1). Classification (GTDB taxonomy): domain Bacteria; phylum Acidobacteriota; class Blastocatellia; order Pyrinomonadales; family Pyrinomonadaceae; genus UBA11740. The sequence continues at coordinate 118,344 of JBHELZ010000004.1, forward strand.
TGGCTCGGCTGCGGATTACATCATTGACGTTTTGCAAAGGGACTTCGACGGCTATTTCAATAATGTCGCCGGGAGTCGTTATCCCTTCACCAGTCCCTCGGCCGGTATTTGGGGACCCAAAGTAATGATCATCAACGAGATGGCCGGTTCGGGCGGCGATCTGATGCCTTACATGTTTCATTATCGAAAGATCGGCTTGCTCGTCGGCAAGCGCACCTGGGGCGGGTTGGTCCATACGGCCGACACTCCGCCTTTTGTTGACGGCGGCTCAGCAATCGCCCCGCGAGGTGGTTTCTTTGCACGCGACAATCGATGGGCCGTCGAGAATGAAGGTGTCGCGCCGGACGTGGACGTCGAGAATTGGCCCAAAGATGTGATTACCGGTCACGATCCGCAACTCGAACGTGCAGTGCAGGAAGCCATGCGGATGTTGAAAGAGCATCCAGTCGATCGAGCTACAAAGGAACCGGCACCGCCCACCTGGGGTGTCCGGCGGAAGGGTAATTGAGAGTTAATATTTCTGATTTGATGTGGCGCGCGCGTCTTGCGGCTGGGCCCACGCGAAACGCGAGCGCCACCTGGATCGCCCCGCAACCCAAAAGGAAATGCCATGAAAAGAAGGTCGCGACTCAACCATTTTCTTTACCTCCCATCACTAATTACGCTCGTCCTTGCCTGCGTGACCGTGGGCTCTGCGCCTGCGGTCCCTAATCCCTTCCTCTATCTGACAAAAATCAGGACCATGGCAGACAAAGGAGTTGTGCGTTACGAATTTGATGTTTCCAATAAAGATGCTTTTCCGGCCGAGATGTTCGCTCCCGCGCCGGATCTTCCGCCCTGCGGCAAGAATACAAAGTCATCGCGCACCTGGCTCGACTTTTATACCGAGAAGGGTAAACGACTTTATGGCTTTTGCGCGCTCACGAAGCCGGCTGACCTCGGAAGCATTTGGTTTGAACTCCCCAACGACACGGTGCCGCCAAGTTGGGTATACATCGAACTTAACGATCGAAAAACAGATACAAAGTACAAATCTAACCCGGCAGAGACGTCGCAATAACTCCGCACGAGGTGATCAGTTGCCGGCGCTCAACGTTTTTGTTAAGCGCGAAGGCGGGATGACCATTTCTACAACACCGAACTGTTGTATGCCCCGGCTGAGCCGGGACAAGACCGCCGCCACGTGGATCAGATTTGGCCGCTTTTGGAATCTGTTTGACCGGGCCCCGACGGACGTCGAGAAAAGTCGTACCCGCGTCTGACGTATTAACGTTGAGATGATTGAAAACGCTTGTGCGAGCGGCGGCTGGACTCCTGCAACCCGTACGGCGGTATCGCACATCAGAGAAACCTGGAGGGTCTGAGCGGGACAATCGGTATGAGATCTAAATCATTAATTGTGGTTTTTGTGATTCTGACTATGAGCCTTCTCTTTTTCAGGTACCCGGAAAAATCGGGTTATGCTTCAGCGGCCGACGCCCCTAACCCATTTTTAACCGAAAGTACGCTGCCTTTTCACGCGCCCCCCTTCGACAAGATAAAGGAAGCCGATTATGCGCCGGCGATTGAAGAGGGGATGAAAAATCAGCTCGCGGAAATTGAGGCCATCGCCAACAATCCGGCGTCCCCGACATTCGCGAACACGCTCGAAGCGATGGAGCGTTCCGGCGCCCTCTTAACGCGCGTCACCAAGGTTTTCTTCAATCTGACAAGCGCTAATACCAGTGACACGCTGCAAAAGATTAAGGCTGATGAAGCACCGAAACTGGCTGCTCATTCCGATGCAATTTTTCTAAATGCGAAGTTGTTTGCCAGAGTGAAAGGACTTTATGACAGCCGCGCCAGGCTGAAGCTCGATCCGGAATCAAACTATCTGGTTGAGCGTTATTTCAAAGCGTTCGTGCGCGCGGGCGCGCTGCTCTCTGAAGCTGACAAAGAAATCTTGCGCGGGCTAAACCAGGAAGAAGCGAAGCTGACGACGAAGTTTCAGGACGATGTGCTCGCTGAAACGAACAACGGTGCGATCATCGTCGACAATAAATCGGACCTTGATGGCTTGAGTGAGAACGATATCGCCGCGGCAGCCGACCGGGCGAAAGAGCGCGGCCTGGCAGGCAAATGGGTGATAGCTCTGCAGAATACGACGCAACAGCCGGCGATGACGTTTCTGAAAAATCGAGCGGTACGGCAGCGTCTTTTCCAGGCTTCCGTCAGTCGCGGCAACCATGGCGGCGAGAACGACACTAAAGCGATCGTGGCGCGACTCGCGCAGTTGCGCGCGCAAAAGGCGAAGCTGCTGGGTTATCCCGATTACGCAACTTTCACTCTTGACGATCAAATGGCCAAGACGCCGCAGTCGGCTGAGAAGTTGTTGACCGGCATTGTTCCCGCGGCCACTGCAAAAGCTCGGGACGAAGTCGCGCGTATGCAGAAGCTGATCGACGCCGAGAAGGGCGGGTTTGCGCTTGGCCCGGCCGACTGGGATTACTATGCCGAGAAGGTGCGCAAGGCCCAGTACGACCTGGATGATTCCCAAATAAAACCGTATTTCGAGCTCGAGCATGTGCTCCGCGATGGCGTCTTTTTTGCCGCTAACAAACTTTATGGGATCACGGTCAAAGAGCGAAAGGACCTCCCGGTTTATCAGCCGGACGTACGCGTGTTTGAAGTTTTTGATGCCAACGGCAAATCTTTGGCGCTCTTTTACGCCGATTATTTCCAGCGTTCGAATAAAGATGGAGGCGCGTGGCAGGACAGCTTTGTCGATCAAAGCAGCTTGCTGGGAACGCAACCCGTTGTCATCAACGTCGCGAACTTTACCAAGCCGCCTGCCGGGCAGCCTACGCTGCTGAGTTTCGATGATGTGACCACCATGTTCCACGAGTTCGGTCACGCCTTGCACGCAATGTTTGCAAATATCCGCTACCCGATGTTGGGCGGAGTGTCACGCGACTTCGTCGAATTTCCTTCACAATTCAACGAGCATTGGGCTCTTGATCCAACGGTATTCGCGAACTATGCGAAGCACTATCAAACCGGTAAACCGATGCCCCAGGCGCTGGTCGAAAAGATCAAACGTTCGCGCACTTTCAATCAGGGTTATGGGGTCACTGAGTACGTGTCGGCAGCGCTGCTCGACATGGCCTGGCACTCACTGCCGCCGGATGCGCCGGCCCAGGACGTAAATGCATTCGAGGCTGGGGCGCTCAAGCGCTTTCAGGTCGATCTGCCCCAGGTGCCGCCCCGGTATCACACGACCTACTTCTCGCACATTTGGGATGGCGGTTATGCCGCCGGCTACTACGCTTATCTTTGGAGTGAAGTGCTGGACGACGATGCGTTCTACTGGTTCAAGGAGCACGGCGGGCTCACGCGAGCAAACGGTCAACGTTTTCGCGAGCTGGTTTTGTCGCGTGGCGGGACACAAGATGTGTCCACGACGTTTCGCAACTTCCGCGGCCGCGATCCAATTGTCGAGCCGCTGCTCGAAGAACGCGGGTTGAAAGGTGGGAAGCCTTGAATCTGCTTCAGGCTTCGCTACAGCAAGGCGACTGAAAGCGGACTATCACTCACAGTCTTTCACGTGTTCAAAAGCGAAACCGCTGAAACGATTTCAGGCGATGCCGTAAGGGTTCACATCTCCGCAGCCACGCCTGGATCAGACATACTACCTCTTGTTCGTTACATCTTGTTGTTGATTTTGTAGATCATCACATGTTAATGCTCACACTCGCCGATGGCTAAAACCATTAGATATGTCGCCTTCCTTCGCGGCATCAATGTCGGCGGAAACAAGCTCATTAAAATGGAAGCGTTAGCGGCGGCTTTCACCTCGGCTGGATTCCGGAACGTCAAGACATACATTGCGAGTGGAAACGTAATCTTTGATAGCGGCGCAAAACCGGACAGCCTCGCAAAGAAGATCGAACAGACACTTTTGAAGACGTTCGGCCATCAAATCGCTGTGGTCGTCTTTTCGCTTGCCGACTTAAAAGCACTTGTAAAAAGCAATCCGTTTAAGGGCGTCAAGCGCGGGTCCGACGTAATGTTGTTCGTTACCTTTCTGCGCGCGGAAGTGGCTCGGCCGGAGTCGCCGCTCGAATCCAAGGCTGAGAAGTTCAAGGGTATTGAGATCCAGGAGCGCGCGGCGTTCATGGTCGCGCGGCGTAAGAAGACCGGGTGGTTTGGCTTTCCCAATAACTTTATTGAGAAGGAACTCGGCGTCGCGGCCACAACCAGGAACTGGAGTACCGTCGAAAAAGTCCTGATGGTGGCGAGTGACGAGAAGAATCGTTAGTGACAATGATGCTCGAAAGTTCAAAGTTCAGCCTTTGGCTGCTGATCATGAAAAAGCCAAAGCTTGAACCCTGAACTCGGGTTGCTATGCGTGATGGTGGTGATGTTCGTGGTGATGATGATGCTCGGATCCATCCATCATGCGCAGCATCTCCGGCCCGCCAGTCTTAAAGAACCGCACCAGCAACAATCCGGCAATTGCCAGAAAAACAATATTGAGAACGGTCGTGTAATTAAGAGTGATCGATGCTTCCACTACCCGCGCCGCGCGATCGGTTGGGATCAGCCCCAGCCAGTCGAAAAGAAATTCAACGATAAGCGCCGCTGCCACCATCGCGGCATAGAAAGTAGCGAACAGGAAAATACTGACCTTCGCTCCATAGTACTTGCGATAGATGTTTAGAATCGGCAGGACGATGAGATCGGCGAAGATAAAAGCGATCACTCCCCCGAAACTTATGCCGCCATTCCACAGCACCGCGGCCAGCGGAACGTTCCCTATTGAACACACGAACGAAAGAATTGCGACCAGCGGGCCAACCAGCGGCCCCCAGAACTTTGCGAAGACCGGGTGCGAAGTGAAAAAGAAGCTCTGCCAGAACGCATGTGGCACCGTTGCACCCAGGAGGCCCGCCAGTAACAATCCGATCGCGATGTCTTTCCATACCGCATGCCAGTCCATCACGAAATAATGACTAATGGCGGTGCGGCCTTTACCTGAGGAAATTCTTTTTAATAGCGGGCCCCCGGTGACGGCCATATCCATCTCAGCGTGACCTTCCATTATTCCCTTCACGCCCTTGTCAGCTTGCTCGCGAGCGGCTGCCACCAGTCGCGGCGTGAGAAAAATCTTAAAGAGCAGGGCCAGGATTATGATCATGAGCGGGCCGCCGATAAATTCAGCGAGCGCGAATTGCCAACCCATCAGCACAATCATGATGACGCCAAGTTCGATAACCAGATTTGTCGACGCGAATTGAAAGGCGATGGCCGCGGTGAAATTTGCGCCTTTGCGAAAAATCGACCGCGCGAGTGCGACGGCAGCATAAGAACAAGACGAGGATGCCGCCCCCAAAGCGCCGGCAATTGCGATCGACTTCGGAGAATCGTCAGGAAGAAGCTTCGTCATCTCCCGTTTAGTCACGACTGCCTGCACGACTGCTGAGAGCCCGAAACCAAGAATCAAGGCCCATAGGATCTCCCAGAACATGGCAAACGCCATCGACAGAGATTCCCAAATGGGATGTCCAATAGTCATCAAATTAGCCTGCATTCAGCTCTTCCTCTTGTTTGAATCTCATTGCACTACGATCGCGCCACGAAACATGTTCATCCCACAAGTGAACTTGAAGCGACCGGGTCTTTTGGGAGTAATTTCAACCAGGACCGGGGTGTTAAGAGGCAATGCACGAATTATCTTGTAAGCCGGAATAAGAATTTCAGTGCCACAGCTATCGGCGGTATTGCGGATAAAGGTGAGCCGCGCGGGCACCCCTTTTCGTAATTTGATCGCTGCGGGTCGATAACCTTCGGAATTCACCAGAATTGTTCGTTTCTGCATTTCAGGTGTTTTGACTGGTCGATCGCGGACTTGAGCTCCTGGCGCCGCATGTGAAAGCAGCGGTAGAACCTTTTCATCAAATTCATCTTTGTACATGACGCCTTCAATCACATCGCGCACCTTGCCTTGCCCGTCGATGATCACCGTTATGGGCAATGTTTCAGTTGAAGAAAACAGCAGCTTCGTCTCTTTAGTTCCCAGCGCAATTGGATAACTGATTCTCGCCCGCCGCGCGAACTGACGAACTCGAGAAAGTTTTTCCGGAGGATATGTGATGCCAACGAATTGTAATCCCCGACGACTATAGTCACGCTGCAACTTGATCAGTTCCGGCAGCTCCTGGCGACACGGCGGGCACCACGTCGCCCAGAAATTCAATAGCACGACTTTGCCCTTGAAATCGTTAAGATCAAAGATGCGACCATTAAGGGTCTTGAGGCGCAAGGCGGGTGCGGAACGCGAAGTCTGCGCTGAACCGGCGACCGAAGATAAAAAGACAATAGCGCTGATTGCGATTGTTCGAATCATTCTTAGAATAAGTACCTCGCCCCGAGGAGAAGGTTGCCATCCGTGCGCAAGATGAGCGGCCCCGTATTCCGCATTAATGGAAACTGATAGCTACCTTCGATCACGAATCGGGGTCCGGCCGCATATTGCAGTCCCGGGGCCAAATAGTATTCGGTGGCCCGGCTTCCAGCGACTGGAAGCCCATTCAAGCGGCCCATACCTCGATGAACGAACATCGTTTCAAGAATCAAAAACAGTTCGCCTCCAGGCTTGAGCCGGTCCTTTGGCAGCACATATTCCAAATCGGTGCTCAGCCGTTGTTCATGCCCGATCCGAAAGCCGTCTCGTTCGGTCCGAAAGATTACTTCGGCGTTTCCGCCAAAAATGACTCGGCCTCCGGCCTGGGAAAACGCGAGATCAAAATGGGGAGTCAAGCCCCCGTTTATCGGTGTCAGCTGTTGCCTTACGAAGGCAGGCGCATTGATTTGTGTTTGCGCGGGCGCCGTCTTTTTGCCGGTTGGCAGTTCCATGCCTACTCGGAAGGCCGCCTGTCTGTCTCCGTAGGTCTTCACCTTTCTAAAGAATCGATACTTGGCCCAGCCGGTCAGATTTCCGATACCAGAGCCTGAACCCGAGCTGATCTTGTTGTCGTAAGCCGTGCGAGAGAACGGCAGTTCAACTTCCACCTGAAGACGTGGAGATGGAGTGTACGAAACGCTCAAATCGAAAGCCTGGCGATCGACTTCCAGAGATCCGAGATGCTGCTTGATAAGGTAGAGACGCGGAGTGACCGCCCCTCCCTTGTAAACGGTCAGTCCCGGAGAGGTCACCCGGATTGGCGCCAGCGGTTTGCCTGGATCAGGATTGATTACGTCATCGGCAGGTGATGCAAGCGAAGAACGGGCAAAACTTACGTTGACGAAGTTCGGGAATGAGAGCCGGCGATAGCTTTCAGCACTTGATGCACTTGCCTTGCGCGCCGGCGAAATGGTTTCATGCGCGGCTGGTCCGGAGCCGATAGTCTTCCAATCCCCGCTGATCTCGACGCTCACGCGTGGATTGGCTCCAGCCATAGCCTGGTCCATGTTAGCTCCTCCCAGCGCAAAGCGCTGTCCTGACGACTCGTTAACCAGGATCCAGCCCGTGTCATCTTTCACAACAGTGCCGGAAACGGTGATGTCCGCCGCGTCGAGCGCATAACCCGCCTTCTTCAGCGTTTCTTTCAACGCCGCGAAGGATACGGGCTTATCAGGCTTGGGCGTGAAGATACCTAGCCCTTTTTGAATATCCGTTACCTGAATCTCTTTGAGTTTCGGTGCGTAGTCTAGACGGCTCACGGCCTTCTGAATGTTGTACACTCAATTGCCGCACAAGTAGCCGGCGATATGCATCTGCACGCGCTTTACCTGCGCCTTTGAACTCGAAAGCATTCCGAACAAGAGCACCAGCCCAAAGCCGATCCGAAAAAGTTTGCCTTGCATATCGTTCTGTCCTTTCTAAATTGACGCGTCGAGAAAATCTTAATCCCTCGGTCTCGCGTTCATGTTCATTTGCCGTAGGCATGAAACCATATTCGTCGCGCCCATCGCGCCCATATCTATTCCGGGCATTTGCGCCATCGGAGTTGCAGGCCCTGCCGACGGCATCAGCAGAATTTTCTATAAATCTGCGCATGACTTCCCCTTGTTTGAATACCTCCAGGGGTGAGAGGTTGGGCGCGGCCTGGAGCAGCGCCGCGCCCTTTTGCAGACGAAACACCAACTCGCTACTGCTTGTTCTTACCGTCTTTCTTTTCATGCTTCATCTGACATGAATCTCCGCAACAACACGATCCGTCTTTGGAACATGAACCGTCTTTGCAGCAGTCCTTGTCTTTGCAGCAAGCCATGTCTTTGTCCTTGCAACAGTCCTTTGTCGCGCAGTATGAATCCTTCTTGTCTTTGTCAGCTTGCGGATTCTGGGCCATTGCCGAGGCGGACGCGGCGAGCGCCATTCCGCAAATAAGGGTAATTACAAACGACTTAACTTCTTTCATTCTTATGTCTCCTAATCAAAGAATTGCTTAAAGCAATTCGAGATGCGTGACTCAGCGACAGAAAACCATACTGCCGCCAACGTGCCGAACCGTTGAAGAGACACACTTCTAGATCAGAAAGACACAAACGCGGAGGTAGGTTCGATTTTGATTGGGCAAGCGTAGCGGATAAGCGGTTGAAACCGCCTCTGCCTGCGAGAGACTGGGTACTAACGAATCTGTTAGAGAGCAGGCGAAATTATCTTCGTCGTTGGATTGCGAGCGTGACGCGACGAGGTATGAGCCACCTGTCAGCGGGCAACAATTGCTCGCGCCCGAAGGCGCGGGCCCTTCCGGCAAAGCAACCTGCTCAAAATCTGGTCGCGATTCCGAATTCGATTGACTGAGCTTTGCTGAAGAATGATGCGCTTTGCAGCACGCATGACTTCCCATGGGGGCGGCTGCGCTGCTGAAACTGCTAATGAGGGCTTGCGGGCTTGCGAGGTCGGCATGATTCATTGCACCGTGCGCATAGCTGACAATCATGCAGCCCGTGCCTGCGCACCAGAGCATCAGAGTGAACGCCAGCAACCTGCGAACTCTCTGGATAAATTGAACGCCGACTTTCATTGGTACGAATTTTAGGCCGGAGATAGCTTAATTGTCGAGTAGGTCAGGAAAACGAAGTGTCTTACTTTGCGGTTTTCTTAGCTTTCGGTCTTGCGCGCACCGTTGTAAATCAAGAGGGAAGGCACCCCGAAGCTGCGCAAAGACAAATAAGACAGTTGAAAAACGTTCTATGGGCTCGGCTTCTTCACGTGCGGGGGCTCGTACTGTTCGCCATATTCCGGGTACTCGATGGTCACAAATTCTCCCGGCCGAGTGTTCTGACTTAATAACCCGAGCGCATCCAGTAAAACTTTTTCTTGCAGGCCCCGCATGCCCGGACGCCCCAAACTGTTTCCAATTTTGAATCCCTTCGGATAAAGCGCGCGTGGCGGCCGCATCTGGGCGGAAACTTCGGGACTGACGGTGACCAGGACGGTCGGGATGCCTTTCATTTCGATTTCACGTTGAACCGCGACGACCGTGCGGTGGCAAACGTTGGGTCAACCACCGGTGAGCACAACAGCATCTGCGCGCGAACCCCGATCGATCTCATTCGCGATCTCGCGCGCCGTGCCTTCATACATCGCCTTGAGTTGCATGGTGTAACCCATGTAGCCGATATGCTTTTTAGCGATGCCGCCGATTATGCCGTCACTTTCCAGGGCCCGGAGAACATCGATCGGAAACACGACATTAATGTCTTCGTCCGCGTCCGCGTGATCGTAGTGATGATGCGTCACCATCAATTGAGCGGAATCAACGTCAGACGGGATTTCGCGATAAGTCAGATCGCCAAGCTCGTCGGCAATATTAAAGGGATCCTGATCTTTCAAGTGCACCCCACCCGCTGTGACAATCGCAATGGTGCTTTTAGAAAGCTCACGATCGAATGGAGTGAAAGGAACACATTTGCGTGAAAGTGTGGTCATGAACTAACCGCCGTTTCATTCGGACAACATCCTTGATTCGTTGTTCCAGAACAGTAAGCTCTCGAGGGTAAGATGAACCGTCGCGTCGCGCCGACCGTGTGAACGATTCTTTTTGATTTGCCGTTGAACCTGAACGAGGTCACCATGCCTACTTTGCTGCAATTGGGTCCCCGCCACAGAATACCCACTTTCTTCGGTCTAATTACCGTTCATCGAGAGACAATCTATTAGCGCAATTGAAGAACGAGTTCGTTGAACTATTCAACGGCTAATCCTTTCCCTCACCCGCAAGATATCAAATTCAAAGCCAGTCTCATTTGAATCGCGACTCTGGCTTCAGCAGTGATTGTTATCAACAAACCAGACTCTTCTAATGCTATCCGGGTGTCCGAAGGTAATAACCCAGCATGAAATCGTTGAGGCCTATGAGCATTTGCTGCACCAACGCAATGGCCGGCACGAACCAGAGAATTAGTATTCGAGCAGTCATATTGGTCGCGGGGCTGAACTGAGCCTTTAGCTCAGATTCCAGCCGCCCGATCAAACAACACACTCGATCAAGTTCACAGTTTCCTTAAGACTTCGAAAAGATCTTCATTGTCCGGCTGATCGGAAATGTTGTGGATGTCTTTGTAAGCGATTTTGCCGTCTTTACCGACAATGAAGATCGCCCGCTCAGAGATCCCATCGTTAGCTCGATAAGCTCCATAGGCTTTGGCTACTTCACCTTTGGGATGGAAGTCGCTGAGAAGATCGTAGGAAAGTCCACCGAGGCTTTTGGCCCAGGCGGTGTTACAGGGAACGCTGTCAACTGAAATGCCCAGAACCTGAGCATGATAGCCCGAGAAGCGGTCGATGTCGGCCTCGTACGCGGGCATCTGCGCCGTTCAGACCGGTGTCCAGGCGAGGGGATAAAACGCGATGACCACATTCTTTTGACCGCGGAAATCCGAGAGCCGCACCTTCTTATCTTTCTCCAGGTGACTCTTCAACTCGAAATCCGGCGCCATATCTCCAACTTCAGGCATGGTGAGTTCCTCCTATTAATGACAAATGAATTGTTTGGCTTTCCGCACCAGATTAACGCGTTTGCAAAGGTCAATCAAGCGCTTCCCGGGCTTCATTACCAGACTGCGCGGTCGTAGTGCCCTTGTGATGTGGTAGGCGCATGTTGCCGGGGGTCTTTCCAGCCGGGACGCGGTGCGACTCTCAAGTTGCAGTTGCCGCGGCCCTTCGGGCTTGACACTCAATTTAGAATTATTGTAATTACATTCATGGCCCGGAACGTCAGAGAGCCGCCAGAGATCCCGTTGACGCGTCAACGCAGGGTTGTGCTTGAGGTGATAAACGCGGAGAAGGATCATCCTACCGCGGCCGAGGTGTTCGATTCCGCGCGCCGGAAGATGCCCGGAATCAGCTTTGCCACCGTTTATAACTCGCTCAGGTATCTGAAAGACTCAGGCCTGGTGCGCGAGATTGCGTTCGGCAGCGGCGCCAGCCGCTACGACCGCGAAACCGACCGGCACGATCATGCGCTATGTTCCGAATGCGGAAAGCTGGTTGATTTCGATCTACCCGGCACGGTTGCCCTGACTCGTTCGGCCGCGCGGGCGTCTAAATTCAAAGCACAGTCGGTCCACTTAACGCTGGTGGGTCTTTGCCCGAAATGCCGCCACAGTAAGCCGGGTTCGTCTTAATTTTTCGAAACGTCGTGATGCACAATGCGTCGCCGCAAACATAACACTTAGAGGAGGAAGAATGTCAGCAGCAGTAGCAACAGCTTATGAATCAGCCCAGGTCGGACAGCCCGCACCTGATTTTGAAGTTCCATCAACCAAGAATATTGAAAAACTGAATGAACCGGTAAAGCTTTCGGATTATCGAGGCAGGTGGGTGGTTCTGCTTTTTTACCCATTGGACTTTACCTTCGTTTGTCCCACTGAACTTACCACCTTCAGCGATCGCTATGCCGATTTCGAAGGTGTCGGGGCCGAAGTCATTGGAGTCTCGACTGACTCAGCGTTTTCGCATCGCGCGTGGTTGCAAACGCCACGTGACAAAGGCGGCGTCGAAGGGCTGCGTTTTCCACTCGGCGCGGACATTACGAAAAAAATGTCGAAGGATTATGGTGTGCTGATCGAGGATCGCGGAATCGCACTGCGCGGCCTGTTCATTATTGATCCGGAAGGCGTGCTGCGCTACAAAGTCATCCACGATCTGAACATTGGCCGGTCGGCGGAAGAAACGTTGCGCGTGATTCAGGCGTTACAGACCGGTGGTCTTTGCCAGGCTGAATGGCGGCCGGGCCAGGAAACCATCAAGGCGTAAACGAACAGCTCAGAAGCCCGCGCGTAAGCGGGCCTTTTCGCAAGTTGGCCCTCCGTCGGGCTTCTGACACTTCCCGGGAGACCTAATTATGCCGATGAGAATTGGGACCCTCATGCCTCCGCTGACAGGCGCAACTGAATGGCTCGCCGGCTCGGCGGAAGAGGCTTTGAAAGAAGCGGCCGGCCGGCCCCTGTTGATCCATTTCTGGTCTATCAGCTGCGGAATGTGCAAAGACAACTTGCCGCGCGTCGCTGAATGGCGAGAAAAATATCGGGACACAGGGTTCCGGGTAATCGCGATTCATATGCCGCGCTATCCCGGAGACGCGAACATCGACGCGGTGCGCGAAGCTGCCGCGAAATACGGAATCATTGAGCCGCTGGCAATCGACAACGAGCACAAGCTGCGCGACGCTTTTCAAAACGAGCACGGCTATGTCCCTGCTTACTATTTATTCGACGAGCAGCACAAATTGAAAAGCTTTGCCGCCGGGGAATACGGGGTGAAGGTGATGGAGCCGGCGATTCAGCGCTTAATAAGCGGCGCGAGTGTGGCGCAAGTTTGACGTGAATTCGGATCAGCCGTCCTGACCAAGGGTCCTCTGCCCGCGTCGTTGGGAGCCAGAGCTCTATCAGACTCGACAATTGGAATGGATCATTGACCTGCCGCTCGCAAAAGAGCTTCGGTAAAGCCAACTTCGGCAGTCTCCATTAATATCTCGTCCCTTCAAAACCGCGTCCCACGCGTTCTTGCAATCGCGCCTTATCGGTAAGGAACGAATAGCTCCGATTGTTACAACCTGCAAATCAACAATTCGCGCTCGTAGATCATTTCCGGCGGCAGTCGATCGTGCAGATCGAGGAACAGTTCTTCCTGGCCCAGAACTTCCTGACGCCACCCAGCGCGATCAAATGCTTGTAGCTCGTCAAACTTGTCCTTCGTGAAATCCATGCCGCGCCACTCGATGTCCGCATAATGCGGCGTCCAGCCGATGGGCGTCTCTTTGCCAAGCGAGCGACCATGCGCGCGATCGACAACCCACTTCAGCACGCGCATGTTTTCACTAAAGCCCGGCCACATAAAGTTCCCGTCCTTATCTTTGCGGAACCAATTGACGTGAAAGATCTTTGGCGTTTCATCCAGCGAGCGCTGCATTTTGATCCAGTGCCGGAAATAATCGCCCATGTGATACCCGCAGAAAGGGAGCATGGCCATCGGATCGCGGCGGACTTTTCCGATGATTCCGGCCGCCGCGGCAGTCATCTCTGATCCCATAGTCGCTCCGATGTAAACGCCCGACGTCCAGTTGAATGATTGATAGACCAGCGGCATCGTCGTCGCGCGCCTTCCACCGAAGATAATTGCACTGATCGGAACGCCGTTCGGGTTCTCCCAATCAGGATCGATCGTCGGACATTGCGAAGCCGGCGCCGTAAACCGAGCATTTGGATGGGCGGCTTTGGCGCCAGTCTCTTTGCCGATTTCCGGCGTCCATTTGTTCCCTTTCCAGTCTGTGCATTCGGCCGGCGGCTCTTCAGTCATGCCTTCCCACCACACGCCGCCGTCGCGAGTCAGCGCGACATTTGTAAAAATAGAGTTAGTCGCCAATGTCGCCATGGCATTCGGATTTGTTTTCACTGAAGTGCCGGGCGCGACGCCAAAGAATCCGGCCTCAGGATTGATTGCATGCAAGCGTCCGTTCGCATCGGGTTTGATCCAGGCAATGTCATCACCCACGGTGTAAACCTTCCAGCCTTCGAACCCCGCGGGCGGAATCAGCATCGCGAAATTTGTCTTGCCGCACGCGCTCGGGAACGCCGCCGTGACGTAGGTCTTTTCACCTTGCGGATTCTCGACGCCGACGATCAGCATGTGTTCGGCCAACCAACCTTCGTCACGCGCGACGTTTGAAGCGATGCGCAGCGCAAAACACTTTTTACCCAGCAAGGCATTGCCGCCATAGCCGGATCCGAAGGACCAGATCTCGCGCGTCTCGGGAAAGTGCACAATGTACTTTTCTTTATTGCACGGCCATGGGACGTCTTTCTCTCCGTTTGCGAGCGGCGCCCCGATTGAGTGCATGCAGGGCACCACGCGTTTGTAGTCCTTATCGATCTCGGCATACACCGGCATGCCAATTCGGGCCATGATGCGCATGTTTACGACCACGTAGGGCGAATCGGTAAGCTGCACGCCAATCTGTGACATCGGCGATCCCACCGGGCCCATGCTGAACGGCAGGACGTACATAGTGCGACCACGCATCGAGCCATCGAAGAGTTCCTTCAAGCGGCGCCGCATGGCAAACGGCTCTTCCCAATTGTTGGTCGGGCCCGCCGCATCTTTGGAAAGCGAACAGATGAAGGTGCGATCTTCGACCCGGGCGACGTCGCTTGCGTCCGAACGCGCGTAATAACATCCGGGCCACAGCTTTTCGTTTAGTTTAATAAACGTCCCGCTCTCAACCATCTGGGCTTTCAGGGCCTCATCCTCTTCGACTGAGCCATCGACCCAATGAATCGCGGTGGGCTTGGTCAAATTCGCCATCTTCTCGACCCAATTGAGCAGATGCACATTGGTGCTCAAAGGGGCCGACGGATCGCGTTCGATGGTCTTTTGTACAGGAGAACTCATTGGCTGCTCCAATCTTTGGAATATGAATGCAAATTGTTTGATTAAACCAAGTGTTACATCAGAGGGATACAGAATCAAGTGGCTGTGAAGTTCGTTGACCGGCGTCCCCCGGTAGGCCCTAAGCGCCGCTTCGGCTTAGCCATGGCCGTCAAGTCCGTGGCCACACTCGTCAATCAAATCATTGGGAGTGCATCAAAACGCCCCCGGCTTGAGACACTCTCAGCCTGACAAATCAGCCGGCTTCTGCTATTGCTTTTCAGATGATCGGCCCGCCCCCTCGTGCAGCTTTTACTCCAAAGGAATTTCGGCTAGTCGAACGTCTTAACACTCCGGCTAAAGTGCAGGCGTGGCTGACCGCGATGCCCTATAACTGGGAGCGGGCCGGCGGCACGATGCGCTCGTTCCGCGAGGTTGTGACAAGAAATGAAGCGCATTGCCTGGAAGCATCGGTGGCGGCGGCAGTCATCCTGGAGCAACACGGCTTTCCGCCGCTGCTGCTTGATCTGGAATCGATTGATTTATTGGACCACGTCATCTTCGTATTTCAACAAAGGGGGGCATGGGGATCCATTGCACGCTCGCGCGATATCGGCTTGCACGGCCGCAAGCCCGTCTTTCGAAATCTGCGCGAACTAGTCTGGAGCTACTTCGAGCCTTACATCGATTTGACCGGACGCATCAAAGGGTACGGGCTGACAAGTTTATA
This sequence comes from Pyrinomonadaceae bacterium, assembly GCA_046262835.1. Lineage (GTDB taxonomy): Bacteria > Acidobacteriota > Blastocatellia > Pyrinomonadales > Pyrinomonadaceae > UBA11740. The sequence continues at coordinate 133,928 of JBHELZ010000004.1, forward strand.
CGAACTAGGGGATTATGACTGGCGGTTCAACCGACGGAACATGCATAAGATCGAAGATCACCTGCGGTCCATTCCGCACCAGACGCTTCAATCATCAGACCGGCGTTACGACTATTGGCATGAGCGCTATAAGAAATATAAGACGCGGTTTCCCAAACGCTCTCCGTCTTATTATCCAAACCGCCATCAGTGGATGCTCTGATCGAGTGATATAATCCGCCCGCCACGCAGGATCATTTATGAACGCTCAATCAATCGGCGAACATTACCTGGAGGATGCGCTGCGAACGTTTCGCGATTACAAGAAACTGGCAGAGCGGGCATTTAATCAACCGGACGACGAAGACTTGTTTCGCACGATCGATGACGAATCGAACAGCATTGCCGTCAACATGAAACACATGGCCGGCAACATGGTTTCGCGTTGGACAGATTTTCTCCTCACAGACGGAGAGAAACCCGAGCGCGATCGTGACATGGAATTCGTCATGTTGCCGGAAACAACCAAAGTCGCGATGGTCGCGTATTGGAACAAAGGTTGGCAGTGCACGTTTGATGCACTCGAGCCGCTCACGGCAGAGGATCTATTGCGCACAGTCGCGATCCGCGGTCAGCATCATACGGTAATCCAGGCGATTAACCGGCAACTTGCTCATTACGCTTATCACGTAGGGCAAATCGTCTATCTCGCAAAGCATTTCAAAGCAGGCGACTGGCAAAGCCTTAGCGTGCCGAAGAATAAATCTGCAGAGTTCAATAAATACCTCGAAGAGAAGATGGGCAGTCCCGACAGTGTCAGAGGTCCGACCGTTAGGGAGGGCAAGCAAACATAGTGATGCGTCCACGATAAAGATCATTTATGTTGCTCGCTTACGCTCGGGCTTCTGACACTACCAAAAGAGATGGTCACTGCGCTTCATCACGTTAACGTCACCGTTTCCAGCGAACAGGAAGCCGCAACGAAGAAATTTTACGGCAGTTTGCTGGGTTTAGAGCAGGTTGCGAAGCCGGCCGGCTCTCATCAGAGCGGCGCCTGGTATCAGATCGGCGCCAACCAAATTCATCTTTCCCTTGAAGATGGGGCACACGCATCATCGAGTTCGCGGCACATATGCTTTTCCGTTTCTGATTTAGCTGAGGCGGAAATTAGATTTCGCGACGCAGGCGTGGAAATTATCCCCGACCCGCGCCCGGTTTCCGGCACGCGAAGATTTTACGTGCGCGATCCTGGTGGCAACCAACTCGAGATCGTGCAGCAGGCATGACCCTTACTTTCATCAATCCTGAATCGCTCGGCGCGCCCAGCGGCTATGCAAACGGCGTCCTGGCCGATCCTGGCGCCCGCTTGCTTTTCATTGCGGGCCAGATTGGCTGGGACCAGCAACAGCAAATCGTCAGTGACGATTTGGTCGCGCAATTCGATCGCGCACTCGCGAATGTCATGACGGTTGTGATCGAAGCGGGCGGCCACGTCGAGCAGATCGCGCGGCTAATCATTTATGTTGTGGACAAAAATGAATATCGTGGGCGCATGAAAGAAATCGGGGAACGTTATCGCGCGCGCATGGGCAAACATTTTCCGGCAATGGTGCTGGTTCAGGTCGCGGGTTTATTAGAGGACCGCGCCAAAATTGAGATCGAAGGAATAGCGGCGCTCTGAACGCTTGGAGTTCAACCTTTGTAGGGTGCCGGCGCACAGCGAGACACGCTGAAGCTTGAACTCTGAGCATGCAATCACCGAAATCATTTCTCTACGAGCAACGGGACGGGATCGGTACGATTACGCTCAACCGGCCGGAGCGACTGAACGCGATCACGTTCGAGGTCTATCACGAACTGACGGCGTTCCTGGCCGCACTGCGAGATGAAAAAGATGTGCGGGTTGTGATCATTACCGGCGCGGGCCGTGCGTTTTGTTCGGGCGGCGACGTGCGCGACATCATCGGTGAGCTTCAAGGCCGCGACTCGGAAGGACTCCTTGAGTTCACGCGCCTCACGTGCGACTTGGTTCGAAACATGCGCGCGCTGCCAAAGCCAATCATCGCCAGCCTTAACGGGACCACAGCCGGTGCGGGAGCCTGCATCGCACTGGCTTCAGACATTCGCATCGCGGCTGACGATGCAAAGATCGCATTTATCTTCGTAAAGGTTGGACTGGCGGGAACGGACATGGGCGCAACGTATCTGCTGCCGCGTGTCGTAGGACTGGCCAAAGCAACTGAATTATTAATGACCGGCGACTTTGTTGAAGCCGGCGAAGCCGAGCGGATCGGACTGTACAATCGAGTAGTGCCGGGCGACGAACTTCAGCGTGTGACGCGAGAGTTCGCAGAGAAGTTAGCAAGCGGTCCCGCGCTGGGAATCGCGAAAACCAAAGAGATGCTTAATCGTGAATTGCACATGAGTTTCGAATCCGCCCTTGAGGCCGAAGCTGTAGCCCAGGCGTTGTGCATGCAGACGCCCGACTTCAAAGAAGCGCACGCCGCTTTTATTGAGAAGCGATCCGCGAAGTTCAAGTAATTTTGGAGTGCGCTGACTAGTCAGCACTTTCGAAAGCGGCGACTAGTCGCCGCACTCCATAAAAGATGGATTCCTTTATCACCACAACTCCATTCTTTTCTTCCCAGCATCGTGCACTCGCGGATCGCCTGGCCCAGTTCGTCGAACGCGAGATCGAAGTGCGCGCGGCTGATGACGAAGGCGATACGGACGAAGCCCTGCGCGGTTATGTCTTGCTACTGGCCGAAAATGATCTGCTGCGGTATGCAGTCGCAACGCCGGGTCAGGGGTTTGACCTGACCGCGTTTTGCATCATTCGCGAGTCGCTTTCATATTCATCATTACTCGCGGACCTCGCGTTTGTCATGCAAGGACTGGGGACTTACGCGATTGGTTTGGCAGCGACCGAGCATGTGCGCGATTTCTGGCTCGCTCGGGCGCGCACTGGAAGAGCAATCGCGGCTTTTGCTTTGACTGAACCGGACGCGGGTTCGGACGTTGCCGCGTTAAAGACCACCGCTCAGATCGATGACGACAGTTACATAATCAACGGCCATAAACGATTCATTTCCAACGCCGGGGTCGCTGATTTCTACACCGTCTTTGCCCGCACGGGCACGAACCCCGACGGTCGCGCGGAAATCTCGGCCTTCATCGTTTCCGCGCGCATGCCTGGCTTCAGTGTCGCGCAACGAACAGAGATGATCGCGCCGCATCCGATTGGCGAACTCGAATTCCGAAACTGTAAAGTTCCGGCGGAAGACATGGTTGGTAATCAGGGAGACGGGTTGCGGCTCAGCTTGCAAACGCTGGATATGTTTCGCCCAAGCGTCGGCGCGGCAGCCTGCGGCCTGGCGCGGCGGGCATTCGATGAGAGTCTGTTGCATGCAAAAGGACGGCAACAATTTGGTAAACCGCTGGCCGGGCATCAGCTGGTGCAGGAGAAACTTGCCGACATGGCGACTGAGCTCGACGCGGCCCGCCTGCTGGTCTATCGCGCCGCTTATTTGAAAGACGCGGGAGTCGCCGCATCTACGCGCGAAGCAAGTCAAGCAAAGCTGTTTGCGACGGAAGCGGCCGGCCGCATCACCGATCAGGCTGTCCAGATTCACGGCGGCTCCGGCCTGTTGCGCGGCGGCGTCGTCGAAAGGCTGTATCGCGATGCGCGCGCGTTGCGGATCTACGAAGGCACTTCCGAAATTCAAAAGCTAATCATCGCCAATCAACTCTTGAAAGAGTGATACATTCTGATGTGGTTTTGTCTAGACTCCCGGCGTTTTTCTTTGCGGCTCGGTCCGGGAGCACCGGACCAAGAGGCACTTTCACTCAATGACGCCAGGACGAAAGAAAGCCGCTAAGTTTCCATGAAGCAAGCTGATTCGGATCTCGCGCGACGTCTCGGGCTGTTCGACGCCACGATGATCGTGATGGGCGGGATCATCGGCGCCGGCATCTTCACCAATCCTTATGTCGTCGCGCAGCAGGTGCACACGCCACTCTTGATTTTGGGCGCGTGGGGTGTGGGCGGATTGATCGCGCTGGCGGGCGCCTTCATCTACGCCGAGCTGTCTTCGCAAGTTACGGCCTCAGGCGGTCAATACGTCTATCTGCGCGACGCGATGCATCCGTTGGTAGCTTTTCTTTACGGATGGAGTTTGCTGTTCGTGATTCAAACCGGCGGCATGGCGGCCGTCGCCCTTATCTTCGCCAACCATTTTTTCGAGTTAATTGGCGTTCAATCCAACGAGTTCACCGCTGCGTTGCTCGGTTCGGCCGTGCTCGTCTTGCTTACCGGAATCAATTGCATCGGCGTGCGCGCGGGCAGCATGACCCAAAACATTTTTATGGTTCTCAAGCTGCTCGCGATCGCGGTGCTGGTAATTCTTGGATTGTTGATCGCGAGCCCTGCGCACAATTCAAGCTCCACGGCGATTAATCCGACCCCGACCACATGGCAATCACTAATAGCGTTCGGCGCGGCGCTAATCCCCACGCAGTTTGCTTATGGTGGATGGCAAACGGCGTGTTTTGTGGCGGGCGAGGTGCGTGAGCCCCGCAAGAACCTGCCGCGCGGGCTGTTGCTTGGCGTGGTTGGCGTGATTGTTGTTTACCTGTCTGTAAACTATGTCTGCGTGCATGTCTTGGGTGCCGATGGTCTGGCCCAAACGAAAACGCCGGCCACGGCGCTGATGCGGCTGGCGCTGGGCAGCCGCGGCGCGCGATTTATCGCCGCCGGAATTGCAATTTCGACGATTGGATTTTTGAGCCAGAGCATGCTCACTGCGCCCCGAGTGTATTTTGCAATGGCTGAGGATGGATTATTTTTCAAGCAACTCGCATGGGTCAATCGCGCCCGCGTGCCCGCCTTTGCAATTGCTCTGCAGGGCGGACTGGCAATCATGATCGCGCTGGTCGCAAGCCGCTATGAACAGATCCTGAATTATGTGGTTTCAGTTGATGTGATCTTCTTTGCGTTAACCGCAGTGTGCGTGTTTGTGTTTAGGAGAAGAGGCAGCACGACGACCGATGTTCGCGAATCAGAAGGCACCCCCGCTAACGCTCGGGTTTCCGCCAGGCCGTTTCGAGTTCCCGGTCACCCTGTCACTACGCTGTTCTTTATCGCAGCCTGTTGTGTAATAACATTCAGTCTGCTTTACAAGTTTCCGCTTAACGGCGGAATTAGTTTCGCCATAATGCTTTTGGGAGTGCCCGCCTACTTTATCCGGGCCCGGCGGTACAGGCTTTAGAGTACTGCTTTAGTCGAGCAGGTTTTGCTGGGAAAGAAATAGCCGACTAAAGTCGGAACTCAGACACCTGCCTAGACTTATGAACACTCAATCCACATACATGCGCTGGGCCAAGACCCGCGCCACGGTCAAATACGATCTCGCGTTGAGCGGCATTCTCAATCTGCCGTTCGCCGAGCTTGATGCAAAAATTGAAGATATCGATCTCAACGGCGACAACTCGTATGGCTATGGCCCACTGGTTGATGCGCTGGCGAGACATGCGCACGTGCCGCGTGAATCGGTGGTGGCAATATCCGGCGGCACTTCAATGGCGAACCATCTGGCGATGGCCGCAGCCATTGAGCACGGTGATGAAGTGGTCATTGAGCAACCCACATACGAACCTCTGCTCGCGCTGGCACAATACTTTGGCGCGAACATAAAACGGTTCGCCCGACTGGCCGAAAACAATTATCGCGTTGATCTGGAGGACCTGGAATCACAGGTCACCTCACGCACGCGACTAATTGTGCTCACCAATCTGCACAATCCGAGCAGCGCCCTGACAGATGAAGTGACGTTGCATCGGATTGGCGAAATTGCGCAAAGCGTGGGCGCCCGGGTGTTGGTTGATGAAGTCTATCTCGAAGCCATGTTCGAAGCCGCGCCGCGTCCGTCGGTTCATCTCGGCCCCCAATTCATTGCTACCAGCAGTCTGACAAAAGGCTATGGACTGAGCGGCCTGCGCTGCGGCTGGATTTTGGCGAACCCGGAACTGGCCCAGCGGATGAGGCTTCTGCACGACATCTTTGGCGCGCTGGCGGCGCATCCGGCTGAACTATTGAGCGTGTTGGCGCTGAAACGCCTTCCGAAATTCATCGTGCGCGCAAGAAGTATCCTGGAAACAAATCGCGCCCTGCTGAATGACTTTTACGACTCGCGCGAAGACCTCCACGTTCCGCCGTCGCAAACCGGCACAACCTCATTTCCGCGACTGCTAAAAGGAACGGTCGACAATCTGTACACACTGCTCACCGAAAAGTACGACACCGCCGTGGTTCCCGGCAATTTCTTCGAATCGCCTCAACATTTCCGCGTCGGCATGTGCGCGGACCCGGCGGCATTTCAAGCGGGCGTGGAAAGATTGGGTTGCGCGCTCGACGAACTACCCCGATGAAAATTAGCATCATCGGCGGCGGTCCAGCGGGAATGTATTTCGCCATTCTCATGAAGAAGGCGAATGTGGCCCACGACATTACGATCTGCGAACGAAATGGGCCAGACGATACGTTCGGCTGGGGCGTTGTGTTTTCCGGAAAGACCCTGGCAAACCTGCGGGCGGCGGATGAGATTTCGCATGCGGCAATTACCCGGGACTTTCAAGCCTGGGACAATGTTGATGTGGTTCATCGTGACGAAATTATTTCGATTCACGGAAACAGCTTCTCAGGGATAGCGCGCATTCGTTTGCTCCACCTCCTGCACGCACGGTGTGAACAGCTCGGCATCGCGATCAAATTTCACCGCGAGATTTCTGAGCTTACTGCAGTAAGGCGTGACTGTGATCTACTGGTGGGCGCGGACGGAGTTAACAGTATCGTGCGGCAGACGTTCTCCGAAAACTTTAAACCGGACCTCAGCGTTCGCCCTAACAAGTACATCTGGTATGGCACGCACCACCTGTTTCACGGCCTGACTCTTACATTTCGGGAAGCCGCGGCAGGCGTTTTTGCCGCGCACTCGTACAAATTCGACGAAGAGACCAGCACTTTCATTATCGAGTGCGATCCGCAAACATGGGCCGGTGCCGGTTTTAAAACGATGGGCGACAATGATACGCGCGCTTATCTGGAAAATGTCTTTGCCGGCGATCTGAATGGGCATAGTTTGCTTTCGAACAACTCCAAATGGATCAACTTTGTGCTCGTTAAGAATGCGAATTGGACGTTTGAGAATGTCGCGCTGCTCGGCGACGCGCTCCACACAGCCCACTTTTCAATCGGATCAGGAACGAAGTTGGCAATGGAAGACGCCATTGCTCTGGCTGAGTCTTTCACAACCACAACCACGATAGAACAGGCTTTAAAAATTTTTGAAAGGAAACGAAAACCGGTGATTGAGGACTATCAAACCGCTGCCCGCGAGAGCATGTTGTGGTTTGAAAACGCCAAAGGCTATATGCGCCTGTCACCGATCGAGTTGGCTTACAGCTTAATGACGCGCAGCGGCAGAGTCGATCGCGAAATGCTGAAGCGGCGCGACCCTGCCTTTATCGCAGCTTACGAGCACGCATGACCACGAAAATGCAACCTTCCTTAAATCTTCAGGAGTGGTTTGGCGGCATCGACATTTACCTGTTCGATCAGCTTTTGAAGGGGCGGATCGTTCCGGCGATGCGAGTGCTGGATGCCGGTTGCGGTTCCGGCCGTAATCTCGTCTATCTGATCAAAAGCGGCTTTCAGGTTTTTGGAGTCGACGAATCACGTGAGGCGATTGCGCAAATCTTACGGTTGGCCGCGACGCTGGCGCCGCATCTGTCCCAGGATAACTTTCGAGTAGGACCGGTTGAGCAAATGTCGTTTCCCGACGCTGAATTTGATGTAGTGTTGAGTAGCGCGGTGCTCCATTTTGCCAAAGATAAAGCACAGTGGATGTCGATGGTAAAAGAGATGTGGCGAGTGCTGAAGCCCGGCGGAATTTTCTTTGCGCGCCTGGCCTCGACGATCGGAATCGAGCATCAGGTGAGGCAGATTGCTGATAGACGTTACGACTTGCCCGACGGCAGCCAGCGATTTCTAGTAGACGAGGCCATGTTGCTCAGAGTATCCGCGGCACTGGGTGGAGAATTTATTGAGCCGATCAAAACCACGATAGTGCAAAATATGCGGGCCATGACGACCTGGTGCCTGATGAAGGAGTAGGTTCACAGACTGGCGAGGCCGCATGAGTCATGCCGCGTTTATCTGCTCCATTCCATTCATGTAGGGGCGGAGGACCTCAGGCACGATGATCGAGCCGTCTGCCTGCTGAAAATTCTCAAGCACGGTGACCCAGGTGCGCCCGATGGCCAGGCCCGATCCGTTCAGCGTGTGAACGAATTCAGGTTTCCCGCCGCCCGCGCGGCGAAAACGAATGTTCGCCCGTCTTGCCTGGAACGTCTCGTAATTCGAACAGGACGAGATTTCACGAAAAGCGTTCTGCGAAGGCAGCCACACCTCGAGGTCGTAAGTCTTTGCGTTGCTGAAACCCAGGTCGCCGGTTGCGAGGGTCACGACGCGATAATGAATTCCCAGCAACTGCAAAACTCTTTCGGCGTCACGCGTCAGCGACTCCAGTTCGTCGTAAGAATTCTCTGGCAGCGAGTACTTTACCAGTTCAACTTTCTCAAATTGATGCTGGCGAATTACGCCGCGCGTGTCTTTGCCGTAACTCCCGGCTTCAGAACGAAAACAGGGTGTGTAAGCAGCCCATTTCATAGGCAACTTCGAGGCATCCAGAATCTCTTCGCGATAATAATTGGTCACCGGAACTTCGGCCGTCGGCACGAGATAGAGGCCGCGCTCGTCTTCCAGCTTGAAAAGATCTTCTTCGAATTTCGGCAACTGCCCCGTCCCGAACAGCGAATCGCGATTCACAATGAACGGCGGTAGAGTTTCCTGGTAGCCATGTTCGCGCGTGTGCAGTTCCAACATGAAATTGATCAGGGCCCGCTCAAGCCGCGCCCCCGCGCCGTTGAGAATCGCGAAGCGAGCGCCAGTGATCTTTGTAGCGCGCTCGAGATCCAGGATTCCAAGCGCAGTTCCAAGATCGACATGATCCTTCGGTTCGAAATTGAACTCCGGTTTTGCACCCCAGCGACGAACCTCAACGTTAGCTGATTCGTCTGCTCCCACAGGAACGCTCTCATGAGGGATATTCGGCAGCGTCGAAAGCAAACCGCGCATGCGCGCTTCCGCCCCCTCGCGCTTTTGGTCCAGTTCGGCAATTTGATCTTTTAAGTTTCCGACAGCCTTGCGCCTGGCCTCTGCTTCCTGGTTTTTTCCTTCTTTCATCAGTGCGCCGATTTCGCGGCTCGCACTGTTGCGCTCACCGTTGAGTTGGTCGGATTCAGCGATTACGCGCCGCCGCTCGTCGTCCGCGCGCGCAAAATCATCGAGCACGCCGGCCGGCATGTAGCGCTTTTTCAAAGCAGCGCGCACGGTGTCAACATTTTCGCGGACGTAATTTAGATCAAGCATCTACCTGCCTGCGCCTCGTCATTTTGGGCTGCGATAACGATTGGCGATTGTACCTGAGTCGGAAAAGTAGTGCCCAACAGCGCGGTGATCTTAACGCGCCAGTTCACTCTCGGCGGCTGACTTCCAACGCGCCAGAAGCGCTGAGAAATAACGAACCGGAATCCCGGCGGCGCAAAACAACAACATCGACAGAGCGTACTTACCTGGGGCGAGCCAAAACAGTTTTAGCAGGTAAAGTCTTTGGCTGCGGCAATTCCGTGCGTAGATTTCGAAGCCCAGGCCCTTAAGGCGGCTCCTGATAATTTCCCGCTCATCGGCGCTCAGGGATTTTGCTTTAAGACACTTTTCGAAAATACGAAAATCCGATCGCAATTTTGCCGAGCCCGCATGCGCTAAAACCCGCACTAATGAATTTGGCACCACCCGGTACTTAGCGGAGATCAACGGCGAAAATGCAAACTCGTATTCGCGCGAAATTCGCAACCACATGTCATAGTCTTCATAGGCGAGTACTTCGTCATACATTCCAACGCTCTGATAGCAAGCGCGCCGGACCAGAGTGGTCATTGACGGAATGAAGTTGCCGGCCAACAGTGACCGAAACATGCGGCCCTGAGGCGTTGACTGAGATGGCCGGTGCGCCTCGATGAATCTGTCAGCCAGCAGTTTGCCGTCTTTGTCGATCTGCCAGGCATCGCTGTAAACCACACCAACGGCCTCGGGAAGGTTTTCGAAAAGCTCGACCTGAGTTTCGAGTTTCTGCGGCAGGTAAACATCGTCTCCCGCGATAATCGAAATGTATTTACCATTCGCTCGCGCGATGCTGTCATTAAATGTTCGGCACACGCCCAGGTTTCCGCTGTGCACAATCAACGTTGCTTCGACCGCGCTCGAATCAAGCCAGCGCCGGATAACTGCGACCGAGTTGTCGTCTGAGCCGTCATCAACAATGACGATTTCGAAGTTACGATAGGTTTGTTGGCGGACGCTTTCAAGGCATTCTTCGACGTATTCAGCCTGGTTATAGCAGGCCACGATGACGGTAACGAGGGGTGGTTCTGATTGGGCCACGACTCAATTAGTAACCAAGGAACTCGGGTGTTGACACCTTAGTCCCAATCTCATACCTTGGCGGCGTCACTCGGCAATCGGATCAGCCTCATGAAACGCAGGCTCAAACCTCTCATCGCATGGTCGGCCGCGCTGATTGGCGTTGGGCTGCTCAGCCTGCGGCTGTTGACGCCGCAAAAGATCTCCGGCGTTATGTCAGCGAAAGCTCAGGCAACCTTCATTATTTCGTTGCTTGATCTTTTTCAAAAGACCGTTCTGACGCTGCCCTTCTGGTCGGCCCTATTACTGACACTGGGCCTGCAAAAGCTTGCGCCCGCCAAACCACAGCAGAAGATTTTTGGCAACGGTTTCACGCATGACATCGTATGGTTCTTCTACGAGACGGTGCTGCAAACGCTGGTCATCGTGACTTACGTCGAGCTGCTTGCGCGGCTCTATGGAAAATATTTTTCGTCTCTCACCATCAGCGGCATCGGCCGTTGGCCCGACTGGCTGAGGTTCGTGCTCGCGATTTTGGTGGTGGACTTTCTTTATTGGTGCCAGCACGTCTGCCATCACAAGGTCAGTTTTTTGTGGCGCCTGCACGCCGTGCATCATTCGCAATCAGAACTAAACTTTTTTACGGACTTTCGTTACCACATTCTGGAATATCTGGTGCGTCATACATTCCTCGTGGTCCCCTTGCTGATTGTGCAAATCAATCCGCCGGTCATTGCGTTAGGAGTAATCTTTCTCAAATGGTATACGCGTTTCTATCACGGCAATATCAAAACGGACCTGGGACCTTTACGATACTTGCTAGTCACTCCTCAATCTCACCGCGTTCATCACTCGATCGAGACGCGTCATGGAGACCGCAATTTTGGAGCAATCCTGAGTATCTGGGATTTTGCTTTTGGTACGCAGTGGCGCGAGTACTCAATCTACCCCGAAACCGGCATCGCTGATCGCAATTTCCCTCACCAAAGCTCTGGCAGTTTCGGAGCTCTACTGCTCTCGCCGATCAGGCAAATGATCTATCCCTTTCGCGGCACCGCACGCACGACCACTCTCTCGCCGCCAGTCATCGCGACCCGCGAACAACCCAAATTAAACGCCACCAACAGCTAACGGACGGACTGCTGCTATTGAGAGAAGATCCGGTTTGCTTCTTCCAAAGTTTCCTTCGAGCCGACGTCGTACCAAATGCCCGGCACGCGCCAGATGTAAACCGGGATCCGCGGATAAAGCCATTGCACGAGCCGGCCGGGCTGATCGGGATTATTTCCTTCAGCAACGTACTGCTTAATTAGCGGCAAAACCGGCGTCGGATAATAGTACAAAGCGATGCCCGTCAGCGTGCTTTTCGGGTTCTTTGGCTTCTCTTCAAAAAAAGTGATGCGATCCTTTTCGTCGATCTCGATCGAGTTGTACTTCTTTATCTGGTCCAGATCGCCGACGTCATACACACCCAGGACCGGCGCATTTCTGCTTCGACAAAATTCGCCGAACGCTTCCAGACTGTGACTAAACAGGTTGTCTCCGGCAACAACCATGGTGTCATCATTGATCCGCTCCTCGCGAAGCACGAGATTCAGATCGCCAATCGCGCCGAGCTTGTTCGAATCGTCCGTCGAGTGATCGTTGATGATGGTGATGCTGGCATGAGGGTGTGTCGATCCATACGCATCCGCCCACCGCTGAAAATGATCGATGAATTTCGCATTTGTGACCACGTAGATCTGATCAATTTCCTTAATCGGCTTCAGATTATCCAGCACATGCTCCAACATCGGTTTGCCCGCAACTGCGAGTAGTGGCTTGGGCTGGTTGAGCGTCAACGGATAAAGCCGGGTGGCATAACCGGCACCCAGAACAATTAACTTCACATGCCCTCCCTCTTCACTTACACGCCCCCGCGGGGGGTTGTTAACATCGAACTGTCAGTGAGCCTTTACAATAAAAGAACCGCGCAGGGAAAGCGAGTCGCCTCGGACTTCCGCGCCGGATCGAAGCTTTGATATAGTGCGACAAACTCGACCGTGAATGAAATGAATGAAGAGGTGAACACCTGTTGACCGAAGAAAACAATTTTTCAGGACGGGCTGCGATCGTGACCGGGGCCACCAGAGGTATCGGACGGGCAATCTCGCTGGAACTCGCGCGACGGGGCGCCCACGTGGCGTTCAATTACGCCAAAAGCGCCGAAGCTGCCGACAGTTTGAAAAATGAAATTGAGAAGTCGGGCGTGCGCTGTTTGGCGTCGCAAGGCGACGTCGCTAATACTGAGGCGGCGGCCGAAATGGTAAGGCTCACTAAAGATGCCTTTGGACGAATCGATTTCCTCATCAATAACGCTGGCATCGTGCGCGACACTTTAATTCTGCGGATGAAAGAAGCTGACTGGGATGCAGTGATAGATACAAATCTGAAAGGCGCCTGGAATTTTTCAAAGGCAGCACTGCGGGTAATGCTGCGCCAGGATGGTGGCGGCTCGATTCTAAATATCACTTCGATCAGCGGAGTGGTCGGGATGGCCGGTCAATCAAATTATTCAGCCTCGAAAGCCGGTATGATCGGTTTGACCAAAGCGCTGGCGCGCGAAGTCGCCAGCCGCAAAGTTACGGTGAATGCGCTCGCGCTGGGAATGGTGGCAACCGATATGGCCGCTTCACTCGATGAGGGTTACCAGGCAAAACTTCTTGAACAGATTCCGCTGGGCCGATTTGCCCAGGCGGATGAGGTCGCGCGCATCGCGTGCTTCCTTTTATCAAATGATGCTCGCTATATCACCGGGCAGGTGATCCAGGTTGATGGCGGCCTGGCGATGTGAACCAAGACATCAGGGTTAGTTTTAGAGCTTAGGAGAATCAGGATTGAGAGCAAATCTGGATAGCTACGCCCGGACCTCGAATGAGTAAGCTCTAACACAATCAGATTTCAAGATCAGATTCAGACAGAAAATCGCCCCGCCAATCATGCAACTGGCGGGGCGAAAATTTAAGGGTAGGTTCGGGTAGCTAAGGGTGGCTAGGCCAGACTTGAGAATCGTCGCTTACGTGCGATCCCGTACTTCATGGGTGGTGCTTGACGGCGGTAAAAAGTCTGCGGCGGATAAAAAGAAGCTGCCGCTTCGCTTCGTAAACCCTGGCCCAGTGAAAACAGTTCTTAGCTAAAATTCTTTCAAAGAGCGTCGATAGCTGAAAGTACACCCGCTCCGGGTGCGAGGTCAAGCAAAAAATACACAAATGTGACAGCGCCGTGACAGTCGTTGAGTCTGTATGCGCTTTATGACGCAGGTCCACGCATCTGTGACAATCGGTAAGCCTGCCGGCGGACACCTTCGGAGACGTTCCGATTTTGCGAAATCGAATTGAGATCTTTAGTGCGAATGCGGGGAAGAATGTGGACGGCGGTAGCCATTGGCGTGCGAGGATTACGAGCGAGGTTATGAATGATCGGGTACGATCGCGCCCAGGCCCGATTCATTCCGATCAGCCGGAGCACTTCATCGGCTACGGTCCGCATGGCGGCGATGTTCTCAATCTCCTGATCGGAAATTCGGGGATTGTGAATCACACCCGTGGCTACAATCTTGTTCGGGTCCCGAATCAGAATGCTGCGCGCCTCGCGGTCTCCCTTCAATGCCAACTTCATCCGGTCTTTCACTGTCATAAACATAATCCGGCGAATCAGCGAGACTCGTTCGGGTGAGATGTCACCTTCGAGTCTTTCCGCGTTGAGCACGGCTTGAGCATTGGCGGCTGTCTGCTCGGGAGACTCGACCAGCATCTCCTCGATGAATTCGCGCGCCAGCCACGAATCATCAATATCAACGTCCGATACTTCGATATGCTGGGCGATGACCCACGCATCGTCGATCGACAATTCGCCACCCGGCGTAGTCAGTTCGGCATTCTCAAAAAACTCGGCGGCCGCGCCGTTCCCTCGCGCGCGCAACTCCTGGGCGATCTGCCGCGCTCCCCGCTCCTTTTCAAAAAATTCGCGGCGCGTTTCTTTTGCTCGTCGTTCAGCCTCGGGGCTGCGTGCAGGGTTGAGCAGAATCGCGTCGATGATTTCCGGCGCCCGAATCAGCCGTTGCTGATTAAGCGTGATTAATTCAATTAGCGAGGTGTCGGGCGTTGCGCCGGCCAACAGGGCAATCGCTTCGTCGGGACTGTTCGGATTGGCGGCAATTGCTTCATGTATTTCATTGCCCGCTGAGCCGAGCGCGGCCAAATAGCCAAGCACGGCCGCCGCGGTTGTTTCCGTCGCTGCGACTTGCAGCAGATCGCCTGGCTGTTGCGTAGCCAGTGTTTCCTGCGCAGCCCGCGCCACCACGGGATCATTGTCCGCGGTCAGATGGACCAGTACCTCGAGCAGATCCGCCTGCGGAAGCGGTAACAATCCACGCGCTGCGGCGGAACGCGCAGCCGGAGGAGCGTTGCCTGAAATAATCGTTTGAACTACGGGATTACTGGATGTCACTGGCGCCCTTTAGAAATTGAACGCATCGAAAAGTTCGATAATATAAGAGCGAGGGTGAGAGCGTTACCGCCACTCACCGCCTCCCGGCGGCGGATGGCACGGCTCATTGAGTCGAGTTCACATTGCCCCGTGACACTTCTTATATTTCTTTCCCGACCCGCACGGACATGGATCATTTCGGCCGACTTTTGGTTGGTCACGCACAATGGTTTTCACTTTACCGGCTTCTTCTCCGGCAGGAGCCGCGCCCTGGTTTGGACCCGTAAAAGTCAACGGCCGCCGCGGGCCCCGTCTTTGGCGCAGGGTCTCCGGCGGCTGCTCTTCGACAATTTGTAGATTGAAGAGCGATCGGATCGTCGTAGTGTCGATGCGATCCAGCATCGCCTGAAACAAATCGAAACTCTCTTTTTTGTATTCGACCAGGGGATCTTTCTGTCCGTAGCCTACCAGTCCAATTCCCTGCTTCAAATGGTCAAGCGCCAGCAGATGGTCCTTCCACTGCGCGTCGATGATGTTGAGCATGATGATGCGTTCGTAGGTACGCATCGCTTCTTCGCCGATCTGTTTCTCTTTCTCGGCATATTTCGTTTTCAGTTTCTCCCAGATGAACTCGTCGATCTCCTCCGAGGATGAATTCTGAAAATCGATGCCTTCAACTTCTGTATCGAGCGCGTAAATCGTCTGAATCTGAACCTTGTAATTCTCGGAGTCCCAGCTCTCGGGCGAGGCATTCGGATCAAGATATTGTTTGGTAAGATCGGCGAGCAGATCGCGCGCCACGCCGGTTTCGCCGAGCAGGTATTCGCGCTGGTCCGGTTCCTCCATTAACTGGCGGCGCAGACCGTAAATCGTCTCGCGCTGCTTGTTCATCACATCGTCGTATTCCAGGAGGTGCTTGCGCGTTTCAAAGTTGCGGCCTTCGACCGATTTTTGGGCGGCGGCGATCCGTTTCGAAACCATCTTTGATTCGATCGACACGCCCTCTTCCATGCCGAGCCGGCCCATCAGGGCTTTGACCTTGTCGCCGGCAAAAATGCGCATCAGATCGTCTTCAAGTGAAAGGAAGAAGCGGGACGATCCGGGATCCCCCTGCCGTCCGGAGCGGCCGCGCAGCTGATTATCGATGCGGCGGGACTCATGGCGTTCAGTGCCGAGGATATGCAGGCCGCCCAGCGAAACCACTTCTTTGTGTTCCGATTCAACGATGCCCCTGGCCTTCAGGTATTCCTGTTGCCATTGCGATTCGGTCGCCTCGTCCGGATCAACTTCCTGCTCTTTCAGGAACTCGCGCGCCATGAAATCCGGATTCCCGCCGAGAAGGATGTCCGTGCCGCGGCCGGCCATGTTGGTTGCGATCGTGATGGCCCCCTTGCGCCCTGCTTGCGCAACGATCTCAGCTTCGCGCTCGTGGTACTTGGCGTTGAGCACGTTGTGCGGAACACCCACGCGCTGCAAGCGGCGGGAAATCAATTCCGAATTCTCTACCGACACCGTGCCCACGAGGACTGGCTGTCCGTGCTCGTATCTGTCCTTAATCTCTTCGACGACCGCGTCCCACTTTTCCGGAAGCGTCCGGTAAATCACGTCGGGATTGTCCTTGCGGATCATCGGCATATGCGTCGGGATCACGATCACATCAAGCTTGTAGGTTGAGTGAAACTCGCCCGCTTCCGTCTCGGCAGTACCGGTCATGCCGGAGAGCTTTTCGTAAAGGCGGAAATAATTCTGCAGCGTGATCGTGGCAAGCGTCTGGTTCTCGCGCTCGATCTTGACATTTTCTTTGGCTTCGACCGCCTGGTGCAGGCCATCGGACCAACGGCGGCCTTTCATCAAACGGCCGGTGAAATCGTCGACAATAATCACTTCGCCATCCTGGACGACGTACTGATGGTCCAGCCGGTAAAGCGTGTGGGCCTTCAGGGCCTGCTCGACGCAGTGCAGCAATTCCATATTCCCGGGATCGTAGAGATTGCCGACGCCCAGCAGCCGCTCAGCTTTGTCAACGCCTTCTTCGGTCAGCACCGCCGAGTGATTCTTTTCGTCGACAACATAGTCACCAGTCTTTTTGTTCTCTTCCAGCTCTTCACCGCGAATAAGCTGGGGGATGATCGCGTTAGCCTGATAGTATTTGTCTGTCGATTCTTCCGAAGGCCCGGAGATGATCAAAGGGGTGCGCGCTTCATCGATCAGGATCGAATCGACTTCGTCGACAATGGCGTGATAGTGCCCACGCTGGACGCAAGTCGCGAGATCAAATTTCATGTTGTCGCGCAGATAATCGAAGCCAAACTCGTTGTTCGTTCCATAGGTGATGTCGGCCGCGTACGCGGTCTGCCGCTCAAAATCATCCATGTCGTTCTGAATGACGCCGACTCCCAAACCGAGGAAGCGATAGATTTGGCCCATCCACTCGGCGTCGCGCGCCGCAAGGTAATCGTTGACCGTAATCACGTGCACGCCGCGGCCCGTCAAAGCGTTAAGGTAAGCAGGCAGCGTAGCTACCAGCGTCTTACCTTCGCCGGTGCGCATCTCGCCAATTTTGCCCTGATGCAGCACCAGCCCGCCGATCATCTGCACATCGAAGTGGCGCATTCCGGTGGTGCGCTTACTGGCTTCGCGGACGACCGCGAAGGCTTCAGGCAGCATTTCGTGCAGCGCTTGTTGTTCGCGATACTTGCGATCGTCTTTGTCACGCGCGTCCTTGAGGGCCGCAGCTACTCTTTCCTTAAACTCGATCGTCTTCCCACGCAGTTCGTCATCCGACAGCTTCTGGACCGCAGGCTCGAAGTCGCTTATCTGCAGGATCATCGGTCGAATGCTCTTTAAGAAGCGCTCGTTACTACTGCCAAAAACCTTGGTTAGTACTTTATCGAAACTACTCATCTGTTTTATTCAATTCTAATCTCTTGGATTCTTTTATCCTCTACGAACGCAGTTTGTGATTGTACGAGAGCGCAGAGTTGCCAATCAAGCGCGCTTGATCGCTCCCGTTCTCTGTGGTTGACTAGACCGCCGCAATTGCTTCAAAACATACCGTATCCATGACAAAGCGCCCAACGATCATGAAATTCGGCGGCACGTCAGTTGAGGACGCTATCGCCATCCGGAACGTGGCGGCAATCGTGAAACTGGCAGTCAGCTCGCGCCCGGTCATTATCGTGTCGGCGATCCGCGGATTCACTAATTCATTGCTGGCCAGCGTAGGAAAAGCAATCGACGGCGATGCCCGGGCCGCCACGAAATCGCTTGACCCTGATTTTGATCGCCACTTGACGATTGCCAGACAACTGCTCGACAAGGATTCGTGCGCGGCATTCGTGGCGACAATTGGCGATGCGCGGAGCAAGATACGGCAATTGCACAAGATCATCGCCGCGCATCCGGTCACCAGTCCGCCGCTGCAGGATGAGATCGCGGCCTACGGCGAACAGCTATCTTCTCAATTGTTGACGGCGGCGCTGTTAGAACATGATGTGGCCGCGCGTCACGTCGATGCTCGTTGCTGTATCAAGACGGACGAAACGTATGGCGCAGCCACGCCGCAAGCAGTAACCGCGAACGCGATCACGGCTGAACTGGAACCTTTGCTTAACGTCGCAAAAATTCCGGTGCTCGGAGGTTTTATTGGCAGCACCGCGCGAGGTGTCACCACCACACTTGGCCGTGGCGGATCTGATTACTCGGCCGCGATTATCGGGGCGGCCCTGAACGCGCGCGAGATTCAAATCTGGACGGACGTGAGCGGTGTGCTGACGGCTGATCCGCGAATCATTACTAATGCCCGGACAATCCCGGTTCTCTCTTACGAGGAAGCGGCTGAGCTCGCTTACTTTGGCGCCAAAGTGCTGCATCCGAAGACAATTCAGCCGGCGATCGACAAGCGCATTTCCGTCCGTGTGTGTAACTCGCGCGCGCCGCGCGAAGCTGGCACGCTGATAGTTTCAGAGTCAGCGGCCGCGCCGCAGACAATCAAAGCGATCGCGCACAAGACCGGAATCACGACGGTCCAGGTCACGTCGGCACGAATGCTCGGCGCCTATGGTTTCTTACGCGCCTTGTTCGAAGTATTTGATCGACACCGGACCGCCGTTGATGTGGTGACGACTTCGGAAGTCAGTGTCTCGCTTTCGATCGATGACGCGACTGCCTTGCCCGAGCTGATTCCTGATCTCGAAGAGTTGGGAACAGTTGAAGTAGAAGAGGATCGCACAATAATTTCGGTGGTCGGCGAGGGCTTGCGAAACACGCCCGGGATTGCGGCCCGAGTTTTCTCAGTGCTTAGCGAGATTAACGTTTCAATGATTTCAGTTGGCGCCTCCAGCGTAAATCTGACTTTTATGGTGGACGAAGCTCACGCCGAGGAAGCGATTCTGCGGCTGCATCGCGTGTGTTTTGAAGATGAAGCCGGCGGAAAAGGCTCCGGCTCCGGCGCTATCCCTTATAGTCGGGTTTCTGCGGTGCGGAGGTGATGTGTTGGCGAGTCCGGTGGATGTCATTCGCCTCACGCGCGAGCTGATCGATATTCCTTCCGTTACCGGCGAGGAGTTTCAGATTGGCACGTCGCTTGGCGAATTGCTGGTGCGACTCGGATACCACGTTGAGTTACAGGACGTGGAAGACGAGAGAGCGAACATCATCGCCACGACGGAAGCCCGGCCACGGATTATGCTTTCGACGCACATGGACACCGTGCCCCCGTTCATCGCCTCAAGCGAAGACGACGACTCGATCTATGGACGAGGAGCTTGTGATGCGAAAGGAATAATCGCGACCCAAA
Organism: Pyrinomonadaceae bacterium; assembly: GCA_046262835.1. Classification (GTDB taxonomy): domain Bacteria; phylum Acidobacteriota; class Blastocatellia; order Pyrinomonadales; family Pyrinomonadaceae; genus UBA11740. Next base: position 153,709 of record JBHELZ010000004.1, read on the forward strand.
TTGCCGCCGCCGAACGGCTTCGCTCTGAAGGTATCAACGAAGTCGGGCTCCTCTTCACCGTTGATGAAGAAGTCACGAGTGGCGGCGCCAAATTAGCGAACGAACATCCGCTGGCAGAATCGTGCGAGTACCTGATCAATGGCGAGCCTACGGACAATCAACTGGCGATCGGGACCAGGGGATCACTGCAAGCAGTCGTGGCCACGAAAGGCCGCGCCGCGCATTCGGCTTACCCGGAAGCGGGCGAGTCGGCAATCGAGAAGCTGCTGGATGTGCTCGATGATATTCGCCACCTCAACTGGCCGGGGGACGAAGTCTTTGGCGAGACCACCTGCAATATAGGAATCATCGCGGGAGGCACGCGGGCAAACGTGGTTCCTGATGCCGCAGAGGCGACGCTACAGCTTCGTCTTGCGGTCGAGTCGGCTGCGGTCAAACCTTTAATCGAGCAGACGATCGCGGGCCGCGCGCATATTGACTACCGTTCAGTTCATGATCCGGTGCGCCTGCTAACACTCGACGGCTTGGATCGCATGCTGGCGCGTTTTACGACTGATATTCCTTATCTGTCAAATTGGGGACAGCCGCTGCTGATTGGACCGGGATCGATTTTAGTCGCGCATACCGATCATGAAAGAGTGGAGAAGAGTGAGCTGTTGAGTGCAGTGGATATCTATGTCGACCTTGTACGCAGACTGAGCTTACAGAACCGGCAACCATGAAGATCGCGCTAATCGGCTATGGAGCGATGGGTCAACTAGTCGGCAGACTGGCGGCTGAGCAGGGCCATCAAATCACTTTGACGTTGGATGTTGAAGCTGCCGAGCGCAGCATCGACGACCTTGTCCAGGTTCTGCGCGCATGTGAGGTGGCAATCGATTTTTCCATCGCCGACGCGGTCCCGAAAGATGTGGCATCGTGTGCACGGGCCGGTGTGCCGCTGGTTGTCGGGACGACGGGGTGGCAAACGCGGCTCGAAGAAGTACGGCGGGTGGTCGAGCAGTACGATGGCGCTCTGATTTATGGCGCAAATTTCTCGATCGGCGTACAGCTCTTTTATCGGATCGCTGCGCACGCCGCCGAACTGTTTGGCAATGTCGACTCCTACGATCCATTTATCGAGGAAGCTCATCACAAACGGAAGCGCGATGCACCTTCAGGTACAGCGATGCAACTTCGCGGAATCGTTGGCGGAAAGCTTGAACGCGAGGTGCCCGTTTCTTCAACACGCGCCGGTTACATTCCCGGTACGCATCGACTTGGCTTTGACTCCGTCGCCGATGAGATCACAATCACCCATGAAGCTCGATCGCGCGAAGGCTTTGCGGCCGGCGCGCTGCTCGCCGCGGAGTGGATTGTGCGACGCAAGGGTGTCTACGAGTTTTCAGAAGTGTTCGATGAGATAATTAGGCACAGAGACGCAGAGAGACAGACAAAATGAAAGAGAGTTCAAGCGAAGCTTTTCGTCCCTGTGTCTCTCTGTCGCGCTTAGTGAGGTGGGACTTATGACGATGAAACTTGACTGGATGCGCGGATGCGCGACGGCTTTGGTAACGCCATTCAAAGCCGATGGCGAGGTTGATGAGCAGGGCATGCGGCTGCTCGTCGATCGACAAATTAAGGGGGGCGTTCGTTTGCTCGTCCCCTGCGGCACGACCGGCGAAAGCGCAACGATGACTGAGGAAGAAGATGCGCGCGTGATTGGGTTGACGATAGAAGTCGCGCGCGAACGTGCCAAAGTTATAGCAGGCGCGGGCAGCAACGCGACTGCATCGGCGATTGAGTACTCAAAACGGGCCCGCGACCTGGGCGCCGATGCGGTGCTGCAAGTCGCGCCCTGGTACAACAAGCCCACCCAGGAAGGCTTGTACGCTCACTTTCGCGCCATCGCGGACGCTGTCCCGGAAATGCCAATCATGCTTTACAACGTGCCGGGCCGCACTTCGTCGAACATCGCTGCCCAGACGACGCTGCGGCTCGCGCGCGATTGTGAAAATATCGTTGCTATCAAGGAAGCGTCAGGCAGTTTAACGCAGATCATGGAAATATTGCGCGAGCGGCCGGCGGGTTTTTCTGTCTTGTCGGGCGACGATGCGGTGACGTTGCCGCTAATTGCGCTGGGCGCAGAAGGATTAGTTAGCGTCGCGTCAAATGAAGTTCCGGATCATATGTCACGCATGACGAACCTCGCCCTGGAGGGAAACTGGGACGAGGCGCGCGCCTTGCACTACCGTTTGTTGCCTTTGATGGAAGTGAACTTTATTGAGTCAAGTCCCGGGCCCGTCAAAGCGGCCATGGCTCTGATGGGATTGCTCGAAGAGAATTTTCGATTGCCGTTGGTGCCGGTTCAAAAAACCAGCCGCACGCGAATTCGCGCAGTGCTCGCCGAACTCGGCGTGCTGGAGACTGCACAAGCAGCTGCTTAAGAAGTCAGAACCGCCTGCGGGTAGCGGGTGGGCCTTATTTCTGTCTGATGGAACGATTGCAGTGTCGCTCAAGCGATGAGTATGTTCTGAACGGGCAGGGAGACGACCTGCCATACTTTGATTAAGATATGGCCCGCGCCCCCTCAGGCGGTTCTAACTTCATGCAAACGCAGATCGAAGAACTTGCATCACGCGATCCACAGAATTACTCGGATCAGGACTTCGCAATCTTCAATGACTTCAAGGCTGCTCTGAACCGCGGTCAGATTCGCGCGGCCGAACGCGACGCTGGGGGAACGTGGCGCACGAACGCGTGGGTAAAGCGCGGCATTCTGCTCGGCTTCCGCATGGGATCAATTGTTGAAATGACGCCGCCGGGAGCGCCGTTGCAGTTTCTGGACAAAGACACTTATCCAATTCATTCATTTGCGCCTGCAGATCGCGTGCGCATCGTCCCGGGAGGGTCGAGCATTCGCGACGGCGCTTACGTTGCGCCGGGTGTGGTCTGCATGCCACCCATGTTCGTCAATGCCGGCGCCTATGTAGACGAGGGAACGATGATAGACAGCCACGCGTTGGTCGGATCATGCGCTCAAATCGGAAAGCGCGTGCATCTCTCGGCGGCGGCGCAAATCGGCGGTGTCCTGGAGCCCGCGGGAGCAATCCCGGTGATTATCGAAGACGACGTGATTGTTGGCGGTAATTGCGGCGTTTATGAAGGCGCGATTGTGCGCGAACGCGCGGTGCTCGCCTCGGGGACGATTATTACGGGTTCGACTCCTGTTTTTGATCTTGTTCGCGAGACGATTTACCGACGCTCTGCGGATTCGCCCCTGGAAATCCCGGCCGGCGCTGTGGTCGTGCCGGGCGCGCGACGAATTCAAACCGAAAAGGGCCGTGAATGGGGCCTATCGCTTTACGCTCCAGTGATCGTCAAGTACCGCGATGAAAAGACAGATGCGGCGACGCAATTGGAGGAGGCGCTGCGTTGAACTTTCGAATACTTGACCGGAGTTTCTAATACCGCCTACTCTTTCAGACTTGAAGAATATGGTTGCACCTTCGCTCCAACCAGCTCTGCCGTCTCCGCTTTCCACTTTTGATCGTCGGACTGCGCGACCGTTTCTGAAATGGGTGGGTGGCAAGCAACAACTCCTTACCCAGTTCGAGCCACTGTTTCCTGCCAAGTTTCGAAGATATTTTGAACCGTTCGCCGGTGGAGCGGCGGTTTTCTTTCACCTTTGGAATACGCGCCGGCTGCCCTCTGAAGCTTTTATATTTGACAATAATTCGGAACTCATAAATGCGTACCTTGTAATAAGAGACAAAGTTGATGCACTTATTCTCGAGTTGTCGGTCCATCAAAAGCTTCATTCGAAGTCCTATTACTACAAGATTCGAGGGCTCGATCGAGATAAGACTCAACTTAGCGATGTACAAAGGGCGGCGCGTTCCGTTTATCTGAACCGGACTTGTTACAACGGATTATTTCGCGTGAATAGCAAGGGGCAATTTAATGTCCCGATGGGCAGCTACCTCAGCCCTCAAGTCTTGCTTGAGCCCGTTATAAGGGCGGCAAGCGGCGCACTGCAGGGCGTCACGATTCAGCTAAGAGACTTTCATAGCATCCTTAGCCTTAGCCAGCCGGGCGATTTTTTTTATTTCGATCCTCCATATGATCCGCTAACGAAAACAGCAAGCTTTACCAGTTACACAGCTGAGAGTTTTAGCGAAGACGATCAACGGGAGCTTGCGAAGGTCGTAACTGCATTATCCGAACAAGGTGCCTACATCATGCTGAGCAACTCGAAGACTCCGCTTATTCTAGAATTGTATGAAAGGTTCCGCATCAATACTGTCCAAGCACGGCGTGCGGTGAATTCAGACGCAAATGGGAGGGGTCGCATTGAGGAGGTAGTGGTTTTGAATTACTAAGGCGCGCATATGCCTGGATATATTTTCGGTCTGAATAGCCTTGACTCACTGCTCTTGTATACGCGGAATGGCGTTTATGCCACGAGGCTCTCCGAACCGAATGGCTCATGGAGGGGTCACCACGAAGGCACGTTCGCAGATTACGCCACCATGAAGGCCGGGGACAATATTTATTTCTTTATTCAACGAAAAATCTACGGCCTTGGAAAGCTAATTAACGTCGGACCGGACTGTAAATACTTCAACTTTCCCGGCGCTAGCCTTCCTCATTCGTTCGCATACCAGTCGGTTAGACAAAACATTCTTTGGGATGAAGGCGCGATTAGTGTCAATCAACGCTGCGTCTGTTTTTTCGAGCCTGATCCCCATTTCTTCGCCTCCGGCGTTGATATGGATGACGTTTTGTCCTCGAACCCAGAGGCATTCAAGATGCTGCGAGTTTTTTGGAAGCTTTCCTTCATAAAATTTGATGACCATGAGAATCAAGCCTTCCGCGACGTCCTTCTGAAACGAAACCAACGGGTGTTGGTATCAGTGGGACCCGAGGACGCTTTTGATTTCCGACCATCTCGTAAAGGAATTCTCCAGCGGCTGACAACTCAACACTTATTTGTCGAGGGCATGACGAATGTTTTGTCGGCGTGTGCGGATGGCGACCAACTGAAGCACGAGATGGCAATCGAAACCGGTATTATTCATCAGCTTTCCGTTCGCGATGATCACACTTGTGATATTTTCGGCGACTGGGATTACATTTCACATCAAGTAGTCGCGTCACCCTTCAAGCCCGTCGATTACATGGACAAGATGGACTTGTTTGGCTATGCGTACGTTTCAGGTTTCAAGCCAACTAAAGGCCGCTTCCTTGTTTGCGAGATCAAGCGAGGCGTTGCGAGGCCCGAAGACATCAATCAATTGATGAAATATGTTGACTGGGTGAAGGATGAATACTGCCACGGAGACTATTCAATGATTAGAGCATTCTTTGTTGCCCATGACTTCGAAGAAGGTACATTCGATCATAAGTTGGCAGTTGGGTTGCGGAAGTACACGGTTGGTGTGAGGCCGGCAAGGTCGCTCGAATGGGACGCCGTGAAACTCTTGAGATATACCTTTAATGGCTCTTCAAGTCGGATTGAATTCACTGTGCTAGCTTGAACCTTTGCGTTGAATAAATTCCAACCACCACCATTCCTGCGCGGCATTGAAAAGAGCATGATTCGAAAGATTTCGGATCGCGCGAAGCCCGGCAGCATCAGTCTTGGACTCGGCGAACCTGATCTGCCGACGCCGGAAGTGATTATTCGTGAAGCCGTGCGGGTCATCCAGGAAGAGAAAAGCGGCTACACCCTGCAGGCCGGCATTCCGGCTTTGCGCGAACGAATTGCGGGCGATTACCCGCACATGAACCTGAATCTCGATGAAGTGATCGTCACTGCCGGATCGCAGGAGTCGCTTTACTTGATTTTACGCACGTTAGTCGAGGCAGGCGACGAAGTGCTGATACCGGATCCAGGCTTTATTGCCTATCCGATGATCCTGAAAATGATCGGCGCGAAAATGGTCACTTACCGGCTGCCCGCCAGGGATAATTTTAGTTTTGATCTCGAGGACTTCAGGAAACAGATTACTTCAAAGACTAAAGTCGTTATCTGTATCAGTCCTTCGAATCCCACCGGACGCGCGCTGTCAAACGACGAGTTGCAGGCGATGGCCGATGCCGTTACGGGCAGCGGCTCAAACGCTTTTATCGTCAGCGACGAGATTTATCGCGAACTTTATTACACGCCGAAACGTCCGGCTTCGATCTCGGAATTCTATCCGCGCACAATCATTGTGAGCGGACTGTCCAAATCAATGCGCATGACCGGTTGGCGAATTGGTTGGCTCGCCGGTGACCAGGCGGTAATGCGGGCGGCCCTGGTGCTGCATGGATATGTGGTCACATGTGCTTCCGGCATTTCCCAAAAAGCAGCCCTCGCCGCATGGACTGACGAAGCGGCGGCAGCACGCGTAGACTACCGCGCCATCTTTCACCGGCGGCGCGATCACCTGCTCAACTTATTGCGCGACGAATTAGGGTTAAGGTGCGTCGCGCCGGACGGCGCGTTCTACACCATGGTTGATGTAAGCCGCTATGGCGATGATTTAAAAGTTGCCGAAGCCGGCCTCGAGCAAGGCGTGGTTACCATACCTGCCTCGGCCTTTGGCGATCAGGGCAAAGGATTCGTGCGGATATCGTTTTGTGCTGATGAAGAGAAATTGAGCGAAGGCGTACGTCGATTGGGGCAGGCGCTCGAGTCGTTAAAGGCCTGATTTTGTTTAGCGGCGAATGAGCCCGCCGAAATACGATGAAGAAAGGCGGGCGGTAGGCTGCCTCCAAGCAGATGGTAAACAAGAGATTTCGTGTTGGCATTCTCGGAGCCACCGGCGTGGTGGGCCAGCGATTCATTCAACTGCTCGAAGATCATCCCGAATTCGAAATAACCGCCCTCGCCGCATCCGATCGCTCGCAAGGAAAGCCCTTCGCGCACGCTTGTACCTGGCGTTTGCCTGGCGACATGCCTGAACGTGTCAAACAGATCGCCGTGCAAAGGCCGGAGCCCCCGCTGGATTGCGATCTTGTTTTTTCGAGTTTGCCGGGCGAGATAGCAAAAGGAGCGGAAGAAGAATTCGCGGCCGCCGGTTATCCCGTGATCAGCAATTCTTCTTCGCATCGAATGAGCGCGGACGTGCCTTTACTGATTCCCGAAGTAAACGCAGACCACATAGCGCTAATCGACGTCCAGCGAAAGAACCGCGGCTTTGAACGCGGATTCATTGTCACCAATCCAAACTGTTCGGCAATCGTGATCGTCATGGCCCTGGCTCCGCTGCACGTGAAATTCGGCGTTACGTCCTGCGTAATCACCACGATGCAAGCTCTCTCCGGGGCCGGATATCCCGGAGTTGCCTCGCTGGACGCCACCGACAATGTGATTCCATTTATCGAAGGCGAGGAAGAGAAGATTGAAGCGGAGACGTTGAAGCTGCTCGGCAGCTTTCAAAACGGCAGTATTGAAGAACCAGACATGGCGGTCAGCGCACAATGTAATCGCGTGAATGTGAGCGACGGTCACATGGCATCAATCCGGGTGAAGCTCGCGCGAACGGCTTCCGCGACGGAAATTCGCGAAGTGCTGGCTTCATTCACCTCCGCGCCGCAGCAACTAAAACTTCACTCAGCGCCTGAAAGGCCAATCATAGTTAGAAGCGAAAATGACCGTCCTCAACCGCGGCTCGATCGCGACTCGGGAAATGGCATGAGTGTAACGGTCGGGCGCATTAACACGGACCCGGTGTTTGATTATCGATTCGTCGCCCTGGGCCACAACACCATTCGCGGTGCGGCAGGAGCGGCAATCCTTAATTCGGAATTGTTAGCGGCGAGGGGATACCTGGTGCAGTAACGCGGTCCAGTTGTTACTGGTCCGCTTCCCATTCTACTTCCCCACCTTCTGAAACAAGGCGCTTTCGCTAATGACTTCAATCGCCCTCATATGTACCGCGAATCGCTGCCGGAGCGTGATGGCCCACGCGATCCTCGTTGACGAAACGCAGAAACGAAACTTGCCGATTGAGGTCTATTCGGCCGGAGTTCTCGATTTCTCAGACCAGCCGCAGCTGAAAGATACTCTGATGACGTGTCTGAGGAACAACACCTTAGCTCCGCCGGAATCACCAACCTGGGTTGGCGAACTGCCGCTTGATGAAATCGATCGGTTTCTGGTGATGGAGCAATTTCACGCCGATGCGCTGACAAGAGATTTCGGTATCTCACCCGATCGCATCAGTTTCCTGGGATCCTTTGATCCGCAATGCCGCGGCGCTGAGATTGCCGATCCTTTCGGCCTCGGTGAGGCCGTCTATGAGCGCCAGTATCAGTTGATTCGCGACTGCATCGTTGGTTATCTGGAGCAGTCAAGGAATTGAAGTAACCATGCGTCGTGATCTCCTATCAGAAGCGCAACCGTGAGGGAGGGCGACCCTGTTTAGATGTCTTCGCTAACGGTCAGGCTTTCGACATTACCCAATCAGTGATCACGGCCTTCAATTCACCCAAATGATCTTCGAAAAAATGACCCGCGCCTTTAATGATCTTGAGTTGCGCCGGGGGTTTGATCTTCGCGACCAGCTCGCGCAACCGATCGACATTGCCATATTCATCATGCTCGCCCTGCACGAACAGAAGAGGCTTGCAAACGTTCTCGATAAAGGTGAAATCATATTTATCAATCGGCGTGCCGATGCTGATCAGTCGCGTAACGCGATCGTCTTTCATCCCGACTTCCAAACCCACGCGAGCTCCAAATGAAAATCCGCAGAGGGTAATTTTCTCGGCCGGATAATTCTCTGATAGGTAATTCAATCCGGCGCGCGCGTCTTCTTGCTCACCTCGTCCTTCGTCATGCTCACCCGTACTTTGCCCGACCCCACGAAAATTAATTCGGAGGACGATCAATCCCGCATCATTTAACGCCGCCGCCGCGCGAAACACGACTTTGTTATGCATTGTTCCGCCGCCCAATGGGTGTGGATGCAAAACCAGCGCGACGCCCCGAATGGGAATGCGCGGCTCCTTCAGGATGGCTTCGAGGCGGCCATGCTGAATCGGAATGAAAAGATTGCCTGCAGGATACATCAATCCAGGATTGTCGAGCTTGAATTTGCCCATTGTCAAAGAGCTGCTCGCCGCTATCATTCAGAGAGGGATCCTGTTGAGTATCTGCGGGTGGACGTTCTATTGTCGATATCCGCGAGTTCAAAAACTGGCCCGTGAATTGACTCACGATTGAGAAAAGGATTAGCTTTTCCACTACCGCATGGACACCTCCAATTCGAACAAAGCAGAAGTCCCGACGACAGAGTCGAGCAAGATTTCCCGCGTCATCGCCGAAACCGCCTCGGACGCGATTATCACCATCGACGAACACAGCACCATGTTATTCGCGAATGCTGCCACCGAAAGGATTTTCGGCTACGCACAAGCTGAACTGATCGGACAATCGCTGACAATGCTGATGCCCGAACATCTCAGGCAGCTTCATCGCTTTGGTCTTGCGCGATATCTCGCCACCGGACACCGCCACATAGATTGGCAGGCAGTTCCATTGACCGGGATCCGCAAGGACGGTTCCGAAGTACCGCTCGAGGTTTCATTTGGCGAATTCACTGAAGACGGCCGGCGTTTCTTTGCCGGTATCGCGCGCGACGTCACAGAGGGAAAGCAGGCCCAGGAATCCCTGAAACGCAACGAAGAGCGTTTTCGATCGCTGATAGAAAATGCCACAGATATTATTACCGTGCTCAATCGGGACGGGACCAGGCGTTACGTCAGTCCGTCGGTTCAGCGCTCGCTCGGTTACGAGCCTCAGGAGTTGATTGGAAAGAATCCATTTGACTTGGTGCACCCTGACGACGCGCCAGAGCTGCAGAAGTTGTTTGCCGCCGGACTGACCCATCCCGGCTATATAGTCAGCAAAGAGTTTCGCATTAAACATAAGGATGGATCATGGAAAACCCACGAAGCTACCGCGCACAACTTGCTGGATGATCCGGCCCTGGGGGGGATAGTCATAAATTCGCGTGACATTACTGCGCGCAACCGAATGGAACGCCGGTTGACGGTACAGTACGAAGCGGCACGCATTCTGGCGGCAGCCGAATCGCTCTGCAACGCGGCTCCCGAGCTCATGCAGGCAATGTGCGAGAGTCTGGGATGGGATCTGGGACAACTGTGGATCGCCGACCGCGAAACGAACAAATTGCGCTGGCTCGCAAGCTGGCAAGTAGATTCGCCGGGCGCAAACGATTTGGCTGCCGCTAGTCGCGGGCTCGTTTTCAGTCGCGGGATTGGGTTACCGGGGAGGATTTGGGCCCACGGGATGTCGCAGTGGATCCACGATATTGCTGAAGATTTCAATTTCCCGCGCCGTGAGACGGCTTTGCAGGCGGACCTGCATTCAGCGTTCGGATTTCCGATTAATTTGGGAGACGAGGTTTCCGGCGTGATGGAATTCTTCTCCCACGAACTTCAATCGTCGGACCAGTCACTCCTTGATGTCATGACCGGCATTGGGAACCAGATCGGCCAATTCCTCGAGCGCGAGCGCGTCGAAGCAGAACGATCGAAATTATATGAACGCGAACAGCGCGCGCGCCTCGAGCTTGAAGCAACAATGGAACGGATGCGCCAGGTGCAGAAAGTTACCGAGGTCGCCCTGGCCCATCTTTCACTTGACAAGTTGCTGGCCGAGCTTCTCGATCGAGTGCGCGATGCCGTGGACGTAGATACCGTGGTGATTATGCTGCTCGAAGAGAGCAACGAACTTGTCGCGTGGGCCACGAAGGGTCTGGAACTTGATGTCACGATCCACGTGCCGGTCGGCGCCGGTTTTGCCGGCCGGGTGGCGGAACGAAAAGCACCGATAGCAATCGACAACATTGAAGAGGCAGATCTGCACACGCCCTTCTTGCGCGAGCATGGCGTCAAGTCATTGCTCGGCGTCCCGCTCCTGCTTGAAGGGCGCGTGCTCGGTATCATTCACGTGGGCCGGCTGGCTCTTCGCCCATTTACTGATGCCGACACCCGACTCTTAGAGCTGGTCGCCTTCCGCGTCGCCCTGGCAATTGATAACGCGCGCCTGTTTGAAGAAGAGCGCGCTGCGCGACGTGATGCTGAAGCGGCAAGTCGCGCGAAGGACGAATTCTTAACCACTATTTCTCATGAGCTGCGCACGCCGCTGACGCCGATCATTGGCTGGATTCATATGATCCGGAACGACCTCCTGCCACCGGAGGAAGCGGCGCACGGGCTGCAAATAATTGATAAGAATTCGCATGCGCTGAAGCGTTTGATAAACGATCTGCTCGATATGTCAGCGATTCTCAGCGGCAAGATGCGCATGGAGCAAAAACCGCTCCTGCTTGAGGAAGTGGTTCGTGAAGCCGTCGAAGTGGTTCGCACTGAATCGGCTACGAGGGAGGTCCGTCTTGAAATCACCGCGAGCAATTCCCATGACCCGGTCGTCACGGGTGACCGGTCGCGTCTGGTCCAGGCGTTTTCAAACGTGCTCGACAATGCGATTAAGTTTTCGCGGCCTGGCGGCCGGGTAAAGATTATTTGCCAAGATCAGGAAGATAAGGCCATTGTTCGCGTCGAAGATGAGGGCGAGGGCATCAGTTCCGAATTTTTGCCGTTCGTCTTTGAACGATTTCGACAAGAGGATGGATCGAAGACCCGCGCCCATGGAGGTCTGGGGTTGGGTTTGGCGCTGGTTAAGAGTTTCGTTGAGGCGCATGACGGCGCTGTTGAGGCAGCTAGTGCCGGGCAAGGCCGCGGCAGCAGGTTCACGATCACACTGCCTCGCAGCGAAAGCGCCGCTGCGGTCTCATCGCAAACAGCTACTGACACCGGCGCGCGGGCGCTGCCGGCTCACCTGATGATTGTCGAAGACGATGCTGACACTTTAGAAATGCTGCGTACGACGTTAGAGGCAAAGGGGTTTAAAGTAACGACGTGCGAATCGGGGGCCGAGGCGCTGAGTATCGCGCCGCACAAGTCGGTGGATCTGATTGTGTCGGACATCGGCATGCCTGAGATGGATGGCTTGGAAATGATCAGAAAATTGCGGGAAATCGATGAGTACAAAGCGATCCCCGCAATTGCGCTCACCGGTTATGCTTCCAATCAGGACGCGAAGTCGGCCGTGGCCGCAGGCTTTAGTACTCATATCTCGAAGCCCGTAGATCCGGCCGAGCTTTTGAAGATGATAAATCAATTAATTCAAAAAGGGTTGAGCAACCGCGAATGAGTCTTACTTTACAATCACCGGCAGGCGAACCGTAGGCGAGCCGCACAATCCAAACCACGAAACCCCTTCCTGCACCATATCTACCTCAAGTTGATAGTTGCCGCTACGCGTCGGCGCGTTAATCGTCAGCGAAACTGCGATCGTTTCACCGGGATGAACATCTGTCGTCAAGGGGGCGGTACCATCATCATTGACGACAGGCTTTCCCGCGTCATCGAGCCAATGATTGCCGGCGGCAATCTGGAAAGGATCGGCGCTCCAATCACGACCGCGCCAGCTCACCTCGCTCGTATTCTTGATTGATACTTGTACCGTTGCCTGTTCGCCGGCGGACAACTGAAGCGGGGGATTTGCGACGCTGATCTCTGCGCGAAAGGCCGTTTCCGGAAGCGGGCCGCGCGCCCGTTCGGATCGCGCTGCGACATAAAGGCTGTAAGGCGGGGTCTCGGCCAGAATATTACAGTTTGAGCAAATGTCTTTGGTTGTGATCACCAGTGCATCGGTTGGTGGCTGCTCCTCAACCGTCAGATGAACGAAGTTGGATCGCGGAACGCTTTGAAGTGTCGCTTGCCAATAAGCCTGAATATAACCAGGGATGCCGTATGCGTCTGAAAGATAAATCGGGCGGCGTGCGTCGGCGAGCGCGGCCCTGAAGATTAAGTTTTGATATTCCGCGTCGAATACATGCAAGCGTCGACTTGAATCAGCGCTGGCCGCATACCGCTGCTGAAACGCTGCGCCCTGAACCAGCGTGGTCACGGCCAAAACGATTAGCAGCACACCTCGTTTCAGATGGCCGGCCAAAAACCAGGCAGCAGCCTGAGCGGACAGCACCAGCAGGAAAACCGGCACCGGCGAAAGATGGAGCATGTGAAAAGTCTCTTGAGTCAGCGACGCGGGAATGATTGATACTACCAGCCCATAACAGATGAACAGCCACCATGGATCGCGATCTTTTCGCAGTACGAGGCACAGGCCGATAACTGCGGACAGTACCGTCGCCAGCAACATCAACTCAGTGCCCTGGACATGTGCCATTTGGAAGTAATTCGGATCGCCCTTGATTAGCAACCGCCAGGGATTAATGTTGGCTGCATAGTGACGCAGAAAATCCCACGTCGACTGAGCGAGTGAGTTCTCTCGTTTCAAATAAGTAATCAGCGAAAATCGCGCCGTGAGTGCGCCCGGGTTTCTCAGATTGAAAACTGCCAGCGGCACGAGCGTGACGGCGTACACAGCCCACGCCGAAAGCACGCTCTTCCAGCCCGAGCGTCTCACAAAAAAGAGTAGTCCGAGGGCCAGCAACGGCGCCAGCAATCTTCCGATCGAATAGGTGTAGGTCAACATGGCGAGCGTTAGCGCGAGAGGCACGATTTCGCGCCAGGACCACTTGGATCGGATCGCCACCCGATGGGCGCAAAGCAGAAACAGCGAAAGCGCCAGCGGATAGATGCTGACTTCAAGAACGACTCGACTTAGCTCGAACAACCAGGGGGTTAGCAGTGCTGAAGCCATTACGAACAAGCCGACGACCTGGCGGCCCGTCATGCGGAACGAAAGCAGGCCCAATACCAGCGCAGTCATCAATCCGCCGGCGACACTCAGCAATCTCGCGGCCAGGATGCCGGGCCCGGTCAAGCGAAAAATCCCAGCGAGGAGATAGATGTAAGTGGGGTTTTTGTACTCGCCGAACGCCCGGAAATAGAGCGGCCATGGCTGATGGTATTCATCACGGCCCGTTTGCGAGATGAGGTAAGCATTGTAGGCAATTGATGATTCGTCAATGAAGAAACCGCGCGGGTTTGTGGTGACGTGACGCCCGTAAACAAACATGCCGCCAAGAATGACTACCGAAAAGGCGACAATCGCAAGCTTGCGATGAAGAAGACTGCGGCTGCGCGTTAGCATCGTGAATATAACGTTGAGAGGAGGCCTACCTGCCCCGCTTTTCGCCTTAGCCGATTTCGGCGCGGCGTAGGCCGTCGCTGAACATTCGATAGCAGTCGGAGATTAGTGATCGTCTTCCCGAAACAGATAAATCGATCCGCCGAACACCGCTTCCGGCGTCCGATAGCGGTATTTAGCAAACCGGTTCACGCGCTCAGACTCAGTGGCCGGACGTCCTTCACTAGTTGAGAATGGCGGCACAGTCGAGCCATTAAGATAACTCGCGCCGATGGCCACGTAACGCGTCTGCTCGTGTGATTCACCAGCTTCGATCAGTGGCTGAACGCCGTAATGATGCAGGATAATGAAATCTCCCAGGAAGTGGGCCCGGACTCGCGTCTCACCGCGCGCCCGCAGGTAGGCCGCGAGCGTTGAAATGTCGTCGCCCCATTCGACATTCGAATCCGACAAGTACCACCAATGCGGGTGGCGCGAAGCCAGTTGATTCATGTAGCTCATGTGATTGGGAAACGCGCGCACCGCCTCGATTCCGATCCAGGACATCAACGCAATAGCGACGAATAATCCCACCCGGGCAAGTCTCCGCGACTTCAGCAAGTGCGCGAGCAATGCTCCGCCCATTATGAAAAGGAAGGTATACGCCGGGAGATAGTAACGCACGCCTATGTCGATATGGCTGAACAAAACGAAAACCGTATAGACCCAAAAGGGCACCAGCATCCAGAGATAGCTTCTGTCGCGGTTCGTCCTCACCCGAAACGTGCCCCACGCCACCGCTACCAGCGACAAGGTTAAAAATGGAATCGTCGTCTTCAGCGTGAACGCAACTGGAAAGTAATACCACCAGCCGGTCCGGCTATACATGCCGAGGAAACCTGCCGGATGTCCCTGCGCGTTGTGCCAAATCTGATGCAGGATGCCGAGAACGAAATCGACAGGGACAACATGCGACAGCAGGCCGGTTAGCAGGGTGAGCGTGCCGCTGCCTTTCGGAAATGTCTCCTGAATCCATTGCACATCCCCCGACGCAAGGGGTCGATGCTGAAAAAAGTATGCGGCGTTAATTGTGACGAGTGAGACAAAGGCCACGATCGCGAGACGAGCGGAGCCTCTGGTCCAGCTTTTTCCTTGTTTGACCGCTTGCGAGATCTCAAAAGCGAAGTACATCGCGATGACCGGCCCGACCAGCAACATTGAAAACTTCGTGAGCACCGCCAGGGCCCCTGCGAATCCCAGCCATGCGGCTCGCTTGACCGATCGCTCGAGCACGTATCGTCGCAGCATGAAGAAGAATAAAAGAAAACCGAAAGCAGCAGGCATGTCCGTTTGCACCACGCGACCATGCGCGAGCACGGTAGGCTCCAGCGCAAAGAGGGTCACCGCCAGCATGGCCGCAAGCCGACCAAACAAATCGCGGGCAAATCGAAAGATGAGCAACCCCGATGCTACGGCAAGGCCGATCATGCAGACCCGCGGCCAGAACGACAGCGATAAAAACTTGTCGGGATTGTTCTCCCAGAACCTCTCTTCGTAAGCCCATTTTTCCTCGCCCGATCCCGGCGCAGCTTTGATTTGTTCCGGCAGAATCTCGGCCGGCTGAAGAAACAGGAGAGGAAGCGCGGCGATAATTTTTGAGAAAGGCGGGTGCTCGTGAACGAGTTCCGCGTTCCCAGCGGCCACATGGTAGTACCCGGACGGAATCATCACGATCTCGTCGACGGTGATGCTCTTGCGTGAAATTACCACGAGCATCTGGACCGCCATCAGAGTTAACGCCAGACCGCATCCGATCTCAGCCGCATGCGCAAGAATCCATGCGCGCATTACCGTCCAGGCACGCCGCACATCGAACTGAATGTTGCCCTTATCCGCAGCTGAAATCTGATTCAGTGGTTCGCCCATCTAACGGAACTTTCGGAAGTATCTAACCTTCAACTGTTGTGCGAAATCCCCCTTCTCTCCTTCTCACCGTGAATATTCGTCAGTAAGCTTGTCGCGGAAGCATCCGAGGAGGCGCACGAAATCTCAAATCAGGTCACTAATGAATTTACTTAACCACGATTTGATGCTTCAAAACCTGGGAACCCAGGTCCTCGAACCAGGCCAGATGTTCGGAGACCATATCAAACTCGAGCGAATAGTTGCCGGCTGAGTCAGGCGCACGCAGGACGATCTCGACCTCCACTGTTTCATTCGGCCGCACGTCATGCGGTAGAAAAGCGCCCGCGTGATACCAGGAGACTGGTTGGTCGTTTTGGTCGAGCAGATGCGCCACTAAATGGACGTCGCCCTTCTCGGCAACACCCTCGCTCCCGCGTAGCCAGCGCGCATAACCACTATTGTGAAGACGCACGCGAAAGCGCAACTCATCGTTTGGGTGACACGAGGATGGCCCACTGACCAGAGCCAGTTTCGATTCCAGGTAGCTAATCGCGCGACTGTCGGGATACGGCGCGCGCTTGCGACATTGAAAAACTGCGCGATCGCTTTGCACGCTGGGAAATACTTTCACGTCGTCGAACCCGACATTCCGGAGCAAGGCTGAAAGCGCGGCTGGTCCCGGCAGAAACCAGTTAAAAACGGCTTCCTTCGCGTCGGGTAGGTTCTCGATATACGCGAGCGGATGAAGTGTTGACTGCGCGCCGCCTTCGGCATAGACGAAGGATTCGGGGGCTTTCTCTGGCGGGTAGATCGCAGTTTCCAAAACCAGTAAGTCGCGCGTCAGCAGAAACAACTTTTCGAGCGCCAGCACCAGATGCTTGCAGTGATAGATCAAACCGAGCGCGAGCGTGACATCGAATTGACCAAGCTCAAATGGATCGAGATCGTAAACGGACATGCGCCGGTACTGGATCTCCAGCCCGACCATCTGGCGAACAAACATCGCCTGACGAATTAAGTCGCGCTGTGAATCGATTCCGACAACGCGCGTGGCGCCGCGTCGTTTCATTTCGATTGAATAGAACCCGGCGTTGCAACCGACGTCCAACACGGATTTGCCGGAAAGATCATCGGGAAGACAGACTCTGACTTTTTCCCAGGTCGGGCGAGGATGCTCGACCGGCTCGCCAATCGCGCTCTTGCTCTTGGTAACCAGGCCGTCACCCAGATCAATGCAATGGAACCACGGATCGAGGCGTCGTACTTCTGCGGCGATGTCCGCACGCGTCATCATTTTTTCCAACTCGGATCAGTATTCGGACCGATTACGACCGTGACTGGAGCTCAAGCGTCCTCGCTTGCATCGTAACTCAGAGAGCACCGAGACGGTTGCCCTCCAGTCGTTGCGACCCAATCCGCTCCTGGTACTAACGCGATCACTTTACTATCGTGATCTTTGTCTTTGCGGTGGGCGAACCCTTGTCGCTGAACCAGGCCACCTGTTCCTGAACCAGATCTACTTCCAGGGTGTAATCGCCGGGTTCTTTTGGCGCCGTTATCAGAAGCGGGACTTCCGTCTCTTCTCCTGGCGCCAGGTCTTTGGGAATTCCGTAACGACCATCCATGTTAGTGAGCAGTGAGCCATCTGGCTTGAGCCAGCGATTGCCCGCGGCAAGGTAGAACTTATTATCTGAGCGCGTGTTTATTTGTGCGCCGCGTGACCACCACATTACGTCGCTGCCGTTTCTGATTTTAAGGCGAATGGTTTCTTTTTGGCCCGCGCGCAGCTTTGGCGGCACGTCCAGTAAGGTGATGTCGGCTTTGAATGCGTTATCAGGTAAGGCTGATGGAACGTCGGCCTGCGGGCGAGTCGCGCTCTGAACTTTCGCGGACGGTGGCGGCGCCGGGCGACATCCCCCCAGGCACACCAGAACGAAAGCCGAAAAAATGATCGCAAAAATGGTCGTTCTCATTGTGACTTCGCCTCCCTGGCAAATAAAAGTGTTCAATACTTACTGTACTCGAATTTTCAGGTTCAGCACCTCTGAACCCCGGTCGCCAAACCAGGCGACGCCTTCTTGTATCGCATCAACTTGAAGAATGTAAATTCCCGGCTCGTTGGGCGCCGTTATTTGCAAAGGTAATTCGGCTGTGCCGCCGGGCGGCAGGTCATCGAACAGCACTGCGCGTCCATCAAGGTCGTTTAGCTTTTCGCCATTCTGTTTCAACCACCGATCGCCTACTGTCATCTGAAACTGCCACGTTGCTTGCCGGCCGGGCCAGGTGACATCACTTTCATTCTTAAGGACGACGCGGATCTCATGCTCCTGTCCGACGTGCAAGATGGACGGAACGCTGACAACAGAGAGTCTCGCCTTGAACGCGCTATCCGCCAAAGCTGTCCCCTTCTCCACGTCGTGTTTGGTAGACGTATTTTGCGATCCTTTCGGTGAGACTTCGACAAGCAGCAGGTCAAATGTCGAGGAACCCGAAAAATAATGGACTGTCACCGGATGAGGATTTCCGGCCGCCAAACCGCGCGCGGCAAGCTCGTTTCGCGCTTGTTCGAAATTTTCGCGATCCGCAAAAGTGAACATTCGCTTGGCCTCGTGCGACCGTAGAACGTCGGCCGCCTGTTTCCGAGCCAAACTACCGGCGAAATATTCCGGCATGCGGACTCCGACCGCCGGGAGAGTGGGCTTTAGCAAGGCTTCAATCGCTGAAGTCTTGTACGTGGTTTCGATCCAAACGTCCACGTCTGCGAAAAGCGCGCGATCTTCAGGCGCGAGGTATGCAGCTAACGACCGATCGCGCAGCAGGTTCCGAGACTCGTTCAGGACCACGGACCTCCGCTGTGCAAAGATAGTCGGGCGCGCACTCCACTCCCAGCGATAGCCACAACTCAGGGCCACGACGGCATGCACGAACAACAGGAACGACAGCGGCGCGCAAGTCAAAAACTTCCCCCACAAGCCGAATGCACGGGACCTTCTCCGCGCATAAACCACGAGCCATACCAGAAGAATGCCGCTCGTCAATTCGAGGTACAGCGCATAACGAATATAGCCGCTACTGGCGCTCCAGAGAACACCAGCGGATAACGTTATGAATGCCATTTGCCAAATCTGGCGGTCGCGACGAGCAAGAACAATCAAAATCGCAGCCGCAACGAATCCTATTGATAACCGTCCAGAATAGAACCCGTACTCGCTCAGGCGCCACGGCCGAAACAACATAATCACGGGCCACCCCAGCGTCTCGACGATGCCGTACGGCCCCCAACGCGGATCGAAGAGTATGCCTTGCGGCCAATAAGGCGATTTAAATAACCCGTTGTAGAGCGGAAAAACCGGATTGCCTGTCAAGCGGTAGATGAAGACCGTGAACGGTAAGAGTGGCAAAGCGGATGCCAGCAGGGCAATGGGCCCAATTTTTAATAGTCGTCGAATTGAGCTTGTGCGATCGCCGGATAAGCCTCTGGCAATGACGTTGAAGATGTAAACCAAAACTATGGGGACCGCAAAAAGAAGATTCGCTAATTTAAAAGCAGCTGCGGCGCCCAGCAGCAACGCCAACTGGATCGTGCGCCGGGCTATGGTTTCGCCATCCGTCTTCTTGATGGCGACGAACGTCGCCTCAAGCAACAACGGCAGGGCGAGCAGATCGACCATGTAATTGTTGATCTGAAATAAAAGCTGTTCGGTCGTCAGCACAAACAGGATTACCGCGCAGCGCAGCCATGGAGACCGCACCCAATCTCGCAGTAAGCGATTGACAATCGTTCCGGTCCAAATTAAAGCCAGGTAATTGACGATCGTTCCCAGTCTGTATCCCAGGGCGTGCCGGTAAAGACCGGTAAGAATATCGGGGGTTGGATTGAACGGTGCGGGCGTTGGGAAAAAATCTCTCGGCAACAGCAATGGACCTCGCAACGCGCGTTCGCCATGAAAGATGTGATAGTTCAGGACATCGAACGAGAGATCGGGAAATGGCAGGCGAATTAGATAAAAGAAGAGCAGTACTCCGGCCACGACAATCCAGAACTGTCGCGGCACTTTTTGTGATTCGGCTTCGGCTAAAGACAGGTAGAAAAGCCAGGCGACACTCGAGGCAGTCAGAGTGAGAATCCAGGCTACAGGCCGGCCAGGAAGCGCGCAGAAATACTGCCAGAGGATTGCTACGACATACGGAGCGATCACCACTGAGCCAAAATCTAATCGCTTCAGAAGAAATCCAGGCTGAAAGATGTGCAAACGATCTCGATGGCTATTCATCGGCGGTGCGTGGGGAATGGGCGCGAAACTCATCGCCCAAAAGTTGAATTTGATATTCGAATTCCTGTGAGCGCCGCGCTATCGAATGAAGCACCAGCCCAACCGCCACTGACAGCAAACCGCACAAGAAAAGTGTGAGCGCAAGCAACCCCAACATTGGCCGCGCCAGCGCGCCGCGCTTGATAAATTCGAGCAGCACTGTTAACCCTGCCAACAGCGCCATAATCAGCAACACGAGTCCGGTCGAACCGAAAAATGTTAAGGGCTTGTAATCGCGAAACAACGCCAGAATCGTATTCAGGATCAGCACGCCGTCGCGCCAGAATTTGATCTTCGAACGACTGCCTTCAGCGCGCGCCGTCAGCGTGGTGGGTATTTCGACAATGCGAAAGCCGCGCGCAACCGCCTTGATGGTCAGCTCGGTTTCAATCTCAAACCCGCCGCCAAACAGCGGCAGCGTCTTGACGAACTTTCGATTGAACGCTCGATAACCTGAGAGGATGTCGGTCAACTTTGTGCGAAACATCGAATTCAGCATCGTCAGCACCAGCCGGTTGGCCCAACGATTAATCGACCTGAACTCGCTCGACGTACCTGAGACAAGTCGCGACCCGACGACCATATCGGCCTCACCTGAAAGAACCGGATCGATTAAGCGGCCAACTTCGGCCGCGGGATAAGTGCCGTCGCCGTCAACCATCACATATACGTCCGCATCGATCCGGCGAAACATGGACTGAACGACGAAGCCTTTGCCTTGACGCGGCTCAGAAACTATAGTTGCGCCCGCGCCCAGGGCCCGCGCAACAGTGCGATCAGTTGAGTTGTTATCAAAGACAAAAACCTGCGCCTGCGGCAGTTCGTTTCGAAACTCGGCAACCACTTCCGCGACCGTTAGTTCTTCATTGTGACAAGGAATCAGGACCGCGATCTTTACTGACTCAGGGCTACTCAGTTTGTTGCGTTCCATTCCCATATGCGTCCAAATCGCGCGTTCTCTTATCGGATTAATACTTTCGTTACTTATCAGTAATAAGGTCGGGAATCCCGGACTGGTGGTGCGCATCCGAGGTGCTGCTTACGAGTCTGGGGCCATCCGAAGCAAATATCCGAAATGCTCCGAGCCGCATTTTCTGCAACCGAAATTTGATCGAAGTGATCACCACACCTAAACCGTACTTAAGGCTGCGCGAGAAGTTTATGGAAGAGGCTTCCGCGAAATACCTGGTGGGACACGAGATCTCGCCGATCCGAAACTTGAAGTACACAATTTGCGCCAATACTTCGTTGTCGAACAGGAAATCATTCGTGTTCTCTTCCAACGGCAGCGATTCCAGAACTTCGCGCCGGAATGCTCTGTAGCCGGTGTGATACTCGGACAGTTTTTGTCCGATCATGAGATTTTGAAATGCAGTCAGGAAGCGGTTAGCGACATACTTGTATCGCGGCATCCCGCCGTCAAGCGCCCCGTTTCCCAGAATGCGCGAGGCAAGCACGACATCGTACTCGCCGAACGCGATCATCGCGACGAGAGAAGTCACCAGCTTTGGAGAATACTGATAGTCGGGATGGACCATGACGACGATGTCCGCGCCCCGGGCCAATGCCTCGCGATAACAGGTCTTCTGGTTCCTGCCGTAGCCCATGTTTTTTTCGTGCAGAATAGTCGTCAGGCCGAGCGATCTGGATAACTCAACTGTCGCATCATGGCTGGCGTCATCGACCAACAGCACGTCGTCAACGAGTTCGAACGGAAGTTCCCGATAAGTCCTTTCCAACGTTCGCGCCGCGTTAAAGGCGGGCATCACCACAATGATCTTTTTCCCATTGAGCATTAGCTGGTTTGCGTGAAACGGCCGGTCAGGGCCGGAACTTCAGTTATAAAAGTCTGGCGAAGTGTAGAGAAGACCAATCGTCCGCATGCCAAACCAGGGTTACGCAACGCGTTGTTTGACATCCGGTGATACTGCCAACAAAATGCGTGACTCGAACTTAAGCAAATAATAATGGCTGCCTTCGGTGAGACTCAACGCTCGAACGAAAGAACCGGAAAAAACAGCTCGCTGCCGAGGATAATTCAACGCTTCGCCGGCAACAAGTTCGCGCGCGAGCTATTTATTTTTGCGGCTTTCATTATGTTTACGACGGTCATGACGTGGCCGTGGATAACCCGACTGCACGATGCCTGCGCCGATCCCGGCGATCCTTACCTTGTCTCGTGGATACTGTGGTGGGATTTTCATCAGACCTTCACCTCACCGCTGCATTTGTTCGACGCAAATATTTTCTACCCGCTGCATCAGACGCTGGCTTTTAGTGAGAACGACTACGGCATCTCGCTGCTTTTCTTTCCACTATTTGCGTTAGGCTTCCGGCCGCTGACGGTAAACAGCATCGCCACCTTCGTGGCTTTTGCCTTTTCCGGCTACGGAGCATTTCGCCTAACGCGCACACTGACGGGGTCGAACGGCTCCGCGTGGATTGCCGGATTGGTTTTTGCTTTTGTCCCTTACCGCTTTCATTTGCTTTCACAGCTCCACTATGTTTTTACGGGCTGGATGCCGCTCACTCTCGAAGCGTTCGTTCTTTTCGCGCGGGCACGAAGCTACAAGCGAGCTGCATGGCTGGCCGCTGCCTTTACGATGAACGCGCTTTCATGTCTGTCGTGGTTCACTTTGTCGCTGGCGCCGCTGGCTTTGTCCCTGGTTTACTTGAGCATTCGTTACGAGCTATTACGTGACCGAAAATTCTGGAAATATGGCAGCCTCGCGGCGGCGGTATCCTTGCTGGCACTCTTGCCTTTCATGTTGCCTTATCTCCGGGTGAGCCGAGCCTTCGGATTCGCCTGGGGACCTGAAGTGATTGCCAGAAACTCGCCCAGCGCCGCGCGCTGGCTGGTGGCCGAGTACCGCAATCGCATGTGGAAGGGCTTTGGCGACAACCTGGCGGGAAATGGACCCAAACTATTCACCGGCCTCCTTTCGCCGTTGTTGGCGCTCGCGGCCGTGCTTTTGCCGGGAGCTGCACGTGAATCCGCCGCCGTAAATAACGCTTACGTAGAATTTCGCGAACGCAAACGGTCGCAATGGGTTTTGTTGATTGACGCGCTGGCGTTTGCCAGTGCGATCATGGCCGTCCTTTCGATTGGTTGGAGGGGAGCCACAAATCATCCATGGCTGGCAAAGTTTTTCGCGGGCGACACTTTGGCGCGGTCGCTGTTTGTTTTCGCCGGCGCCATCTTTTTCAGATTAGTCGTTGCATATCCTCAGGTCCTGAGACGAATAACAGGCGCGAAGAACTTAATCGCTCAATTCCGCAAGTCACGCCCTCGAGAGGCCTGGTGGCGCAGCGTGCTATGGAACACGGCGGGCGCTGTGATCTGGTTCACGATCATCACTGTTACCGTGGTTATTTTTTCAAATTGGTCGAGCTTCAGCGCGTTTTCAATGCCCGGCAATTATTTCAGCGGAAAAACGCTTGATCTGACGTTACTCGTATTAGCGGTTGCGGTGGTGCTGCGGTTTTCGCTTAATTATCCCAAACTGCTGATTCATGCAACCGGCGCGAAGAACCTGATCGAACACATTCGCGATCGACGACGGAGCGACGCCGTCTGGCTGGGAATAATTTGGATCGTTACCGGTTTTCTGATGTCGTTGGGAACGAACGCGTGGTTCTACCGAATTCTTTACGAGATCGTTTTTCTCTTTCGCAGCATGCGCGAGCCTTCGCGCGCCGCGATGGTTGCCGATCTCGGCATGGCAGTGCTGGCCGGAGTCGGCGCGATGAAACTCATTGAACGAATTGCGGGCCGGCGAAAACAACTTCGCCCCGCTCTGGCCCTGGCTCTGATAATTATTGCCCTGTTGTTCGAACTGCGGGTGGCGCCGCTCACGTTCACGCGCGGCGCAGCGGAGCCGGATGAGGTAACGCTCCGGCTTAAGCAAACTCCGATGCGGGGTGGTTTGGTTGAGCTGCCCACGGGAAATGGCATCCTCCCTCATTTGTATATGTTGCGCAGTGCTGATCACGCAAAGCCGCTAATCAACGCAATCTCGACCTTCGTGCCCCCTCACGCCTGGGAAATTGAAGGCATGTCGAAGGCTACTCCTATCTCACTCAAACTGCTCGACGCACTTGAACGTGTGCCGACTTCGTATGTTGTCATTCATAATTCGCTAATCGAGCCCGAACGACATTCGGTGTACGAAGCTTTTCTGGCAGCAGCTGTCGCGACCGACCGGCTGCGCTTCATTAATCGCTTTGATAACGGCAACGATATCTATGCAGTTGTCAAAACCGAGCCTGAAGCAAAGAGCGAGGCGACACTGCCGTTTTCATTGTCCATTCATGAACTGTCAGCCCTGGTTCGTGAGGACCCGGTAAATATTGTCGCGGCTTCACCGTCGAAGTTTCAGACTCTCTACCGTATCTATCTCGAGACCAACGCCGCCATGCCGCGACACGACGAATTCATGAAGGATGCAGAGCGTATTGCCCGCGGCGTCATTTTGGAATCTGAAGATCGCGATCAGATATTTGACGACAACCTTCGTAAATTCGCAGAGGGATGGACGCGCACAAATTCCTTTATCAATTCGTTTGGTCAACTCACGGATACGCAATTTGTTGATAAGCTCCTGGCGAACGCCGGGGTAGTGATGGACCAGTCCCAACGAGCAACATTGATTGACGATCTGATGAACCATCGCGAAACGCGAGCCGGAACTTTGCTCAAAGTCGCAAACGATCAAAGATTTGTGCAAAAAGAAAATGACCGATCCCTTCTCTTGCTGCATTACTTTGGATATTTGCGGCGCAATCCGGATGACCCTCCGGACCGCGATCTTCGACCGTTTGAGTTTTGGCTCCGCCAGCTGAGCGAAGATCATAACGGAAGGATTTCTGTGGCCTTCCAGGACTCAATCGAGTACCACGAGATAAAGCAACGACACCAATAACGTTCCTTTAAACCAAATCACCAAGTGACAACACGCAAAGTCTTCTCATGCTGGCATTATTTTTTCTTAGCGGCTCAATCATTCTGGGGATTGGTATAACCAGGCGCGTCGCGCGAAATCTGCTCGATGAAGTCGAGCAATTTTTCTGGGGCCTGTTGGTTGGCTGGGTGCTAACGGCTTGTGGTGCGTATCTCATCGCTTGTTGGCAGGGACAGCTTACTCATAGACAGCTATTGTTGGAAACAATCTCGATCTGGATCGTCGCGGCAACGATCATCGCGGTCGGCATTCGATCCGGTCCTTTCGCCTTATCGAGCTTTCGGTGGCGACGTCACTACTCGGAACTGCTGCTGGTGCTGCTGGTCTTCACGCCAATTTACTGGCGACTGTTTTCCAGCCACATGTTTGCCCGCGGCGACGGGGGGTGGTACTCGGGCGGCAGCGCTGCCTACGACCTTTCATTTCACGCGGCCCTTACATCTTCATTTCTTTACGGCCAGAATTTTCGCCCTCGCTATATTTTCCTGCCTCCCGAAGCGTTGAATTACCCGTTCCTTCCGGACTTTCAAACCGCGGTCTTGATTAGCGGCGGTTTAACTTTGCGAACAGCACTAATTCTCACATCGGTATCCCTGGCTATCGCGATCACTGCATTGTTCTATTCGCTCGCTTATCGCATCTCGCGATCAGCGCGGGCGGCCGTGTTTGCGAGCTTGATTTTTCTCTTGAACGGCGGGCTCGGATTCATTGATTTGTTTCGCAACTGGTGGCACAGCGGCAAGCACTTTATTCAATTCTGGCAAACGCTGGATGTGAATTATGCAAACTACTCAAACCTTGGATTGAACTGGCCCAATTTGATCACCGACGCCTTCCTGCCACAGCGGCCGATTCTTTTTGGCCTCGGCATCGCGCTGATCGTATTCACCATCTTTGCAGTTGTCTGGGGCAGGTGGTACGAAAATAATGGCGAGGCGGGCGCGAATATTTCCTCAAAACCATCCGCCTGGCTACTTCTGTCATTCGCGGGATTTCTTACGGGTCTGTTACCAATGACGCACACACATTCTTACATCGCAGTGGGCTTGGTTAGCGTGTGCCTCTTCGCCTTCAGACCGCGTTGGGCCTGGGCGGCTTTCTGGATACCTGCAGTCGGACTGGCCGCGCCCCAGGTTGTTGGGCTCACGCAAAACGCGTCAGCCACTGGCGTAGTCCGACTTCTGCCGGGCTGGCTGGGTCATGACCAGTCCTTTCTCTTTCCGATCTATCTTTTGCGAAACTTTGGTTTGCCGCTGGTCCTGGCGGTGCCGGCGTGGTTTGCGGCGCCACGCTCTTGGCGAAAATTCTATCTCGCTTTTCTGGTTGTATTCGTGTTCGCGCTCGTCGTGATGGTCTCGCCGAACGTTTTCGACAACGGTAAGCTTACCTATTACTGGCACGCCATCAACAGCATTTTTGTTGGTTCGTTCATCGTCAGAATCTGGCAAACATACCATCAAAGAGTTTTGGCTTTCTTTCTGGTGATTGTTAGCGCTGCTACCGCCGTCGCTTGTCTGCATAGCGAAAACATGGCGTCCACGCGCGTGTTTACCGATGAAGACCTGGCGGCTGGTGAATTCGTCCGCGACCACACATCACCGCGCAGCCTTTTCCTGATCGCGCCGGCCTTCGCAAACCCTACAACCTTGCTGGCGGGTCGGGCGGTGGTACGCGGTCCAACTGCCTGGCTCGCCAGCCACGGCTATGAATTTCGCGGCCGCGAAGCGGACGTGCGGAGAATCTACGGCGGCACGAGCGACGCACTCGAACTCGTGCAATATTACGGCATCGACTTCATTTACGTTGGTGATCGCGAACGAGGGATGATGCGAGCGAATCCTTCATTTTTCGATCACAACTTCAGGCCAATCTATCGCAGCGCCACGGTGACACTT
>JBHELZ010000005.1:0-32605 GCA_046262835.1 Pyrinomonadaceae bacterium
GCGTTCGACAAAGTCGCGAAGTTGCTTGGGTTGGGCTATCCCGGTGGCCCAATCATCGAAAGGCTGGCGCGGGAAGGGAATCCGAAGGCAGTTAAGTTTGCACTACCGCGCATGGGAGACAATCGGCCGGATTTCAGTTTTAGCGGGCTGAAAACCGCGGTGACAAAGCATGTGCGCGAATCGGGATTGCAACCAATGCAAAACGGCGAAGAGCCCTCGCAGGAAATCAAAGACCTGGCGGCAAGTTTTCAAAAAACGGTCGTGCGTTCGCTGGTCAGCACAACCGAACGCGTCGCCAAAGAATATCTTCCAAAGACATTGATCGTTGCCGGTGGCGTGGCCTGCAACGGGGCGTTGCGTGAGGCAGCTCGCGCCGCCGCACAAGAATTGGGCGTGCCCGTGTATTTCCCCTCGCCGCATCTGTCAACGGATAACGCGGCAATGATAGCTGCCGCCGGAACAGTTAAGTTGCAAGCCGGTGAGCGCGCGGGTTGGGACCTGAATGCGGACGTGATGCTGCGCTTGCAAAACATCGAGGTCGAAGATGAAGAGTTGCGGAAGCGGGTTCGTTACAGACTGTAGTCTCGCAATTCTGCTGTTTGTTTGCCGGAAACTTGATGGTGAGCCAGCCTGCGGGACTCCCAGCCCTTAGCAGGCTGCTGAAAAAAAAGTCTTTTGGAGTGCGGCGACTTGTCGCCGCTTTGAAATCTGACTTGACGCGAACTTCAAAAACATTAGGAAATTCATTTGTGCTACGAAAGCGGCGACAAGTCGCCGCACTCCAAATTGCGGCCTCGCCCTTCGCGGATTGAGTTTTTCAGCAGCCTGCTAGGGCGCGCGACCAGGAATTGCTCACGCAGAAGGCCGCCTCAAGCGGGGAGCTTCTGAGACCGTCTCACCCACACGGATAGTTCCTTCGCTAAGAATCTGCGCGCGTAATCCGCCCCGATGAACCAAACCCGGCAAAACCTTGGGATGTGAAAGCCTTTGCAAATGCGAGCAGGGCTCGCACAAACGAAGGCCCCGTGCTCTCACGTCTCCAATCCAAAACTCTTTCCCCACCAAGTGGTTGAGAGGCACACCGCGCGTGACGACGTTGCGCCGCGTCGCCGAGAGGTCAAAGTCAATTGTGAAATCCTCGCGAAACGCTTCGATGGCTTCGGCTTCGACCAGGGTGAGTTCGCGATCGGGCTGCGGCTTATAAAAGGCCCTTTGTTTGAAAAAGTACCGATCGCCTTCCAGCCCCTGGCCGGGGATGGCGCGGACTTCGTCGACAGATTCCATGGGCGCTTCGGCTGAGCGGGCGACATTGATTGAGATTACAGTGCCTTCAAACATGATAGTAGCCCCTGGTTTTCAGGTTCCGCCTTCAGGCGGTAGCGACCGCGTAAACGCGGAACTTCCGATTAAATTGACGCGGTGATCGCGTCATCAAAAATCCCGAGCGCGACATCGACGTTTTCTTTCGTCAGAATCAAAGGCGGTGACCAGCGAATTGAGTTCGCGCCGCAGCCCAGCAGAATCACACCGCGATTGAACGTTTCCATCTCAACTCGATCGCGCAGATCGGGATCGGGTTCCCTTGAATCGCGATCCTTTACGAACTCTACCCCAAGCATCATGCCCATGCCGCGGACATCACCGATGCAATCGTGTTTGCTCATCAGCTTTTCCAGGCCGCGCTTGAGATAGGCGCCCACCTCAGCGCTGTTCGCGACCAGTTCACGCTGCAGCAATTCAATCGTTTTCAACGCGGCCGCGATCGCCACCGGGTTCCCGCCAAACGTTGAAGCGTGGGCGCCGGGTTTCCAGTCCATCAAGTCAGCGCGCGCGACGCACAGGCCGAGCGGCAAGCCGGACGCAATTCCTTTGGCGATGCAGACGATGTCGGCCTTTACCCCGTAGTGATCCATCGCAAACATTTTGCCGGTGCGGCCCATCCCACTTTGTACTTCATCGACGATCAGCAGGATGCCGTGCTCATCGCAAATCCGGCGCAGCTCTTGCAGGAATCCCGCCGGAGAGGGTACATAGCCGCCTTCCCCCTGGACCGGCTCGACGACAATCGCCGCAACTTCTTCTGCCGGCGTGGTGGTTTTGAACAAACGATTCTCGATCCAATTTACCGCGCCCTGGACGACACCCCCATCGCCGGAATCGTCGGCGTTGAAGGGATTACGATATTCGTTCGGATACGGCATGTGGACCACGTCCAGCACCTGTCGCTTAAAACCGAGACGTTGCGCAACTCTGGAAGAAGTAAGCGACAGCGACCCCAGCGTGCGTCCATGGAAACTTCCAAAGAAGGAAATAAACTTCTCGCGACCCGTCGCATGCATGGCCAGCTTCAAAGCCGTCTCGACGGCTTCCGTGCCGCTGTTCGCAAAATGCGTCCGCGTCGGTCTTTGCAGCGGCACGATCTCATCGAGCTTTTTAGCGAGCTCAGGCATTGACGAGTAGTAATAGTCAGTGCCGCAGATGTGAATCAGTTGCGCTGCCTGATCCTGGATCGCGCGCACAACCTCCGGGTGACAATGACCGGTCGAACAGACTGCCACGCCGGCGTTACAGTCCAGGAAGAGGTTCCCGTCAACATCTTCAACCCAAACACCTTGCCCACTCTTCGCGACCAGTTTGAAATCGGGTCGCGGATAGGCAGGATTCACGAATTGGGCGTCGGCCTCAATGATTGCGCGGGCGTTTGGTCCGGGAAGTGCGGTTTTTAAGTTAGGTCTTCTTTCTGCAGTTGCGGTCGCCATCATCTTGTTGCTCCTTTTTCTGAAAATTAATTATTGACGACACTTTGAAAACAGTGCCGAAAAACGAAGCGATATTTGATGAAGGAACCTAGTCCGCGAAGAGGTTTGCGCGGGATTCAGCGGGGCGAAAATGTAAAGACTTTCTCATCCTAATGCACGGGCATCTTAACACCCGGAAGACTTTATATCCAGATTCCGTCTGGCAGGCTTCGTCTTAAGTCGAGTGGCGAAGCGGGCAGGAGCCCGACCGTAACGGAGGGCGTAAACGTCGCCGTACTTAGGGCTACTGTTTTCCGGCAGAGTACCAAAGAACTGCGAAAAAATGACATACAGTTCCGGCGATCACAAAGAGATGCCACGCGAAGTGTGCGTACCGAATTCGATGCGCCGCAAAGAAGCCGACGCCGGCTGTGTAAGCTATTCCACCGGCGAGCAACCAGGCGAGACCGGTCAAAGGAACGCGCTGCAGAACCTGGGGTGCGGCGATAACAACCAGCCAACCCATTACCAGATATAGAGCAACTGAAAACCAAAGGTATCGCGCGCCGAAAACTGCTTTTTTTGTCAGACCCAGCAGGGCCAAACCCCATACGAGCCCGAACAGCGTCCACCCCCACGGGCCGCGCATCACACCGAGGGTGAACGGCGTATAAGTGCCCGCGATCAGAATAAAAATCGCACTATGATCCAACACGCGAAAGAAACGTTTGGCGCCGTCGTGGGTAAGCGCGTGATAAAGAGTCGAGGCGAGATAGAGGGAGATCATCGACGCAGCAAAGACGCTGACGCCGACTGTATTCCAGGCACTTCCGTATCGCATCGCGGCAACGATTAGGAAAGGGGTCCCCACGATTGCGAACGCCAAGCCGGCGCCGTGACTCAAACTATTGGCGATCTCTTCACCAGTTGTTGGCCGCCGCTCTTCGCTCATTAACTGCATTGTACATGAATCGCCGGTTCCCCGAATAAGCGATTTCATGAATTCAACCCGCCGCAGGCGCAGTCTCGACAGACAACTCTCTCGGGAAACCGAACGGGAGAAATTGTATTGAATCAGAGGTGAAGCAGCGCCTAACGTCACCCTACTTGCGTTTGAGAACCTTCGCCGTAAACGATCCCTTGATTGACGAGTCACCGCTGGTTAGATCAAGGTCGCCGCTGATTTCGTCGGCGGAGGCGGAGGTGACTTTCACTTCGCCGCTTAATGCACTTCTGTCCAGCCATGATTTAACGTCTGCGCCGCCTCTGCGCGCGACGATGCCCGCACTTTCAACTTTCATGAATTTCCCGGCTTTGGCTAAATAGGTTCCCGCCTTGGGGGGCGACTTTTCATCGGCACCCTGATCACCGATCAGGCTAAAAACCACGCGCAAGCGATCGTCCGACGTTAGCGGCTTGTCCAGGGTCATCGCAAAATTATTTGCATCCAGATCGTAATTGGCCACGAAGACATTGTACGCAGACGCGGTGGTAATCTTGCCGCTGATATCGGTGAAGCTTTTCGTCACCGCGAAGGCATAGCTCGATTTAACCGGGAGATCTTTATCGCCCGTCGTAGCGGATTTGACGTGGAGGCCGTTGCCGCCGCCCGCCGCGCTACAACCCGCGAGCAAAACCAAACCAGCGATCGCAAACGAACATAAAACGAGGACCGTACGCGTTCGCGTTTCGAACGCTTCGCGGTTTTGAAGTCGGGGCATTTTATTTTTGTCTCCGAAGCAAGACTGACGCGCTGACCTTAGGGAAAGACCGGATGGCACAGCACCCCGCTTTGTACGGTAAAAGCTGGGTCAAGTCAATGCGATTTTCGCTTGCGAATCATTGATCAGGCGCTGGTTCGTGGCATTGGCTCTCAAATAAGGATAAACCTCGCTCGCGCAGTGTGGTAGCGTAACGGCGCGCGCTCCCAGCGACGCGCTGTTGGGCGTACTATCTCGGCGCCACGTAACTTCTTCGTGCTTTCACGACCAGCTTGTTCGCGGACTTTTGGGCCGAGGCCGTCAAATCGATCTTCAGCTTCCGGGTAGTTCCATCGCGCTTCCTGTTCGTGGAAACGAAGGCCAGATTGTACCGGCTGCGCAGATGGTCGATCAGCGTTTGAAAGGTGGTGTTGAGATTTCCCGGTTTGTCGGCGAGCAACTCACCGCCCGTCTCGTTCGCCAGGGTTTCTATGTCGAGATAGGGTTGCCCGCTCAACTTCCCCATGCGAGTGGCCCAGACCATGATTCCGTTCTCCAATCCCTGGCCCATTTCTTTCGGAATGATGCCGCAAACCACACTGCCTGATTCATAGATCGATTGCGCCGCCGATTTTCCCGATGGCCCATCGAGGCAATCAAAATTGCGGGTGACGCCGGTGATAATTACTACCACGCGGCGACCCGAAGGATTTCCGGCGCGGATCATGTAATCGGCGGCGTCGGCAAATAGTTTGTTCAGACAGTGATCTGCTTCTTCCTCGTGTGCCGGAATGCGATTGAGCGCATCTTCAATCAGGTTCCGGTTGCGCGTGAATCCCTGCAGGAGCCGCGTCGTGTTGTGATAAGTCATGACCGCCACTTCATCCACCGGTTTCAGTCGATTCACTGCCTCGATCGCCGCGTGGTGGACCTTGTCCCCGAACGGATCGAGACAGCCTCCGCGATCGATCAGCAGCAACATCGAAAGCGGCAAGCTGTCCTGACTAAAATGCGTGATTTGCTGCTTCGTCCCATCTTCGTAAAGCAGAAAATCCTCTTTTCTCAACCCACCGACAATGCGCGCAGTGTTCTTCTGCAGAACCAGCGCGTCCACGGTCACCAAATCAACATCTACTTTTACGACCTCCGTGGGCGGCGGCGACATCCTGCCAGTATCGTTTTCGTTGTTTGGTTTTGATTGGTCATTTGGGTTAATTCTTCTTTCGCGAGTCTGGGAAGTAACCCGCGAATGCGATGTGAAAAGCAGAACCGGAAAAGCGACGGTTAGAATTGCAAAGAGAAGAAAATAAGTCGGGTTTCGATGTTTCATAGCGCTCTCCGTTTCGAAAACAGGCGCACAGAGACGGACAGCGCTCGCAGATATCGCCGCCTGCCGCCGGCCACTGCCTTTCGGATTTCAAGGGAGAGTGCTTCCGAACACGCTGCCGGAACTCGTGGGCAGCATGGGTACTCCGATCAATTACTGGTGTCAAATCAAAGACGTTTGGGGGCAATTAAGTGTTAACAGATTCTTAAGTGGTAAGGTGGGTCAGCGCCGGCCAGGGCCGGCGTCAGGGCTCAGGCCGATCGTTCGACCCCTAAGACCCGACCGCAGCGCCCGGGTTGGCGCGAATTTCTGTGAAAAGTAGATCGCAAGCGAGGAAACGGGGGCTCAAGCCAGTGCTGCTTCCTCCGTCGCCGAAACTCGACCGACGGCGGCTGCCAATCGCGCGAAGTGCCGACAATCCCCGTCCTTGTATTCACTACTTCCAGGCTCAACGGTCGCACTTCAACGAGCAAATAACTCTTATCGCGGTCGGGATAGAAGGCTTTCCAGTCATCCTTCCAATGTCGAGCTTTCTCTTTTGAGTCATTCACCAGGCGCGCGACGCCCTTAATAGTTACGTAAGCCTGACTCTCACGATCGAAATAGTAAAGAGTCACGCTCGGGTTGCGACGAATCTCAGAGACCTTGCGGCTCAAGGGGTTGGTCGCAAACCAGACAATCATGTTCTCATCGGGTGCAAATGCATCCATCGTCCGCGCGTTCGCGCGACCCTGCCTGTCGGTCGTGATCAGCGCGCAATAGCGCGTCGCAGTCATTATCTCTCGGGCCGCGGTAATCAACTCCTCCTTCGATCTGCGCTGCGGCTGCTGCGCAGTACCCGGCAATGCGCAGGTGACGCACACCGAGAGCGCAATTAAGAGATGCTGCCGGTTGATGTTTAGCGTTTTCATAGAGTCAGCTACGCTTTGTATGCCAAGAAACCGACTCAAGCCAACTTCCGCCCGGGGCACGCCCACTGAAGCAGTGCGCTTAGCGGTTCGACGACTGGGGTTCGCCGAACGTGCGATCATCTTCTGCGCATCGGATGCGCTTCAGTGTTGAAAACTACCCTTTCGAAATTAAGTGTGCGGGCCGGCGCGAATAACAGATAAAAATACTTGAATGTCTCCGCAAACAGAAAGCTTTGCATTGAGTCTGTTTGCTCTTTAGTCACTACGCTCTTGAGCGCCGCATAGCCGCCATCAGTACGGCAGTATTTGACGAAGTCGCGCCACAACGCTTCACCCATTTGCAGGTACTTCGGATCTTTTGTGAAGTGATAGAGATAATAGGTCGATTCCATGATCTCGGGACGAAGAGGATATCCGGGGGCGGTGACTTCCATAGTCGCGTAATTGATCTCCTCGGGTTCAATTCCGTTCTTCTGCCACATGACATAAGAAGATGCCTGCAGCATCTCCGCTCGTTTCATATCGCGGGAAAATGCCAGCACCGCGGGAAAAAAGGCATCGAGCGCACCGTATATCGTCGCGGTGCGCTTGCCCGTATTCATATCGGCATGCCCGTACCACAGCTGGGGACTAGCAGCCGACATCGGCCTGCCGCCTGCTTTTGTAACTACAGTTATCTCCTTCGGGCTACGTGCATCTTGGAGGTATTTGTTGATAGCTTTAATGCTTTCCTTCCACATCCGCCGGCAGTCTTGATCATTGAAAAGAATTGCGCACTTCAAGAGATATTCGTAGTAGCTATCGATCGCTCCGCTGATATGACTATCCGTGTCGGTCCAGGCGCCGGTGTCGACATTAATCCAGGTGCCGACCAAGCCGAGGGGCGAGCGGCGATTGTAAACTTCAACCAGCGCGCGCTTGGCTTTGTCATAGAAAATTTGCCTGTGAGTCAACCGCGCCAACGTGCCGAACTCAATCAAAAGAGTCCCGGCTTCGGCGGGATTGGTGACGTTGCCGCGCACGGCCCCGGTTTTCAAATTCACATAACGGTAAGGCAGGCCGGTCGGCGAATTGAAAACCGGCAACAAACGCTTGCCGAGATCTTCAGCGAGATTTAACAGACGTTTGTCGCCGGTCATTTCATAACTCGAGAGCAAGCCGCCGAGCAGCCGAATTGTGACCTCGAAATTCTGAACCGAAATGTCTTTATCAAAGGACAAGTGGGTCGCAATATATTCGCGCGTGCTCTTCGCTTCACCGTCTAGCCCCAGCAGGATCATTGTGTCCAGCGCGTCCACTGGAGTCATAAGCAGCGGTTCGGCGTACCAGTCGTGAAAACTTTTGCTGAGCGGCTTTAGATCGTCATGGCCCCACGCGTATTGTTTATAACCGTCCCACGCATGAAGAAACTGGACCTGTACCTCGCTTTGGAGCTGCGCCTTGCGTTGTGGCTGCGCGAGGCTCGAGTGCGCCGGCGTGGTAGCCAGCGCAAACAGAATCATCAATCGAACCAGGATCGTCGTTCTGCGTTTCACAACCATGAATGCTTATTTATTCTGCGCGAATGCAAATCTGAGTGGCTGGAAATGAATTCGACATTCTGCTCTGCTGCAACCAAACCACGACCGTGTAGATTCCCGGCAGCTTTTTCGATAGTGGAATTCGGCCTTGAAATTTTGGTCCGAGCAGTTCAATGGACCCGCTGGATCCGTCTTCGTAAAAGGTGCGATCCGGAAGTTTCGGCAGAAGTGTCTCACGATCGTCCGGCAAGCTGTAGCTGCGAGTTTGGCGAAGCCAGAGAGGATCAGGAGACACCGGCAACGGTTCGTAAAAAACATCAATGGACTTGAGTAAGTTGAATCGATCAAGAATACGGCCGCTCAGCATGAAGCTGCTCCCTACGGGGCGGCTGGCCCGATAAGGATCGATTGACACATATTTTCCAACGTAAAGCTCGCAAAGCCTCACGTGCATACCCCTTGTGGCCATGCCGAAACCAACGTGCGTATGATACTCGTTGAGAATTGTTCTCCTATGTCCGTCGTGGGGCGGGCTCTCGTAAAACATCGAGCTGTGCAAACCGATCAGGTCCCCGGCTGCCTCATCTGAAGCGACTGGTTCCCCGTGATCCGCCGCGCCGTCATTCTCTTCGATAGCATCAACGGCTCCGGCAAAGGAATAACGGTGATAGGGTTTGCGTCCGTCGGTCCCCCAGTGACTGAGAAACCCGCCCTGGGCCATATCGATGGCATGCTCTTGCGCGACCCGGCAAGCCAGCTCGTCCAGTTTCAGAATTTTCAGACCCGCATCAGCGCGTTCGCGATTGACCATCCGCAACAGTTGATTTCTTACAGTCAGAAAGGCGTCATCAGTACTACTGTCATCACAACAGATCGATACCGGTTTGACGGTTGCAAACCCCGCCATCGACAGCGCGGCGTGATTCAGGAATAAACGGCGGGTAATTTCCGATTTCATCTGCGCGCCATGAGGCTTCGAAAAACGTCTCTGAACTTCAAAAACTTTTCAGTTGGGGCGACTTATGATGCAGACTTCGGCGCCAGGGAAGCCTTTGTCCGCTGCAACGCGACGAACCCAAAAAATTACGAAATAAATACCTGGCTCGTCTTTCGTGAGCTTAATCTCCGCGCGGAACTTACCGCTGCGGTCCCAATCATAATCGCCCCTGCGGCCGTCAGTGTAGGTCATTCCGTCAGGCGCCCTCGGACGGAGTTGCGCGTAGGCGTCCGGCAACGAGATAGGGCGAGGGTTTGCTCGCAGCCATTCGATCTCGCGTGGTGCAGGCAACGGCTCAAAGCACAAATCAAGGCCGTGAAGAAAATGCTTCGGGTTGAGCAGTCGTCCCGATAAGATCACAGTAGATTTTGCCTTCGCCTCGGCGGTAAATCGATCCAGCTCGATATACCGGGCGAGATACAGCTCATCAAGCCTGAGACTATGATTGTGCAGCGCTACACCGAATCCGACATGAGTATGAAAGGGAGAGAAAATGGTTTTGCGGTGGCCGTCATTTGGGGGCGCTTCGTGCGCCATGGAGTCGTGCATGTCACGCAAATCATTCATCACGCGCAACGGCGCCACTGACTCAATGTCTTCGGCCGCGGAAGCGTTCTCTTGTATTGCGGCGGTACCACCGGCGAGGCAGTAACGCTGATATGGTTTGCGTCCATCCGAACCGAAGTGATTCAGGAAACCGCCTGCTGCCATATCGCGAGCGTGCTCCTGCGCTACCCGCGAGGCGAGATCGTCGAGCTTCAATTCGTTCAGCCCCGCCCTGGCTCTCTCGGCATTCAACTGTTTCAACAGTTGCTCGCGGGCCAACGAGAGCTGCTCATCGTCGAAGCGTCCACGCTCGACCAAAGTCTGCGCAGCGGCCGAGAGCGGCAGCGAAAGCGCAAACGACGTCGCCCTCGTGAGAAATGATCGTCGATCCATTATGAATCGCGCCCGACTTATGTTTTTGAATGCGAACTCGCGTAGTTGCGACCCAGTTAACCCATGAGTAAACTCATTAAGCTTTTCTGACTAAATCAAACAGGATACCGACCCTCAGGAGCGAAACCACGCGCTCTCCAATAATGCGATGAAGATACATGAGTATCAAGCAAAAGAGTTATTGAAACAATTCAATGTGCCCGTGCCGCGTGGGATTATCGCGCGCACTCCCGAAGAAGCGTTTAAAGCGGCGAAAGAATTAGCTGTCAAACCCGTGGTGGTCAAAGCGCAAATCCATGCCGGCGGACGCGGCAAAGGCGGCGGGGTAAAGTTGGCGGGCACTGCCGAGGAAGCGCGCGAGCTGGCCAGCAAGATCCTTGGGATGAAATTGGTAACGCACCAGACGGGCCCGGAGGGAAGAGAAGTTCGGGTGCTGCTGATCGAAGAGGGACTGCCCATCGACAAAGAGTTCTATCTCGGAATCGTATTGGATCGCGCAAGCGGCCGTCCGGTCTTTATGGCTTCAGCCGCAGGCGGCATGGATATAGAGGAAGTCGCCGCCAGGACGCCTGAACAAATTTTCAAAGAGACTATTGATCCGGCGGTCGGCTTTCGGCCATTTCAGGCACGAAAGCTGGCCTTCGCGCTCGGCTTGCCGGGCTCACTGGTTTCGCAGGCGGCGAAGTTCATGCAATCGCTATACACGGCTTACGAATCGATGGATGCTTCATTGCTGGAGATCAATCCGTTCCTCTTGACGAAAGACAATCGGTTAATTGCCCTCGATGCCAAGATCAATTTCGACGACAACGCGTTGTTTCGTCATCCCGCTTTCAAAGATCTGCGGGACTTGAATGAAGAGGAACCTCTGGAGATCGAAGCCTCGAAATTTGATCTCAATTACATCAAGCTGGACGGGAATATTGCCTGCATGGTTAACGGCGCGGGGCTGGCGATGGCGACTATGGACATCATCAAGCTGGCGGGCGGTGAGCCGGCAAATTTTCTTGATGTGGGCGGCGGGGCGTCGCAGGAACGAGTTGAGGCTGCTTTTCGAATTTTGCTCGCGGACCCGGCGGTCCGGGCAGTGCTCATTAACATCTTCGGCGGCATCGTCCGTTGTGATATGGTCGCGCGCGGCGTGGTGGGTGCGGCCAACAATCTAGGGGTGAAGGTTCCCGTGGTTGTTCGTTTGGAAGGAACAAATGTCGAAGAAGGGCAGCGCGTGATTCGCGAATCAGGATTGAATTTTACCGTGGCCAGCGGGATGAAAGACGCAGCCGAAAAAGTGGTGGCACTGGCGGCCTAGTTGTGCGAACCAGAGAAGGCTGGCGTTACTCTTTTGAAGCGCTCAGGGGCGAATGGTGTAAATACACGCATCGCCAATTTGGTGCTCAGACAGACGCGAACATGAAAATTCATGTTCGCTTCTCTTTGAGCAGAGGATTTGGTTCATGCTTGTGCTCGCTTTAACGGAGCGAAAACTGGCCATAAGGGCTATTTAATCGCACTCATAATGAACCGCCGAAAAATCTTCACGGTCCTGGTCCATATCTGCCGGTTCGGTCTGGCCGCCCTTTTTCTTTTCACCGCCGGCGCCAAACTTTGGATTCTCTCGGAGTTCGCAGGCAAAGTCACGGAGTTGCTCAGCTCGATGAATCTGAACTACGAACGCTGGCAGTGGCCACTCACCATCGCAGTAATCGGAGCAGAGATCCTGGCGGCGACGCTGTTGCTTGTGCCTCGCACCATTCGCCTGGGAGCGGTCCTGGCAGCCTTGCTCTTGATTGGATTCAGCGCCTTCGCTCTCTATTACGTTTACGGTTTGCACGGCGAACCGCTGGAGTGCGGTTGTTTTGGAAAGATAATCGGCAGTCAGTTAGGCATTAAGACAGCGTTGAGAAATCTGGGATTATTGATTCCCGCTATCATCGTTTTCTTTGCCGGCGGTGTTAGGCGCGTCGCCAAGGGCAGCTTCACAGGCCCTGTCTTAGGTCCGGCTTCTGACGCGAATGTTTAGTCATCTTCTTTTCATCCGCGCAATCTCGTACCTGGTATTGTCGATTCGTTCCTGCGCGTCCGGATGATCTGAGAACAGCGATCCCAGCAAGTCGGAATCGCGTTCCTCAAGCCGTAGGAGTTTCTGAAACATCGTGATCATTCCCTGGGGATCGAGTCCCGCGCCTGGCATCGCCCGGACGCCCAGATAATCTGCCTCGCGCTCTTCATCACGTGAGTGAATTGTCAACATTCCCGCGCCCACGATTTGTCCGAGGCCCACACCCAGGTCGTGAGCGATACTGCCCGCGACTCCGGTCAGCTCGCCCAGAGAGTTTGCGATGTCGTCATACTCTTTCGATTTCTTGAGCGTTCTCAAACTGTGACGCGCTACGAGGTGGCCCACTTCATGGCAAAGAACTGCCCCGAGTTCGTTGTCGTTCGCCAATCGCACCAGAGCCGTGGTCACGTACACATGCCCACCGGGCAGCGAGAAGCCATTAATTTCCCGTCCCTGGATTACGTGAAATTTGTAAACGAGAGCTGGCCGCAGACTTGACCGCGCGCAACGCTGCCCGATGCGATCGACTCGATCCAGGCCAAGGTCGGTCAGGTTGTACTTCTTCGTGACCTCGCGATGGAGTTGCAAGCCCAACTTGATCTCGTCACGCTCATTCAACAGTCCGGCGTTCGAATAACGTGCGTTGCGAAATTCCGAGTAGGGATCATCGTACTGGGACTTTCGGAGCTCACTTTTGCCGGCCGCTCGCGGGTTAACAAAACCTGCGGCGGAAACGGAAAGAAAAATGGCGATGAGAAATAAGCAAAATGATTGCGGCAGCAGTTTCGATCGATTCATTGATTGTTAGTAGAGCCCCTTCGTCGTGGAATGATATGCGAGGTTGCCGGCGATGAAAAGGCAAATGTGTGCCGGCCCCGTAAATAGTAGCGAGTTTCTCTCAGAGCAAACAATCCGATAACATTACGCCATGTCATCACTTTCATTCTGGGGCGCTGCGGGCACAGTCACCGGCTCGAGATACCTGATCGAATCTGAACGCGCGCGTGTGCTTGTTGATTGTGGCTTGTTCCAGGGCGGCCACGATCTGCGGGATCGCAATTGGCAAGAGCCACCATTCAATGCGGCGTCGGTGAACGCTTGTATTATCACGCATGCGCACATCGACCACATTGGATACCTGCCGCGCTTTGTCAATCATGGTTTTCGCGGGCCGATATTCTGTTCGGCGGGGACCGCGGACCTGATGAAGATTCTGTTGCCGGATTCGGCGCGCTTACAGGAAGAAGAAGCCGACTATCGCAATCGCCATAATCTAACCAGGCATCTTCCCGCTTTGCCACTTTATACAGAGGAAGACGCAGGCCAGACGCTGAAGCTGTTGCAAGCCGTTCCCAACACCGGCACGCCCGTCCCTATCGCAAACGGCATCGAAGCCGAGTTCCGTATCGCCGGACACATTCTCGGCTCAAGCCAGGTACTGGTCCACGTCAAAGGGGCTAACGAAACGCGTAGCGTGCTTTTCTCGGGCGACCTGGGGAAATACAACCAGCCAATCATTCACGATCCGGTGGCGCCCCCGGCAGCTGATTACCTGGTGATTGAATCGACGTACGGCAATCGATTACACGACGTCGAAGAGCCGAAAGATGCGCTTGAGCGAATCATAAAGGATGCAGCGGCGCGTCGCGGTGCTGTCTTGATGCCGGCGTTCGCGGTCGGTCGGATTCAGGAAATCGTCTATTTGATTCGCGAACTCGAAGAGCAAAAGCGCATCCCTGTCTTGCCGGTATGTGTTGATTCACCGATGGCCGCGGCGGCGACGCAGGCGTACGCGCGCCGCGCTGAAGAACAGGATGAAGAATACATGGCGGCTTTGAAAATCACACCAACGCCGTTACAGACCCATTCGATGCTTGCCTGCAACACTCGCGACGAATCGAAGCGCATTAACAGCATGCAAGGCGCGCGCATCATAATTGCCGCATCGGGAATGATGAATGGCGGCCGCGTCCTGCATCACGCACTTCGTCTGTTGCCCGATGAAAACGCGACGGTGGTGTTTGTTGGCTATCAGGCCGCGGGAACACTCGGGCGGCGAGTGGCGGACGGCGATAAGCAGGTAAAGGTTCTGGGGCAATGGATTCCCGTAAAGTGCCGAATCGAAAAGATCGGCGGTTTTTCAGCGCACGCAGACTGGAAGGAAGTCGTGCGTTGGCTCGAAGGAATGCCTTCGCCACCGCGTCGCGTTTTCGTCACACATGGAGAGCCCGACGCAGCGGAAGGGATGGCCACACATATTCGCGAACGGTTCGGATGGGTCGTTGAAGTACCGCAGTACGGTGAACGGTTCGAGTTGATCTGAAGATCGAGCGAGTCTGGAAGCCTGAGGGGCCTCACGAGGTCAGTCTCAACTATCGTGTCGGTCAGGCCGCCGCCATTCTCATCAGCAGGGCATCGCTGGCAATTTTCTTGTTGATGTTCACTTCCAACGTGCCGCGGAGTTCCTCGATCGTAGATAACCAGGACGCGGCTTTCTCACTCCTCAGTTCAGCGGCAATCGCTTTAAGACTATCAACCAGATCGCTGTTGATTATTGTTTCCGCGGGGCGACCCAGCTGCAGCGCCCAGGCATCACGAATCAGCGTTTCAAGTACGCGCAGACTTTCTTCGTAATCCGCGCGATCCCGCATAGCGCCAAGACCTTCAGCCGACCGCAGGAGGTGAACTCGATTCCCGGTGATCGTCAACGCTTTCAAAACCCCCAGCATCGACTCGCGTCGCTCACGGTGATCCTCTAAGTCCGAGGCGCACGCGCGACCGATGCTTCCTTCGGACGTGCGAGCGAGCAATGCGGCGTCCTTTGGAACCATACCTTTCTCATTTATCAAAAATCTTTCGATCTGCGGCGCGGCGACGGGCGCGAATCTGATTACCTGGCAACGCGAACGAATAGTTGCGAGCAAAGCCGTGGGGTTCGTCGTCGTCAAAACCAGGTGAGTCGACGCCGGCGGCTCTTCGAGAGTCTTTAGCAGCGCGTTGGCTGCCTGTTCGTTCATGTATTCGGCCTCTTCTACAATAAAAACGCGGGCCGCGCCTTCGAATGGCCGGAAATTAGCTTCCCGTTCCAACTCACGCATGGGTTTGACGCGAATGATTTGCTTATAAGGCCGCACCATCGCCACATCCGCGTGTTCGCTCCAAATCATTCGCTCTTTATTGTCATCCGGACTGCTAAATGGCGGAAAGGTTGAGTTGTCGATCCGCCGGCACGATGAGCAATCATCGCACGCTTCCAGCCCGACGCGGTTACGACAGTTCAGGGCTTTTGCCAGCTCAAGCGCAAAGAGTTTTTTGCCGATACCTTCTTCGCCGGTGAAGAGGAGCGAGCCGGGCATGCGGCCGCTGTCGAGCAAATGTCGCAGCGCGATTTTGACTTCGTCGTTACCAATCAGACGTGAAAACATAAGTTGCTAAACACGGGCAATGGCCTCGCGGTCACGAGGGCTCTCACTTCGGATAAGGGGCTCTCCCCGACGCCTGGGATACTGAGGCGCTCGCAAAGCCTCGCTCTTTCAAAAACGGCATTAAAACGTCCATTACCAACGCGTGAGTTTCCTGCGCCGAACCGCTGGCGTTGATTACCCGCACGCGTTCTGGATTTGATTTCGCGATTTCCAGGTAGGCTTTCCGCACGCGCTCATGAAATTCTACATCTTCGCTATCGAGTCTATCGGTAGTTTTTGCTGCCACCCGCCGCCTGGTTCGGACCGCTGACTCGGGGATGGTTAAATCGAACAAAAGCGTGAGATCCGGTGTCAGTCCGCCGGTCGCCAACTGCACAATCTCGGTAATCAATTCTGATTCGAACCCTCGTCCCGACCCCTGATAAGCGACCGTCGCATCGGCGTAACGGTCTGACATCACAATCTTATTCTCGGCCAGCGCCGGGCGCAGCACTGTCCTTACGTGTTGGGCGCGGTCGGCGGCAAATACCAGCAGTTCCGCCAGCGGATCCACCTGTTCGCGCACATCAAGCAGCGCGGCCCGCAACTTCTGTCCCAGCGTAGTCCCGCCTGGCTCACGCGTGGTTACCACGGCGAGGTCGCGCGCCCGCAGTTCGCTGGAGAGCAAGCGGAGCTGTGTGGATTTTCCGCAGCCATCAATTCCTTCAAAGGTTATAAAAACGCCGGCCATTTTGGGGATTGAAGTCGCGAGTCTAAGCGGCCGGCGGCTCGTGAGTATGATCGGGTGGATTTTCGCCTGGGCCTGGTGAATGTCGCAGCTCGCCGGTCGACCGGCGCGCGTGTGAAATGGTTGAGATAGCGTGTTTGAAAATCAACTGGTCCTGCGCGCCCGTTTCCAGCAGCAATGAAAACTTGTCGAAGCTTTTAATTCGACCGAGCAGCTTCGCCCCGTTTACCAGATAGATGGTGACGGTGGTTTTCTCGCGGCGCGCGAGATTGAGAAAACCATCTTGAATGTTTTGTGGTACCGTCTTTGAGTCCACGAAACGATTGTCCTCGGTACTGTTGTTGCTAAACGGGTGTTCAGATTATAACAGCGAGTCAAAGCTTACAAGAGTTTTCTGCGTCTCGTTAATCTGAAATGAAGCTTGCCTGCGTCAATCGCCCGCCCGCAAGACAAGGCCGCGCTCTCTGTCGGTATCAATAAAGAAGTGCAAGCACCTGCTTTTGCACTTGCGGATCGTCACCAAACCCTTCAATCCATTCCACGCCGGCTTCCCCTCGGAACCAGGTTAATTGCCGCTTCGCATAATGCCGCACGTCGAGCTTCGTCTGCTCAATCGCGCTTTC
Source organism: Pyrinomonadaceae bacterium (assembly GCA_046262835.1). Lineage (GTDB taxonomy): Bacteria > Acidobacteriota > Blastocatellia > Pyrinomonadales > Pyrinomonadaceae > UBA11740. The sequence goes on from JBHELZ010000005.1 coordinate 16,967, forward strand.
CAGGGTTCGCTCTCCATTCAAATATTCGACCACGCGCCGGTAGCCATGGGCCCCCAATGCGCTGGTGTGGGCGGGCAGGCCGTCGTTGAGAAGTTGCTGCACTTCTTCGACCAACCCAGCGGCAAAGTGCGCGTCTGTTCGTTCGTTGATGCGGTCGTAGAGCTCTGCGCGCGGGGGATTAAGCGCGAGGATTCGGAGTCTTGTCGCGAGCTGCGGCGGAGCAGGCCGCAAAGGTCTTTGACTGGAAATGGTCTCACGAGTTTGCAAATAGAATTCGATTGCGCGCTGTATTCTGGGCCAATCACGCGGGTTTAGTTTACCCGCTTCGTCTGCATCGAACCTTTTCAAGATACGATGAAGCCGCTCAGAACCATAACGTTTGCGAATCGTGGTTAACCGTTGCCGTAAATCATCATCTGTCGCCGGGCTTGGAAAGAATGGCTGGCGGACAGCGCGAAGATAAAAACCGGTTCCCCCCACGAGCACCGCTGTGTGACCACGCGATTCGATTTCATCAATCGTCCGGACCGCAGCGCGCCCCCAATCAGCGGCGGTGAACGTCTGGCGGGGTGAAACAAAATCGATTAGATGATGCGCCACGCCGCGCCGCTCTTCCAGAGGAACTTTGGCGGTGGCAATTTGTATTTGCTGATAGACCTGGACTGAATCGCAGTTGATGATCTCGCCCTCCAGGTGCAGCGCGACTTCGATACCCAACGCGCTCTTTCCGGAGGCCGTTGCGCCAACGATCGCAATAATCCGAGGGGAATTGTCAGGTTCTGTATTCGCGGAGTTCTTTCGCACAGTTGTCAGTCGCAAACTAAGTTGCGCTACCGCGCGATGATAAAACGAATCGCAATCACGAGCCAGATAAGCGCGAGCAAAAGAATTGCACCGATAATTTGATTGCGGGACAAGCGCATGTGTGGGCCCGCGCAAGCGCGCGCTGATTAGTTGTAGAGCCGGGTCAATTCGATTCCGGTGTAATACGTCTTGAGGATTTGTTCGACGTTGAGGCCTTGCTTCGCCAGACCGTAAGCACCGAACTGGCACATACCGACGCCGTGTCCCCAGCCGCGGCCAGTGAAAATGAATGACGTGACGCGGTCGTTCTCGTTGTAAATTCGATCAATGACGAACAGCTGGTCCTTTAATCCGAGCGCCGACCGAATTCGTCCGCCGCGAATGTGCGCCACTCCCTGACTTCCGATAACTTCCAGGTCGATCACCCGTCGCGATGAACCTTGTTTGGCGATCCGCAGGTCGGTGATCAACCCGATGCCGCGCACCGATCTGCCGAGACGGGACTGCACGGCCCCGAGATTCAACTGCGTTGTCCAATGGCTCAGAGAAGAGAATCGATCGGCAGCCGCGCCATTGCCGGCCGGCCTCACCTCCAGATAATCGACTTGCCCCCTGGCGCTAACGTGAAAAATTACTGGCTCGCCGCCAACCAAAGCTAACGACTTCATCTGATAAAGATTCTCACCGAATTCACGAAACAGAAAGGCGTCGTTGTTCACCGCAACCGGCAGATCCTTGCCTTTATTTGAGCGCAGTATCATGACGCCGCCCGCCGCGGGCCGCGAAGTTCCTTTCTGCAGGTTGAAAAGGTTTTTTGCTTCGAGGAGTCTGGCGATGGCATGGAGGGCCCGCGACCTCAACATCGCTTCTTTCGGGCGCAGTGTCGCATCGGCGAAAAGCGAAAGCACTCCATCGCGAAGCAGCATCGCCACGTCGGCACGATTCGCCGCGGGCACCTCTTCGCCGTCGCGAAAACTGAGCAAATAATCGGTGTCCGCGCTGTTCAGCAAAGTATCTGCCCGCCGATCGCCATATACCGCGGACATCAAGGCCGTGCTGAACGCGGGCGTCCTGGCCGCGTCGTCGGGCGCTTTGAAAGCAATATTGCGCGTAGCGCGGGCGGCCGCATTGAGCCATTCGCGAGCTTCCGATTCCGAAAGATGGGATGAAAGCCACGAACTGGAGATCTTCTCAGTAGGCAACGCGAAACCATTGACTGCGAGCAAGGCGACGTCGCGCGCGTACGTCAGGTCGCGTTCATCCCTGATCTCGAAAATATCGCGCGAGCTCTTGATGGTAAATGGCGCAAACGCGGCTTTGCCTTCCACCGCGCATTCGCGTCCGCGCAGATAGGGAATTGCCCCGTTGAAAATATTTTCCGCGTCTTCCGTACGCCCGCCGCAGGTCGAAGTGTAAAGCGCATTAATCGGTTCGCCATTGTAAGTCGCAATTACTCCCCGCGTTTGCTCCACTGCTTGCGAAGTTAGCGAAGTTTCGCTCGTTAATCCGCGATAGACTTGCGAGCGGGTGGTCGGCAGCAGGTCAAACCCCTCGGACGAAAATTGTCCGCGATTCTTGACCGCATAGGTGCGGGCGGCAATTGCCTGAGCCTTCAGGGCTTCCAGCGCGGGATAAGAGAGTTCATTCGGCACCACACCGCGGACATAGTCTTCCAATCCGATCACGTTGACCACCGTAACTGAGCCGTGAGTGTTGGCGAACACCTCGATCTTGCCGCGGAAAGGTTTGTCGTTAAAACGCACGGGCGCGTTCTTTTCATCGCTTGATGCGAAGATGAGCGGCGCGCTCGAGCGAAGTGACGGCGCCGCGCCGCGGGCAAACGCGACCAGTTCACGAGTAGGTGACGCGGCCCGCGCAGTGTATTGGATTTTGCTCGCGGGCCTGGGCGCGAACGAGGGTGACGTGGAACTCTTCGCCATTGTGGCAGGCGAAAGTTGTTTTTGCGTTTCCCGGACGCCGACGACCTCGAAACCTGCCTCGTCCAACTTCAGCCTGGCCTCTTCAATCTCGGCATTACTTGGCTTTTGAATTATAACCTTCCATTTATCACTCGAGTCAGGAACTACTTGGGGCTGTTCATCCGCATCCCGATGGACAGAATCGCTCAGGCGATCAGCCTCTTCGCGTGAGAGAGCGGTCGCCAGAACCATCTCGTATGACCGGTCGTTAACAACCCGCGAGGGCGTGAGAATGCGCGACTCAACGCGGACGCGCGTGGTTTCGAGCGGCTGGTTACCGGTGTCGATTTCCGAAACGTTCAGCAATCGCGCGGTGGTTGAAATGGTCGCGGCGCCCGTCCCGGTCGACAGGGCGATGCGCATCACCGGCTCATCCGACAGCGTTACGGAGGTTATGCCCTCAGTCGTTTTCTTTACGACTGATTTGGATTCAGTAGGCCAGTTGCTTTTTGGCTGGTCACGGCCATCCTGGGCGAGGATAAGCACGTTTGAAACAGAAAGAAACATCGCGATAAGCAACACGATCACAATCGCTTTTGCAGAATGAATCATGGTTCTGATCGATCAATGACGGGGGGAGCCAGGGCGGGCGAATACATATTACTACAAAAAAGTTTTCGCGCGATCGAAAAATTGCCAGGGGCGCTGAACATCTTGCTGCGTCACCAAAACAAGCGGCAACCCGGAGTCATGACCGATGTCTAAATCCCGGCGAGGGCGGTTACTGCGAGTGCGTGAAACTCACGCCGCACGCTGTTGATGTTTGCAAACGGGATCGCGCGCGCATGGGTGCGATTGGTCAACAGAATGAAAATGCGCTGCGCGGCGGCGTCGATCCAGCAACTCGTGCCGGTAAAGCCCGTATGGCCAAACGCATTCGACGGCAGACTCAGGCCGGCAGTTGAATCCTTTGTGGCCGCGAGTTGCCAGGCGAACGAGCGCGCTTCATTCAAACCCTCAGTCATGTTCCGCTCAAATAATTCGCAGGTTTCGGCTTTGAGCAGCTGTGATTGGAGAGCGATAAATTGTTTTGCCATCGTCAGAGTATCTTCCGCGGCCGAGAAAAGTCCGGCATGACCGGCAACGCCGCCGAGAAAATGCGCATTGCCATCGTGCACCTGGCCCCAAAGGATGCCCCGCCGCCAATTATGAGTATGGGTTGAAAAGTCGCGCTCGCACATATCGCGTTCATAAGCATTGCCGTCTTCGCACGCGGCCATGCCCGTGCGCGCGGCTTGGGACGGATTGAAAAATGTATGCGCGAGCTGAAGTGGTTCGAAGATTCGCTGTTCCGCCAGATCTTTCAGGGGCGAATAACTTAATTGTTGTAACAGGAATCCCAGGACTATAAATCCCAGGTCGCTGTAAACAACCCTTTCGCCCGGCTTATTTTGCAGCGGTTCCTGGGCAATTGTAGCCAGCGCGTTGCCTTTATCGTTTGCGAGTAGATACAAAGGCCGCCAGGCCGGGAGACCTGAGCTATGAGTGAGCAGGTGGCCCACTGTGACTGCCGATTTGTCCGGACGATTGAATTCGGGCAGGTAACTCGAGAGTGGCGCATCAATCTTGAGTTTGCCCGATTCAACAAGCTGGGCGCAGAGCAAGCCGGTAACTAAAGGCTTTGTCAGCGAAGCGAGATCGTAGATTGTGTCCAGGCGTGCCGGAATTCGTTCTGGCTCGCGCACCGCATCGCCAAGTGCGTCGCCAAAAATCGCCTCACCTTTCTCGGCAACAATGTAGACGGCGGAAGGGAAGTCACCGGTCCGTATGCGGTCAAGCAAAAAAGAAGAGATTTCGTTTTGTCGTTTTATTGGAATAGCGTCATGTTAACTCAATCACGCTAGTGCTCTAAAGCAAAGATGATTTCACCTGGCGCTGAATTACTGGTGATTCGAGGGCCGGCGCGATTCGCGGACAGGCGCGAACGGCGAATTAGTTATTTGAATGACCGTTTTGTTGTTGGCGAATGATGTCGATCAAAGCGTTGAGACGTTTGTCGGTGTGAGTGATCGATTCTTCGGTTCGTTGTTGCGCCTCGGCGAGCTCCGTCATAGCCTTTTTCAAACCTTCATCGGCCTGGCTTCGTGCGCGCCGCTCACGTCGGCCCGCCCTCACCATCAGCTTCGCAATTCTTTCCAGTCGCGAAAGGCGCAGGTCATGCTTCTCGTCATTTACCGCGACCCGCGCCAAAGTTTCGACGATGAACCCCATCTTCCGTTCCATCTGTTCATTCGTCATGAGAGCTTCCTCGATTGACACTCCTTCTCAAGCTCGCGGCAGCTCTCCTGATTTTAGCAGCGATAACACAAGCGCGAAAGAGCAATTTCTTGCAAATTCATTCGCAAATTCAGCTAACTCCCTTGAAGGAAGACGCTGCTCGGATTCTTACCGTATGCTCATGAATTTGTTCCAGTGTTCGTAAAGCCAGGGACAAAGCCCTCTGTCCGTCCTCGCCCGAAACGACCGGCTTCGAGTGATTAATCACCGCGTCCAAGAACGATTCGATTTCTGCGCGCAACGGCTCGACCTGCTGGACTTCCATGACCTGGGTGCGGACGCCGGGCCAGGGGCTCGCGCTTGACTGAGCGAGATTGCTAATCGAAGCATAATTCGTCGCATAGTCCACCACGATGTAGTCGCGCGGTTGAAAGAATCGCATCTTCCGAATCTTTTCGGTTCCGACGCGAGAGGCCGTGATGTTGGCGACGGCGCCGCTGGCGAATTCAATGCGCGCATTCGCAGCGTCGACGCGATTCGTGAGAATGGGAATGCCGACGGCGTGTACGTTTGTTACCCCGACCTCGCTCCCCACCAGCCACTGCACGATGTCTAGATCGTGAATCATCAAATCGAGAACGACATCAATGTCGAGCGAGCGCGCTGTGAATTGTCCCACGCGATGAATCTCGAAATAGACCGGGTTCCGTACGTGGGGCCGCAGAGCGACCATCGCCGGATTGAACCGCTCGGCATGACCAACCTGTAAAACCACGCCGCGCACGTTAGCCGCCGCAATCATTCGATCAGCTTCGTCGAGCGTGCGAGCGATCGGCTTTTCAACCAACACGTGAACGCCGGCTTCAAGCAACGCACAGGAAATCTCACAATGCGACTCAGTTGGGACGGCAAGACTGACGGCGTCAACGCTGCCAATCAGCGCCTGCCAGTTACCTACCGCTCGAACGTTATGCTGTTGAGCGACTTGGTTCGCGCGCGAGTTGTCGATATCGCATACGCTGGAAAATTGCGACCGGCCTTCTTCGGCCAGCGCCGCATGGATGCGCGCATGTTGCTTACCCAGGTGTCCAACGCCGATAACTGCGGTTCGTAAGCTCATCCAATTTCGAAAAGTTTAGAAGCGAGCTTCGCGCTTCAAATCCCTGGCTTATCGCGACTCAAATGGCAAATGGCAGAGAGTTCTATCATACTCACCGACTAGATCAATGGAACAAACACGGCGGGCGATACAGGGGCAATGCCCGCCGCTAAACATCAGGCGGGAGCGACTATACTTGCAACTTTCAACGCTTGCCAAGCGAGCCTGGCTTCTGCTTTTCATCGCCATCGCAGGCTTTTACTTCTGGGCACTCGGATCGCTTCCCTTAGTTGGGCCGGATGAGCCCCGTTACGCCGAAGTGGCGCGCGAGATGCTCGCACGACGAGACTTCATCACGCCGACGCTGGGTGGTTTGCCATGGTTTGAGAAACCGCCGCTGTTGTACTGGATGATGATGTTGAGTTACCGCTTGCTTGGAATTACTGAGTACGCGGCGCGATTGGGACCAGCGCTTTGCGGCCTCCTGACGGGGGTATTTGTTTATTGGATTGGGAGCGCGGTCGACGAATTCCAGGGTGACGGCAGAAGTAACGGAGAGACGTATCTACCGAAGATGGGCGTCGGCCGATGGAGTGCGCTCGTTTGGTTGTCGAGCTTAGGCGCGATAAGCCTGTCGCGCGGCGCGAGTTTTGATGTCGTTCTTACAATGACAGTGAGCGGCGCGCTGGCTTGTTTCTTTCTATCTGAGGCCAGAAGCCGCAATGTCGGCGGCCCAATTCGATCTCAGGGTCTGCTGATGATCGCGTTTTATTTCTTCGCCGGCCTTTCGCTGCTTGCGAAGGGACTAATTGGTTTCGTAATTATTTTCGGGGTTGTGGGAATCGACTTCGTGGTGCGACGCGAGGCGCCGACCATAAAGTTCGCCAGGAGTTTCATTTGGGGATTGCCGCTCTCGCTCGTGACTGCGGGTACTTGGTATGGCCCAATGATCGCCCGGCACGGCTGGGCCTTCATCGATGAGTTCATTGTTCAGCATCACTTCGCGCGATTCGTCACGAATAAGTATCATCATCCCGGACCTTTCTATTTTTATCTTCCCGTCCTGGCGGGCCTGGCATTGCCATGGACCATCGTTTTAGCGGCAAGTTTCCTCTCCACACGAAGATGGAATTGGCGTGGACAGTTGCCGCTCGATCGCGCGCGCGTGTTTGCTCTGTGTTGGCTACTTGTTCCGCTGATCTTCTTTTCTTTTTCCGGATCGAAACTAACTGCGTACATCCTGCCGGCGCTTCCGGCCGCGGCATTACTGACGGGCGAGCGCATTGCTTGTTTCTCTCGTGAACAACGGGGTGAAAAAGTCCTGAGATTAACGGGCGCGCTTTTGATTCTGATCGCCGCTGCCGGTCTCTGGTACGCGCGAGGAAATCTTCAGCTTAACTTTTATTGCGCAGGGATAGCGGTCGTGCCTTTTATTTCAATTGGCGCGATCTCGATCGTGAAACCTCAGCTCCGCAATAAACTTTTTCTGCTAATTTCGATTGCTGCGTTTATTACGTCGGCGATCGTTCTGAAGTGTGCGGCCCCGGTGGTCGCCAGAACAGAGTCTGTGCGCGATCTGTTCGCGATTGCGGACCGCCGTGGCTATGGAACCCGGCAGGTGGTGCAGTTACATACAATCGAACGAAGCGCGGAATTCTATGCAGCGAAGCGGATCACGTATGAGAGCGATGGCGAACCGGTGAAGCTTGAGGGCGCCGCCCAGGTTTTAGAAGCGGCGGGAAAGAGCGGGGGCTCGATTTTGTGTTTGGTGCCGGTTGAATTTGAAGCACAACTCACAACAGCGCGTGCTAATTCCGAACTAATCGCTGATAACGGGCGTGTTGCTTTGGTCCTGGTGAGAGTGAAATAAGCGCGAGCCTTACCTGAGGGACTTGTCAAAAAATTCGATTACCGGACGATCGTAAGCCTCTTCCTGTTCGCCGGTCGATGAGAGAAGATTGGCCCCCGTCAGCGGCAGATCCCTTTTCACTTCAGGTGGAGTCTTAAGACAGCGGGCGAGGTCAAGTGTCGATTGGCGCGCCGGGTCGCCCTGCAGGCCCGCTAACAACAAAACGCGCACGTCGGCACCGATAGCGCGGGCCAGATCGCATGACGCTTTCGTGGGGAAATTTCCGAGGCTATAAATCCGCACACTAACCTGTGCCAGCGGTTGAAGCACGCGTGGGAAGATGCCGCTGCTCATTCCGGTCCAATGGTCAGTGGCCGCTCGCACCAGGTCGTCAGGAGATGATGGCGCAGAATCCACGGCCACGGCCCGCACTTCGGGATATCGCGCGGCTGCATCGAGGGCCGCATAGCCACCCAGGCCAACCCCGTAGACTCCCACGCTGGGACCAATTTGCAGCTTATTTCCATGAGATTTCAGGGTTTGCAGGTAATCGATCGCCGCCGTCACATCATCGCCTTCCAGCCCCCCGAACGTCGTCGAATTGACGGGCGGATTCTCGCCATGTCCTCGCAGGTCCGGCCAAAGCACTGTGAAGTTTGTCGTCTCGTTCAGCTTGACCGCCAGATTTAGCAGCCACGATCGATCGGCACCGTAACCGTGCAGCAGAATAACGGCGGGCGCTTCGTCAGCTCCCGTTATCAACCAACCACGAGCCTCGGTCCCGTCATGGTTCTTCCACCTGACATCGGTTCCTTTCAGGACGGGGCGGGTAACTTTCGAGAAGGTCTCTGGCGTCACCCGGTACGGTGAGCGGGGCGGACGGGTGATACCGCGGAGCAGCATTACTGAGACCAAAAGTAGCACGGCCAAAATCACGACGATGATGGGCAGGACCGCTCTCAAAAATTTGCGGGCAGCTAATCGTCGGGACATCGCGCGGATTATGAATCAAGCAAAGGCAAATACAAAATGTTTAGTCAGAAGCCGGAGCGCTTGACAACACTGAAAATCACCCGGGCCTGCGCGTAATTCTCAGGCGTGTTCACATTAAAAAAAAAGTACTCTGAGCCCTTGAGATCCGACAGTTCGGTGAAGGGAACGAATCGCGCATCGACCTGGTCAAGGAGGGCGCGCGGGCTATGCTCTTGCACGGCAATCGATCTCTGGGCCGCGGCGAGGCAAGGCGAACGTCGATAGAGGGCGCAAAGCGGTTGCGGGCGACCGTCGCCCTGCAGGGGCACTATTGCTTCTCCGCGATCAGCGAGCTTAATTAACTTTGCGAATAATTCGGCGGTGACGAACGGGAGATCGCAGGCGACGATTAGACAGTGTTCCGATTTCGAGTTGCTCAGGGCGGCTTCAATGCCGGCCAGGGGGCCCCACTTGTCTCGCGTATCGGCGATGTTTGCCAGGCCTTCGAAGGTCGAAACGGGCGGCCCAACCGTCTTAACGGTGGTAGTGACCGTTTGCAGTGAGGCTGCGATTAAGCCAACGCTGCTTAGGTCCCCGAACATCAGGCGCGACTTATCTTTGCCCATGCGGCTCGACCGGCCGCCAACCAGAATGAACCCGTCAACATCCAACATAGGCGTCATGCTATTCTTTCCTGGGGGGTTTGGGCTATAGTGGCGCATGAACTCGCCCGACTTGAATCACTCAACCTGGTAATCAATTCATGCAATTGCTCAATCGAACCGAATCAATGATCGCCGCCGCCGCTCTCCTTCTGTTTGCTATCGTCGCTGCACAAGCTCAAACAAAAATGGATTTCGATAGGAAGAGCATATCGCCCGGGACCTCTTTGTTCTCTCTTGAAGACCTGCGGCCGGGAATGAAAGGCACCGCGCGAACAGTTTTTGCGGGCAGTGAGCCGGAGGAGTTCGGACTCGAAATTCTGGGGGTGCTCGATGGTTTTACCGGGCCGCGCCAGTCGACGATCATCGCGAGGCTCAACGGGCCCAACGTCGCCCGGACCGGTGTGTTCGCGGGTATGTCGGGCTCGCCGGTCTTCATCGACAATAAATTGGTCGGTGCGATTGCTTACAGTTTCCCGTTTTCGAAGGAACCCATCTGCGGCATTACTCCGATCAAACAAATGATTGACATCTTTCAGCGACGCAGCGAAAAGCCGCGCAGCGGCGAAGCCCGAACATTTTCGTTCACCTCTCTGGCGAGCGCGGAATGGAAACCGTCGTTGCCCAGGCAGAGTGTGACGTCAACTTCTTTGGTTGCTCCAGTCGCTGCAAGTTCCGCACTCACTCCTTTAATGGGCCAAACGATTCAGCCGATCGCCACGCCGGTCGTGTTCACCGGGATCAGACAGGATACGCTGTCATTATACTCGGCGCAGTTAACGGCGAGTGGATTATTGCCTGTATCCGGCGTCGGCGGCGCGGGCGAGATGACACCATTGAAAGCCTTCGACGACAAGACGTTAACGCCAGGGTCGTCGGTCACCGTCGAACTTGCGCGTGGTGACTATTCAATTTCTGCCGCCGGCACGGTTACTTATCGCGACGGTGAAAAAATTTACGCATTCGGCCATCCGTTTTTGAGTCTGGGTGGGGCCGACATGCCCATGACCGAAAGTTCGGTCGTCACTGTAATTCCCAACACCTTCAATTCATTCAAGCTCGCCGTGCCGGGACGAATGGTTGGCTCGATTTCACAAGATCGCGCGACCGGCATCTTTGGAGAGTTGGGCCATGCTTCGCGAATGATCCCGGTGAAGCTGACGCTGCACACCAGTCGCGGACAGGACGAGCAATTCAAATACGAGATTGTCAGCGACGAATATCTGACACCGCTGCTCTTGAGCATCAGTGTCTATAACAGTATCGCGGCGCGCGAGCGGTCGGTTGGAGAGGCCACGATCAGTATCGACGGATCAATCCATGTCAACGGCCAATCGCCCATTGCGGTTCAACGAAGATTTTCATCGGTCAATGCGGCCTTAATGGCGGCGGGATCAATAGCGGCGCCGACAGCAGCCCTGCTCAGCAGCGGTTTCGATAATGTCAGCATCGACGGCATTACGCTCGACGTGACCTCAAGCGAGGATAGGAGCGCGGCCACCCTGGAACGCATTTCACTCGATCGGACGGAAGTCGCGCGCGGCGACAAAGTTGAAATTCAAGCTTATGTTCGTAGCGATTCCGGAAAGCAATTCGTTGAAAGAATCCCGATGCAAATTCCCAATGACGCGCCATCCGGACAGCTGCTGATCATGGTAGGTGATGGCGCAACATTGCAGGAATCGTCTTCAGCGAAGTCGTTCGTGCCTCGCGAGCTGGGCCAACTTGTCGAAGCCATGAACAGGATGAAGAAAAACGATCGTTTGTATCTGAAGCTTTTGCGGCCCGCGCCCGGAGTCGTAATTGGATCGAACGAATTGCCCAATTTGCCACCGTCCGTCGTGGCGACGCTCAACAGCGAACGCTCCTCGGGTGGCTATACCGCGCTCGCACTTTCTCAGGTTTATGAGCGAGAGTTGGCGCCGGCCGAATTCGTTATCACGGGGCAACAGGTGATCGCGGTGACGGTGAAATAGAAGAGTCCGCGCAAATCTTTAGGATGGAAATTCTGTACGGTGCGATGGACAGCCGAGCAGAGAGAAACAAAGCATCACAGAGAAGTCTCACGAACCTCCGTGGGTTTAAAACTAAGCAACTTGTCTTTTTCGGCGCCGACGAAGTTTCGCTGCCGTTCCCGCCAGGCCCAACCCCAAAAGAGTCAGTGTAGCCGGTTCCGGCACGCCTGTATTTGGAACAATTGAGATGGTCGCTTTCAAATCGCCGGAGAATGCTCCGGCCCCGAATGCGTCGACGTCCGTTGGAAGGACATTAACTACCACTGAAAATGTGTTGAAGCTATATGTCAGCGGGGCGGCCGAAATGATGTGGACCGTATCAACCAGATGACCGACGTCAATGCTTCCCACCAGATTCAACAACTGCGTCTGACCATTGATCGTCAATAATTGAGTGAAGGTGAAGGAATGCGAGCCGCCGGAATTCGCTCCGGTAAATCCTGCGGTAAAGGTAAGCGGGTTCAAGAGGGCGATGACGCTTCCGCCGAGGTTGACGTTGTGGCTTGAGGATGCCGCGAGGCCAGCGAGCGAATCCAGCCCCGGTATACCCGTCCCATCATTCGCCAGATTCGACAAATGAAATCCGCCACTGCTAATCGTAACGGGATCGGCCTTTGCCGCGGGCGCAGCTGCGATCGAAATTACAATTGCCGCGATTGCTAAACTGATTTTCGTAAAGAGATGCATCACGAAACCCCCAACATACAAGAGTGTTTTAATCCCGCTCGGACATAGCGCTACGGTTGTGCTGCGTAACCCGCGCCTTAGAATTTAAAACTGTATAAGGGGAAAACTGTTAATCCGAACGGCCTTCCAGAAAAGTTCGGAATCGTACCGCCCCTCAATTTATTGGGTGCGCAATCAGCAGCAAACGGCGCTCTGATTGGGGGATGTGTTCGATGATGACTGAGCGAAGAAGGGTTTGAATTTCATGGCGAACAGATTCACCGGCGAAAAATAGAAACGTCGCATTTCGCGGCGCCCACTCGAGAAGGGTCGGCAGCATTGTGGTGAATCGATCCAGCGCCCGGCAGGTTAAAAAGCCGGCCTCGGGAGGCTGAATCTCTTCGAAACGAGCAGCGATTAATCCCGCGCGTTCTACCGGCGCCACAACGCGGAGGGCTTCGTGAAGGAAAACAGCCTTTCTTTTCGACGATTCGATCAGAGTAGCGCGGAGGTCATCGCGAACTAATAGACATGGAATGATTGGCAACCCCGCGCCTGATCCAATATCAATTACCATAACGCCAACCGGCAAATGTTTTAGCAGGGTCAGTGATTCGAGGATATGCCGTATGGCGAACTCGGTCGATGAACACGGCCCGACCAGATGAAGCCGCTGGTTCCATTTCAGGATCAGTTCGTAATAATCGATGAGCCGCTGGATGTGATCAGCTTTTAGGGCGATTCCAAACTCAGGTGCATGGGCCTCAAGTGCCTGCCTAAACTCATCGATGGCCGTTTCCATTTCTTTGCTTCTTCTGCTTAGATCAGATGCGTCGAAGATAACATGACCAGCGAAACATTAAGAGAACAGCACGAAAAGTTGGGCCGGGCGGTAACCAAACTAATTGCTGATCATGCAGCACGCCTCGGCTCTGCGCCGGTCACGTCGCCGGCCACACCGGACGATCTCAAACATCTATTCAACGAACCGCTGCCCATCACCGGCAGCCCGGCCGAACAGATTCTCGAGCAATTCGCTCGGGACGTGGCCCCCCATGCGATGCAGGTTCCGAGCCCGCGCTACTTTGGCCAATTCAATCCCGCCCCCCTGGCTATTGGAGTATGGGCCGACGCATTGTGTTCGTCGCTCAATCAGAACGCAGGCGCGTGGCGCAATGGCCCAACGTCGGCGATGATCGAATCACAAGTTATTCGCTGGCTTTGCGAGTTGATCGGTTACGGCAGCGACGCTTTCGGCGTCCTGGCCAGCGGCGGATCCGAAGCGAATTTAATCGCGCTCAAGTGCGCGCGCGATCGAAAGGCCCCCGAAATAAAGCAACGCGGCGCCGGCGGCGCAGGAGAGCTGACTGTCTACACTTCCGAGCAATGTCACTATTCAGTTGAAAAAAGCCTGGACATCCTGGGACTTGGCCGCATGAGTTTGCGCAAGATCGAGACGGACCATCGATTTCACGTCCGTTCGGACAGCCTGGAAGCGGCGATTAAAAAAGATGTGACCGAAGGACGCAGGCCTTTCTGCATCGTGGGCGTGGCGGGAACGACCTCAACGGGTGTGATTGACGCTTTACCCGAGCTGGCGGCAATCGCCGGCGAAAATAATTGCTGGTTCCACGTTGATGCTGCATACGGCGGCGCGCTCGCATTTTCAGAGAAGCACAGAGGCAAGCTGCGTGGAATTGAGCTCGCCGACTCGATCACTTTCGATCCGCACAAGTGGATGTTTGTTCCTTTCTCGTGCGGCGCGACGCTGGTGCGCGACGGCGGCCAGGTGCTGCGGAATTCCTTTGACATGTCGCCCGAGTACCTCAGCGAGGACCGCGGTTTTTCAGACGCGCAATATGATTTCTTTCGCTATGGCCAGATGGGTACGCGCCGGTTCAATTCATTAAAGCTTTGGATGTGTTTCAAGTTTATGGGCAAGCGTGGTTATGCAGAAACAACTGAGCGTCACATCGAACTCGCCGAATACCTGGCGGCGCGATTGGAAAGCCTGCCGGACTTTGAACGGGTTGGCGAGATCGAAACGGCAGTGTGTTGCTTCCGTTACCTTCCTGCGAGCTCGCGCGGGATCACGGGTCCCGAACAGGATGGAATTCAGCAAGCCTTGCAACAAAGAGTCGAAAAGAGCGGCAAAGCTTTTTTCCCGTCGACTATCCTGCACGGCCGGCGCGCTCTGCGCGTCAACATCAACAGTTATTTGACCGAGCGAAGGCACATTGATGATTTGATAGAATTGCTGCTCAGCGAAGGAGCAGCGCTATTGAGATGAGCACCATTCGGGACCAACCCGCTCGACATTCCACGCTGACGGGATTGCTCCTGCTTGTCGGGTCGATCACCCTGGTCACGTTAGGCCAGGCGCCGGGGCGGTCAAACGAGGTTCAGTCCTTGCCCCGGGTTTCGTCTCAGACGCAGTTCGACACGCTTTCTGTCGTCTATGACGCGAACACGCCCTACGCATTGCCGCACGTCCTGTTCGTGATCGATCGCCAACACGACAATCGCATTTACTACGTCAATACCAAACTTTTCAAGTTTCACAAAGATTTTGTGAACGGCACTTATCTCTCGCTGGAACGTGGCCAGGTGTTTTTCGAAAACAATTACCTGAAGCCAAACCGGCGATTCGTCATGGGCACAATCGCTTACCAGACGCCGGTGCGAAAGTGGACCTTTGAATTCTGGGAAGGAGATTTAATTCCTGCCGATCAAATCAAGCTAGCGTCAGCCATCATCAACAAAACTTTCTTTACGCCCGTCGCATTCAAACCGAACTCTTCGCGCCAGGAGGAAGCCTCCGCCTCGCTCGGTCTTCAACGCGTGCTGCAAACCGAAATCTCAAAAGGGCAGGACTATCAGGCGCTAAACGTAGCAAAGGCCCTGGGACGCATTCACGTGATTCCCAAGCTCGATGAACACGTTGAGATCGGCTTCAACGAAATTCTGGTGCTGGATGAAGTGCCGGTCCAACTGCCGCCTGTGGCGGGAATCATCACAAGCAAACCATCAACCCCTCTCTCGCATATCAACCTGCTCGCCAAGGGTTGGGGCGTTCCAAACGTTTACATCAAGAACGCACAGGAGCTTTTCAAGCAATATAACGGCTGGTGGGTCGAGTTCGACGCGCGCCGCGATGCGTATTCGATTAAGAAGGCCGACAATAACGCCCTGGATGAATACCAGAAACGTCTGAAGCAGCGGCTGGACGTTATGAAGCCGCGCTCGGATCTGACGGTTATGAAACTGGCCGGCCTGAGCGAGCAGCGCCATGTTGATCGAATATCTGACCGCTCTGGGAAAATGGAACTGGCTGATCCTGGCCGCGCTGTTCTTTCTCATCGAGCTGGTTGCGCCG
>JBHELZ010000005.1:32615-152060 GCA_046262835.1 Pyrinomonadaceae bacterium
CTGGTCGCGTATGGTGCGAAATCAGCCAACCTCGGCGAAATGATTCACGCGCGCCCGCCCGGCTTTTCGGTGCCGCCGGGATTCACTATCCCTTTCTTCTATTACGATCAGTTTCTGCGCGAGAACAAACTGGACGATGCGATCTATACCATGATGAACGATCAGAAATTCGTCCACGATCCTGCTTACCGGCGCGCGTACCTGACTCGCATGCGCGAAAACTTTCAGAAGGGAACAGTTAACGCTCAATTGCGCGCGCAGGTTTTGCGTCGCTGGCAGGCTGATTTTCCCGGCAATGGAGTTTTTGCCCGCAGTTCAACGAACAGTGAAGACTTGCCTAATTTCAACGGCGCCGGGCTTTATACTTCCATGCCGAATTTGAAGACTGACGACCAACTGATCGAAGGAATTAAAACGGTCTGGGCCTCGGTCTGGAACTTCGAAGCCTACGAAGCCCGCGAGCGCGCCGGAATAGATCATGCAAAGATCTACATGGCGGTGCTGATTCAGGAAGGCATCAACTCGGAAAGCTCCGGGGTGATGATCACGACTGATCCATTCAATAAAAACAGCAACGAGCCGGCGATCTATATCAGCGCCAAGCGGGGCCTGGGCATGCGCGTGGTCGAAGGGCAGAGAATCGCTGAACAGGTTGTGTTTCGGCCGAAAGCGAATGCAGTGCAAGTCTTGACACGTTCGGAAGAGGACAGCCTGTTGACGTTCGATGAACGTGGCGGCATCAGAGAAATTCCTATTAGCGGCGCGCGCGCAGTGTTAAGCGATGAAGTAGTTCGGCGATTGGCCAACGCCGCGGGGATCATTAAACATATCTTTCGCGGGAGAGACCAAGACATTGAATGGGCTTACATGAAAGGCCAGATTTACATAGTGCAGGCTCGTCCGTTTATTCCCGGTGGCTGACCGTTTGACTCCAGATGGGAATTTCGTTTATAAAAAGTCGCACATAATGTTCACCAGAGCACATCGCGGCATTCATCATCCCGGCCATCATTGGTCGGCGCCGGCTGTGTTCTTGCGAGAAGCTTAACTAAGTTTTCTCTGTTTTTCAGGAACCCGTTGCCAGCGACGAACACGCCGGCGGCGGGTTTTGTTTTTTCTGAACAATTGTCCAAACAAATTACCAGTCATGCATGTTTCCAAAATACCGAGCGGTTTGCGTTACTACACAGGAAATGCGGCACGTATGCGACGTGCTGTGGAAGATTCTGCCATTGCGGTTTTCGCCGGCTGGTCCTACGAAGAAATTATTACGCCGACGGTTGATTATTATTCCCTATTCGAACAGGGCATGGGCGCTGAAGCGCACAGTGCTTTTCGGTTCACGGACTCCGACGGCCGGCTGTTGGCGCTGCGGCCGGACGTGACGTCTTCGGTCGCCCGGGCTTGCGCGACGCTGCTCGCCGAGAAACCACGGCCGCTGCGTCTATGTTATGCGGCGCCCGTATTTCACCAACGCCAGCAAACACGCGCTGAGTGGAGACGTGAAAGTACCCAGCTCGGTTGTGAGTTGATTGGCGCCGGTAGCCTAACCGCGGATATTGAGCCGCTCGCAATTCTCGCCGAGACTCTTAACCAGTGGGGACTGGAGGGAAACTACTGCATCACTCTCAACCACGTGGAATTGTTCAACGGCATTGCTGAGCATTTAAAGTTGAATCCGGATGCTCGCGAAAGGTTGCGCGGTTTGATCGATGTTCGCGATACCTCCGGACTGATTGAATTACTCGACAGACTTGGGGTTGACGAAGATGAGCGCAGGCTTTTTGCTCGAGTAACGCGGCTGTCCGGCAAACGCGCAATAGTGGAAGAGGCAAGAAAAGTCATTCGCAGCACCCGGGCGAGGGCCGCGCTCGATGCCCTCGAAGAAATCTGGCAAGTCATCGAACAAGTGGGAATGGCCGGCTCGTTCGAAATTGATTTGGGAGATGTGTCGGGACTGGCGTATTACACCGGGCTCCTTTTCAAAGTCTACGTGCGTGGCTCAGGAATTCGCGTGGGGCGCGGCGGCCGCTATGATCGGCTAACCTCAATCTTTGGGCGAGCTGAACCGGCGATCGGGTTTGTACTGGATCTGGATGCCTTGACGGAAGTAATCGCGGAAACCTCAATGAACGTCGATCGACGTGAAAGTTCCCGCCCGGTCGAGATTAATTCTTGCGACCCAATCACCGACTTGCGCGACGCAATGCAACGACGGGCGAAGAACGAGCGCGTGAACATGGTGGTTTAGCGGAAGGTTTTGGGAACACTGATCGAATAGACGCAAGGAAAGACGTGGTCGACGGAGATGATTACGATCGCGATTGCGAAAGGAAGGCTCCAGGACGCGGCGCTCGAATTGTTGGCGCGCGCACATATTGAGATCGGCGCGGACCAGGTGGCATCGCGTAAATTAGCCATCGGTGACCAGTCAGGCCGCTACCAGTTTATCTTTGTGAAGCCGGCGGATGTTCCCGTGTATGTCGAACACGGTATTGCAGATTGTGGAGTTGTGGGCCGCGACGTCTTAATGGAATCCGAGGCAGACCTACTGGTACCACTCGATCTTCAGATCGCGAAGTGTCGCATGATCGTGGCGGGCAGAGATCGCCAACCGTTCAGCAACTTTGGGATGTTGCGCGTGGCGACTAAGTATCCACGTTTGGCTACGTCGCATTTCGGAGGGCGGGGTATTCCGGTCGAAATTATTCAACTGTCCGGATCGGTGGAGCTCGCGCCGCTCCTGGGCCTGGCCGATTGTATTGTCGATTTGATGGAAACGGGCCGCACGTTAGCGGAAAACGGACTGACCGTGATTGAAGAAATCGCAGCGTCGTCCGGGCGATTCGTCGTTAATCGGGCGAGTTACCAGCTGAAGGCAGAAGCGATAGCTGAACTGATACGCGATCTTAACGAAGCATTGAGCAAAGGGGTATCCAAATAAAACCGTGCTCAGGGTAATTGAGAAAACAGATCTCGATGGCCGTAAGGCGATGCTCGGTAAAATCAAGAGTCGCAGCGTCGCGCTTAATCGGGAATTGTTGGGGGACGTCGCGGCGATAATAGACGATGTGCGCCAGCGTGGCGATCGGGCCTTGGTCGATTATGCGGCGCGGTTCGATGGTGTGCGGTTGCGTCCTGAAGATCTGCGCATTGAGGTGCAGGCTTTGCACGACTCCGCCCGACAGGTCGATCAGCGAGTGTCTGATGCACTACGAGAAGCAATTCAGAATATTCGCGCCTTCCATAAACACCAGGTCGAGCAGTCATGGGAATTCACCCCTGAAGTTGGCGTGACTCTCGGGCAGCGCGTTACGCCAATCGAGCGCGCCGGGGTTTACGTTCCCGGCGGAACTGCCGCCTATCCGTCCTCTGTCGTAATGAATGTGGTTCCGGCGCAACTTGCCGGAGTCGAGCGCATCGTGGTAACCACTCCACCCCGAACGATCGCAAATCCGGCGATTGCTGCGGCGCTGGTTGAGTTGAACGTGACAGAGGTTTACGCCGTAGGCGGCGCCCAGGCCATCGCCGCTCTGGCTTTTGGTACTGAAACGGTTCCGCGCGTGGACAAGATTACCGGACCCGGAAACAAATATGTCGCCGCTGCCAAGAAACAGGTCTTCGGCATGGTTGGCATCGATTCCATTGCCGGCCCCACGGAAATTGTGGTGGTTGCCGACGAAGCAGCGCGCGCTGATTTCGTGGCTGCTGATCTGCTGGCACAAGCGGAACATGGCGAAGATTCATCGGCCCTGCTGATTACCACCAGTGAAGTGCTTGCTTATGCGGTTACGAAAGAAGTCGATCGACAGATCGGCAGTCTCGCACGCCGCCAAATCATAGAAAAATCATTGTCTGAATTTGGCGCGATTATCATCGTCAATGATCTGGCAGAAGCATCCGCGCTGGTAAATAACCTGGCGCCCGAGCACCTCCAGATCGTTGTGAGCGACGACCAAGCGTTGGCCCGAGGGATCAAACACGCCGGTGCGATTTTTCTTGGTTCGTTCGCGCCCGCGGCTGCCGGCGACTATTTTGCCGGCCCGAATCACATCCTGCCTACTGGTGGAGCGGCCAGGTTTTCGTCAGCCCTCGGCGTGTATGATTTCGTCAAGCGTACGAGCATCCTGCGTTATTCAGCGGCCGGACTGGGTCGTTCGGCTGAGAAGATTGTTGCGTTGGCCGAGGCGGAGGGCTTCGACGCACATGCACGGTCGGCCGGAATAAGGGTCTCTTAATGCGAAGCGCGCTGAACATAGTTAAGCCGGGTGTGCGGGAGCTGAAAGCTTACGCGCTGCGGCCTGAGCGTGCCTCGATCAAGATCAACCAAAACGAAAACCCCTGGGATGCGCCGGCGCGAATCAAGGCGCAGACTCTGCATCGCCTGAGCGGCCGAAAGTGGTCGCGCTATCCGGAGTTCATACCCGGCAATCTGGAGGAGACGATCGCCCGGTTTGCGGGCTGGAAAACCGACGGCCTAATTGCCGGCAATGGTTCGAACGAATTGATACAGGCGCTGTTGATGGTCACAGTTGGCCAGGGAAAGCGAGTATTGATTTGCGAACCGACCTTTTCGCTATACCGGCAAATTAGCGTTGTTCTGGGTGGCGAAGTCATCAGCACGCCGTTAACTCGCGAGTTAACTTTTGACGTGGGCGTTCTGCTCGATGCGCTTAGGATCTTCGATCCTCAGGTCACGATCATTTGTTCGCCGAATAATCCGACGGGCTGTGTCCTTGGCGATGACGATCTCGTGAAGTTGCTTTCTGAAACACGAGGCCTGGTTGTAATTGACGAGGCATACCACGAGTTTGCCGACCACTCAACGGTCCCGCTGCTGCATCATCATGCAAACCTGATTGTACTTCGTACTTTTTCGAAGGCGATGGCCCTCGCCGGTTTGCGCGTTGGTTATCTGCTGGGAGCCCCGGAGTTGACCACTGAAATAAGAAAAGCAGTCTTGCCGTATAACCTGAATGCATTTTCGCAAATAGCCGCCGAAGTCGCGATTGAGATGTACGAAGCAGAGTTGCGTCCACTCGTAAACAGGATCATTGCTGAGCGCGAGCGGCTGTTTGCCGCCCTGGATAAAATCGAAGGACTGACGCCCACAGCTTCAAAGGCAAATTTCATGGTTGTGCGCTCAGCTATCGACCCGTCTGCAGTCTTCAAGGATTTAATTCGACGAGATATTCTGGTTCGCGACGTGAGCAACTATCCCATGCTGAAAGACTATTTTCGTGTAACCGTGGGCGCGCCGGAAGAAAACGAAGTCCTGATAGCAGCCTTAAGCGAGATCTTCAAGGCACGCGGAGAAATCGATGGCTAAAACAAAAACACTCGAGCGCGTCGCCGAGATTCATCGGAAGACCAAAGAGACAGAGGTGCGCGTCAAGTTGAGTCTCGATGGCTCCGGCGATGCGCGGGTGGAAACGGGACTGCCGTTTCTCGATCACATGCTGGAATTATTTGCCAGGCACGGGCTGTTCGACCTCGAAGTTTCCTGCCAGGGCGATTTGGCGGTTGACGATCATCATTCAGTCGAAGACATCGCCATTTGTTTGGGGCGGGCCGTCACCGAAGCGCTCGGTGCGAAGACCGGAATCGCCCGGTTTGGCGACGCGATAGTACCGATGGACGAGGCTCTCTGCCGGTCGGTGATTGATCTGTCGGGACGCTTCTATCTGAACTATGAAGTCGAAACCAGGCGGCATAGAATCGGCAACTTCTCAGTTGAACTGGCGGAGCATTTCTGGCGCTCTTTCGCCGAAAGCGCAAAGTGCAACCTGCACATTGATTGCCTGCGCGGCCGAAACACTCATCACATGCTCGAGGGAACATTCAAGGCGACCGCGCGCGCTTTGCGCCAGGCGACCGAACGAGACGCTCGAGTCGCGGGTGTCCTTAGTACCAAGGGCTTGCTTTGAAAGTATGTATGGCTCAGGTGGCGATCATCGACTATGGGGTTGGGAATCTCCGCTCAGTTGAGAAAGCGTTTGCGGCTTCCGATTGTGAGGCCATCATTAGTTCTGATGAAAATGAATTGAAACGGGCAGAGCGCCTGGTCTTGCCCGGTGTTGGCGCGTTTGGCGCGTGTATGAAGGCCTTGTGCGATCGCGGTTTTGATCAACTGGTACGCGAAAAAGTTTCCGCGGGCACACCGTTGCTCGGCGTCTGTGTCGGCATGCAAATGCTGTTTGAAGAGTCAGAAGAGTTTGGGCTGACAGCGGGACTGGGACTGCTGCGCGGACGCGTGCGCCGGTTTCCCCATGACTTGCTCGTGCCACAGGTTGGTTGGAACCAGATCAAACAACGAACTACTCATCGTCTTTTCGCGGGAATTCCGGATGAGTCGTTCTTCTATTTTGTGCATTCTTATTACTGCGAGCCGGTGCCGTTTGACGTAACTATCGGCGAGACGGAATACGGCATGAAATACGCATCCGTGGTCGCGCACGAAAATTTGTATGGCGTGCAGTTTCATCCGGAGAAGAGTCAGACCGTAGGGTTGAGACTGCTAAATAATTTTGCGCATGGTGGGAGCTAATGCTTGCCAAACGAGTGATTCCCTGCCTGGACGTAGATCGTGGTCGAGTGGTGAAGGGGACTCGGTTCGTTTCGCTGGTCGATGCCGGCGATCCGGTCGACCAGGCGAAGCGTTACGATTCAGCGGGAGCGGACGAGTTAACTTTTCTGGACATCACCGCTTCATCCGACAAGCGAGAGATCGTGGCGGAGTTGGTCCGGCGCACGGCTGATGAGGTGTTTATTCCTTTTACGGTAGGCGGCGGACTGGGTTTAGTTGAAGACATGCGGGCATTGTTGCGCTCAGGCGCAGACAAGGTTTCGCTCAATACTTCGGCGGTGGAAAACCCTGAATTGATTAGCCGCGCGGCGGAGACGTTTGGGTCCCAGTCCATTGTCGTTTCGATCGACGCGCGCCGGCGAAAAGCCTCACGCCCCGCAATGGGCTGGGAGGTTTACACGCACGGGGGGCGACGCAACGTGGGATGGGATGCGGTGGAATGGGCAACGCGAGCAGAAACCCTGGGCGCAGGTGAAATAATGCTGACGAGCATGGATCGCGACGGCACGCGCGATGGTTATGACATCGAACTCACGCAAGCGATATCCCGGGCTGTGCGCATCCCGGTGATTGCTTCAGGCGGAGCCGGCACACTTGATCACTTTTATGACGCGCTTACCACCGGGGGCGCCAGCGCGGTGCTGGCGGCGTCGCTATTTCACTTCGGCGAGCTCACGATCGCCGAGGTAAAGGATTATTTGCGCGGCCGCGGAGTCGTGATGAGGTGAGGAGAGAGCGATGCTCCCTCGATCGTTGGTCGGTAATTCTTATGAGGCTACGAATCGAAGATCTTAAGTTTGATACCGAGGGATTGATTCCTGCGGTAGTGCAAGACGCTTCCAACCACGAAGTGCTGATGCTGGCTTACATGAATGCGGAGAGCCTCAGGCGCACGTGCGACACAAACCAGACCTGGTTCTGGTCCCGTTCGCGCAAAGAGTTATGGCATAAAGGCGAGACGTCGGAAAACACACAGCAAGTCATCGATATTCGAGTCGACTGCGATGCTGATGCGATTATCGTGCTGGTTGACCCTGCTGGGCCGGCCTGTCATACGGGAAAACAAACGTGTTTTCACAATCATCTTGCTGTAAAGAACACTTCCACCGAAGTCTCCGTGGCAATGGCGAGGCCTCAAACAGGAACATCTCAATTCGATTCGTTGCTTGATGATCTCTACTCATTAATTGACAGTCGTTATCATGAGCGGCCGGAAGGCTCGTACACGACATACCTGTTCAATAAGGGCCGGGAAAAGATTCTGGCCAAGGTGAGCGAAGAAGCCGGAGAGACCGTTACCGCGGGAAGAGAAGAGAGCGACCAGCGATTGACAGAGGAAACGTCCGACCTGATTTACCACTTGCTGGTCCTG
Source organism: Pyrinomonadaceae bacterium (assembly GCA_046262835.1). Taxonomy (GTDB): domain Bacteria; phylum Acidobacteriota; class Blastocatellia; order Pyrinomonadales; family Pyrinomonadaceae; genus UBA11740. The sequence goes on from JBHELZ010000005.1 coordinate 40,574, forward strand.
CTGGTTGAACGGGGCATAACGCTCGATCGGATTCGGGCCGAACTCGCGGGCCGCCGGGCCAGGAACACCAATGGCGAATGAAGTAATTGAGTTGCAAGGACTGCTTGACTTTGCCGTTTTGATTGCGAGGGAAGCAGGAGAAATCACGCTCAGATATTTTCGCAAGGCCTGCGCAGTCGACACCAAAAGCGATGGCAGCCTGGTGACTCAGGCAGACCGTGAAGCCGAGGCGCACTTGCGGCAACGCATTACGACAGCATTTCCCGACGATGAAATTTTGGGCGAGGAAGAGGAAAACCGCGCTGGCACGTCGGGACGGCGCTGGATTATTGATCCGATTGACGGCACATTTTCCTTTGTTCACGGCGTGCCGATGTTTGGAGTATTGGTCGCGCTGGAGATCGAACAGGATGTGGTCGTGGGCGTGATAAACCTGCCTGCTACCGGCGACGTTGTTTACGCCGCCAAGGGCCAGGGCTGCTTTTGGAACGGCAATCGCGCGCGGGTCTCGACGACAAAATCACTTGACGTTGCGATATTGTTGGCAACTGATTTTGGGATGTGCGGGCAATACGGATTCGGAGCGGCAGCGGAGCGATTACAGCGGAATGTCATGGCGCGTCGCACCTGGGGAGATTGCTATGGCCACCTGCTGGTGGCCACGGGACGCGCCGATGTGATGATCGATCCAATAATGAACGTCTGGGACTGCGCTTCACTCCTGCCGATTATCGAAGAGGCAGGCGGCACTTTCACAGACTGGAACGGCCGGCGCACGATTCGTGGCGGGAACGCCATTTCGACAAACGGGGTGTTGTTAGCTGAGGTGATGTCTGTAATAAGGGGTCAACCGACCGGAGTTGCTAAGTAACCAATCGAACATTCGAAAATGCTCGTTATCCCCGCGATAGATTTGAAAGACGGCAAGTGCGTGCGTCTGGCTGAAGGTTGCCAGGACAGAGTCACGACCTACAGTGGCAGCCCGATGGAGTTTGCCGAACGGTTCGCTTCCGCAGGAGCACAATGGCTTCATGTGGTCGATCTTGACGGAGCATTCCAACTTGCCGGTGGCAGATCCCCAAACCGGCAAATTGCCGGCGAGATCATTGCCAGTTTGGATGTTGACGTTCAGTTCGGCGGCGGATTGCGCACACTCGAGGATGTTGCAGAGATGATCGAAGCGGGTGCAGCCAGAGTCGTAATAGGTACGCTTGCGGTTGAATCTCCCGCTTTCTTGGCTCAGGTTGTTCGGCGATTCGGTTCGCGAGTATGTGTGGGAATAGACGCTCGCAATGGTGAGACAATGGTGCGAGGCTGGCGACAATCCGGAACTGTCCCGGCTTTGGAGCTGGCACGCTCCATGGCAATGGCAGGGGTGACCCGGATCGTTTATACGGATATTGCGCGCGACGGAATGTTGTCCGGGCTCAATGTTGAAAAGACGTGCGAGATTGCGCGGGCGTCAGGATTAAACATAACGGCATCCGGCGGCGTGGCCTCGCTTGATGATATTCGGAAGCTAATCGACGCGGGGGAACCTCTCGTGGATAGTTTAATAATAGGCAAGGCGCTCTACGAAGATAGATTCACGCTCGAAGAGGCTTTCCAGATTGCGAGTCAACATGCCTGAGTTTTTTGCTAAGGGAATTCTTAAGGGTCAGGTCGCGTTTGTGACCGGCGGCGGCACTGGGATTACCGGCGGCGTTGCCCGCGCGCTGGCGCAAGCGGGCGCGAACGTAGCGCTTGTCAGCCGCACCCTTGAACATCTCGAGCCCGCCGCGAAGGCAATCAATGATGCACGGTCGATCGCCGAGACTTCGGTCGGTGGCAGAGACCGGCCGGTAACGCAGCATGCAGAGAATAGAGGCGAAGCTTTCCCCTTTGCGGCCGACGTTCGGAACCCCGATGAAATTGCCACGGCCATCTCCGCCACCGTCGAACGCTTTGGAAAGATCGATATTGTGGTGAATGGCGCCGCGGGTAATTTCCTGTGCAAGGCTGCCGAACTTTCACCGAACGGGTTCGGCACTGTGGTTGATATCGATTTGAAAGGAACGTTTAATGTCTGTCGCGCCGCGTTCCTGGAATTGAAGAAGAACCGCGGACAGATTCTAAATATCAGTGCCACCCTGCATTACCTGGGCACGCCGATGCAGCTTCACGTCTCCGCGGCGAAAGCAGGTGTCGATGCGCTAACGCGTAACCTGGCGGTAGAGTGGGGCCGTCATGGAATTCGCGTCAACGCGATCGCGCCCGGTCCGATTGGCGATACAGAAGGAATGAAGCGGCTGGTTCCCGAACCCATCAAGGAAAAACTCAAACAACGGATTCCTTTAGGGCGCTTCGGAATGATTCAAGACATTGAGAACGCGGCAGTCTTTCTTTGCTCAGACGCAAGTAACTTTATTAACGGCGCGGTCCTGGTTGTTGACGGCGGACATTGGCTGGCGGCGAATTCACTTTTGTGATCGAAGGTTTTGATTTTTCGACAGCCGTGTTCTTCAAAAATCGCTTCCAATTCTGCGATTGCTTGAAAGTCTTTCGGAAATCCGGCCACGCGTTTGACTTTGATGAGCCAGTCAATACCAGGACAAAGACATTCCGTGCTCTGAACACACAAAGTTATCGAATGGGGTCCGACGTCTGCAAAACTGCCCGCCGGTGATTTCCCCAAATAGATTAATCGCGCCGAGACTTGGAACCAGGGTGAAGTTCAGTCCTTATTCTTATCGTTTCGCCCTCTCCATAGAGACGGCAACCCCCGCCGGCGGGGCGCGCGAGTTAAGGCTTTAATGCGCGCAGAGTATTGACTAGGCGCGATATGTTGTCGGCCCGTGCGTCCTAGACAGTATCGAGATCACTTGTGAGACCAGTCGAACCGTGTGCGGTGGCGGCGCGACGCCGCCGCGATGGCAGGTTCAAATCCAATTAACAATCGTTGACCAGAAAACCGATGCCGCAGATAGCTTGCGTCCGGGTTTGCTCCGCTTGCGCCATACGATAAGCTAATATTTCCGAGCACATGCTGAATCTAACCCCCGCAACCTTTGAAGATTTCGCAGCCGAGGCACAGCGTGGCAACGTCGTTCCCGTCGTGCGCAGCGTGCTCGCCGACTTGCAAACGCCCGTCGGGGCATTTCTGCGCATTGCCGGAGATGCGCCTTACGCCTTCCTGCTTGAATCCATTGCCGGTGGCGAGCATGTGGCGCGCTATTCGTTTATCGGCGCAAATCCCTGGATGGTTGTACGCGCGAATGGCGCACAGACAACCATCGAACAAGACGGCCGGCGTGAGGTCCGGAATCAGAAAGGAAGCGAGTTTCTCCGCCAACACTTTTCGGACCAGAAGCTGGCGGAACGACCCGGTCTCGCGCCTTTGGCGGGAGGTGCAGTCGGCTACCTGGCTTACGATGCTGCGCGCTGGTTCGAGCCGGTGCTCGCCGCTAACAGTCATGAATCGCCAGTGAATAACGCGGTCTGGATGTTCTTTAGAAACATTGTCGCGTTCGATCGGGTGCGCCAGCAGATGGAAATCACAAGCGTAGTTTTCGTTGATGAAGCCGCCGGAGACAAACAGAGTCTCCTTAAATTGTATGAACGCGCCATCGCCGAAACCGCAGAGATTGAAGGTCAGCTTAAGGCGGAATTCCCAGGGTCTGCCGAACCACGAAGCTGTGACCAGAGCCACGTCGGAGTTGAATCGAACTGGTCTCGCAAAGATTTTGAAGCCGCGGTCGACCAAGTTAAGGACTACATCGCGGCCGGCGATTGTTATCAAGCGGTCATTGCTCAACAATTCGCGAAGCCAACCTGCGCGTCGGCGCTGGCAATCTATCGCGCCCTGCGAGCCACGAACCCGTCCCCCTACATGTACTTTCTGCGGATGGGCGACGAGACGATCATTGGGGCATCTCCAGAAATGTTAGTGCACTGTTCCCATCGAACTCTGGAATATCGACCTATCGCGGGTACCCGCAGACGTGGCGACACCGAAACCGACGATTTGAAACTCGGCGAAGAAATGCGTACGGACGAGAAGGAAGTCGCGGAACATATAATGCTCGTTGACTTGGGACGCAACGATTTAGGTCGGGTCTCGGAATATGGCTCAGTTAAGGTGCAACAACTGATGGCTATTGAGCGGTACTCACATGTTCAGCACCTCGTCTCGAGCGTCGGATCGACATTGCGAAAGGATCTGGATCGTTTTGATGCTCTGGCGGCCTGTTTTCCTGCGGGAACTGTGACGGGCGCGCCAAAAATTCGTGCCATGCAAATCATTGAAGAGCTTGAACCGGCGCCGCGCGGCGTCTATGCCGGGGCGATTCTTTACGTCGATTACGCAGAGAACCTGGACTCGTGCATCGCGATTCGCACAATCGAGCTGCGCGACGGTGTGGCCACCGTGCAGGCCGGTGCAGGGATAGTGGCTGATTCAGTCGCTAGCGAGGAGTTTCAGGAATGCGTGAACAAAGCCCGCGCAATGTTTAGCGCCATCGAACTCGCTGAGAAAGGGTTGTGAGGTTGCGGTACCGCATCCGAACATCGCCGCGGGTCCCGGATTAACGAAATGTTTATAGACACGAAAGTTAATAAGGACTGCCGAAGCCCATTCACAGAGAGACGGCTGCCCTTTCAGGCGATCTGGTCCGCTTTCGAAGAGAGAACGTCGTCTTCTAAAAAAATTATGCTCGCGCGCAGCCTGCTAAAACTAAAGCCTACCGTTTGCACCTCTCAGTCGTGGGTGCTCCCATTTCCGGTGGTTGTCTTAGCGCTGAGTTCGTGGGCCGTGGCCCAGAATCCTGTTCCAAATTCAGAGGCGCTCAAGAAAGCCAACTCCCGCCCGCCAGCTTCCGCGCAACCCAAAGCTGACCCCTTCGACGGCGCGTCAATCGAAAAGATGACCGGCCAGTGCGTTACCCTTGAGACTGAACAGGGAGCGATCGTCATCGAGATGCTTCCCGCAAAAGCAGCCGAGAGCGCGCGCAACTTTCTTAACCTCGCCATTACCGGCGCGCTCGAGACGACGACTTTCTCGCGCGTCGTTCCCGGCTTTGTTATTCAAGGCGGAAACCTTTCCACGAGCGAAAAATGGAGCGCGCAACTTGCCACGCGCGCACAGAAACACCTTCCGGATGAACCCAGTGATCTGAAGCACGTGCGCGGTGTTGTCTCGATGGCGCGCGGAGCAGAGCCAGGCACGGCCACCACCCATTTTTTCATTCTGGTTGGTGATGGCCCACATCTTGACGGCAAATTCTCGGCTTTTGGTCGCGTTCGCAGCGGCCTTGAAGTCGCTGATGCAATCAATCGTGCGCCCTCTGACAATGAAAAACCGCAAGTTCCGGTGCGAATCACTCGAACTGAGGTGACGCCGTGCGCCAAATAGGAAACTCACGACTGATCAAGATAGTGTTGGCGGGGGCGGCGTGCCTGTTTTCGGCTTGTGCTGAAAAAGAGGGTTACGAACCCACGCCGGAAGCGGCCAGGGGATTTTTGAAACTGCGCGGATACGAATTTGACGAAACATCTTTTTTCCGCGCGGCCGCCGCCAGCGATGCAATCGCTGTAAACGGGTTCGTTACCGCGGGCATAAATCTAAACGCGCGCGATGAAAATGGAGACACGGCACTAACATCTGCGGCGGCGCGAGGCGATTTACAGATCGTCAAACTTCTGTTAAAGGCGGGTGCGGACGCTAACGCGAAAGGACGAAATGATTGCACGGCCTTGCTGTTGGCGCTGAAAGAAGATCGGATTGAAGTAACAGATCGTTTGCTGGCGCAGCCAGTTGTCGATGTAAATGCAGAAAACTCTGATGGTATGACTCCGCTGATGGTGGCGGTTTGGCATAAGCGTCCCGACACCGTGCGTACGCTCATCCAAAAAGGGTCGGACGTAAATCATCAGGACCACGATGGTGACGCGGCGGTTCACGGCGCCGCGTGGTTTGAAAACATCGCGATTCTGGGAATGTTGCTTGATGCGGGAGCGAATGCGAACGTGAAGAACAAACTGGGTGGCACGCCTCTCATGTGGGCGGCGTCCTATGGAAAGGACCGGGCAGTAAGGCTGTTGCTAGACAAAGGCTCGGACGCGCGAATCAAAGACGTAGATGGAGTAACAGCCGCCGGCTGGGCGGCAAAGAATGGTCGCGGCAATGTGGTCATGATCCTGCGTGAAGCAGAAAAGAGTTCGCCGGCCGTCCGTAGTCAATAGTCAGAAGTTACCTGTATAGGTATTTAAAGATCTTTCCGCACCGATTAACGGTAACCTGCGAACAAGTGACGACTGACTCACAGCCTTATGCTGCTGGTAATCGATAACTACGATTCATTTACTTACAACCTGGTTCAGTACCTGGGTGAACTTGGCGAGCGGATCGAAGTCCGCCGAAATGACGAAATCACGGTTGATGAGATCGATTCCGGCCTACGGCCTGCGCGTATCGTTGTCTCTCCCGGCCCGGGGACTCCGGAAGATGCAGGCATCTCAATGGAAGTTATCGAACGTTTTGCCGGAAGAACACCCATTCTCGGCGTGTGTCTGGGCCACCAGTCCATCGGACAGGTGTTTGGAGGCCGCGTCCTACGCGCGCCCAAACTGTTTCACGGCAAATCATCGCGAGTGCAGCACGATGGTAAAACAATCTTTGCCGGGGTCGATCAGGATTTCAGCGCCGGCCGTTATCACTCGCTGATCGTTGAAGAATCCGGCCTGCCTGATTGTCTCGAGATCTCCGCGCGAACCGAGGATGGAATAATTATGGGGCTGCGTCATCGCTCGATGAGAATCGAAGGGGTGCAATTCCATCCCGAGTCGATTATGACGACACAAGGAAAAAAGTTGCTGGCGAATTTTCTGAAGTTGTGAAAAGAAATTTACGGTATCGTTTCCCAGGGCGGAATTGCCCGCCCCCGATAGGTTGAACGCTGGGCGACCGTCCCGCGTCTAAACAATTCGCTTTAGCCGTGATCTTTTAATGGCTGATATTAAATCTAACAGTTTCCTCTCCCGGCTCATGCGCGATGAAGTTCTGTCGCGCGTGGAGGCCCAGCAACTTTTGGATTGGTTGCTCGACGGCGCGGCGACTGACGCACAGATCGCGGCCACTCTTATCGCTCTAAAGCGAAAAGGCGAAACTGTAGAAGAACTCGCGGGTTTCGCGCAGGGCATGCGTGCGCGGGCAACCCGAATCAACTGCAGCCATAAATGTTTCATCGATACTGCGGGTACCGGCTCAAGCGCCGCAAAGACTTTCAATGTATCTACTGCGGCGGCCTTTGTGATCGCCGGCGCAGGCTTGCCGGTTGCCAAGCACGGCAATCGCGCCGCGAGCAGCCGCTGTGGGAGTGCCGATGTCTTAACGGCGATGGGCGTAAATGTTTCCGTGCCATCCTTCATTTCGGAAGCCTGCTTGAACGATGTCGGGATTTGTTTCATGTTCGCGCCCCTCTATCACGGCGCCACCGCGCGGGTTGCCGGCATTCGACGAGAGCTCGGCGTACACACGACCTTTAATTTGCTGGGCCCGTTGACGAACCCCGCCGGCGCTCCGCGGCAGATCATTGGGGTGTGGAGTCGTGATTTGCTTAACTCGATGGCGCAGACGCTGCGCGCGCTCGGAACTGAACATGCGTGGGTCGTTCATGGCGCCGATGGTCTGGATGAAATAACAGTTGCCGATCGAACTTTTGTGGCCGAAACGACCCGGGGTGAAATTCGCACATTCGAGATTGCCCCGGAAGATTTCGGTTTGCCGCGCGGCGAAATAGCTGAGCTGCGATGCGACGACGCACAAGCAAGTGCCTCGATGATCCAGACGATCCTGTCTGGCGAGCGGCGAGATGCAGCTCGACACCTAATTGTCGCAAATGCGGCCGCCGCCTTGAAAGTGGGCGACGCTGCTCACGACTTGCACGAGGCAGCACGAATTGCTGAAAAGAGCATTGACAGCGGCGCTGCTATGCGCAAACTGGAGAGTCTAAGAGCGGCCACCAATACCGTCAGCGCAACAATGCAATGAGATTATGAGTCGTTTGGCCGAGATTATCGAGAAGAAAAAGCGGCGGATTGCGCTGTCCAAAGACGCTCTACCGCGGGCCGTCGTGGAAGTAACTGCGCGGCAGGCACGCGAAACAGCTCGTCCGCACGCTCTGCGCGCGGCACTGGCCCGCGATGATCGAATCAACATCATTGCCGAGTTTAAGCGCCGCTCGCCGTCAAAAGGAATCATTGCTGCCGCTGCCGAGCCGGGGCCGGCCGCGCGGGCGTACGAAGGCGGCGGAGCTGCCGCGATCTCTGTGTTGACGGAAGAAGATTTCTTTTCCGGCTTGCTGGATGATTTGCGCACTGTGCGACAGCAGGTGTCTGTTCCTATCCTGCGTAAGGACTTCATCATCGATGATTATCAGGTTTACGAATCGGCAGCCGCAGGAGCCGACGCTTTGTTACTGATCGTCGCCGCGCTGGCCGATGATAGTTTGAAGAGTCTGCGTCAGCTGACGGAAAACGAATTAGCGATGGATGCGCTGGTTGAGGTGCACACGCGCGAGGAGATGCAACGAGCGATTAGGTGCGGCGCAAACATCATCGGCGTCAATAATCGAAACCTCGCGACGTTCGAAGTATCACTATCGACGTCGATTGAATTGGCTGATTGCGCGCCCCCTGGGGTGACCTTGATCAGCGAAAGCGGGATCGAGACCAGAGCGGACATAAATCGCCTGCGCGATGCGGGCTACCACGGATTTTTAATCGGCGAGACCTTGATGAGGGCTGACAATGCCGAAACCTTGCTCAGGGAATTAGGGCAAACGCGCGAAGGCGTAACGACGTCGTAAACAATGGTCAAGATTAAGATTTGCGGCATCACGAATCTTGACGACGGGCGCCTCGCCCTTGAAGCCGGCGCCGACATGTTGGGTTTTAATTTTTATCGCCCGAGTCCCCGATTCATTCAACCGGAACAAGCTCGGGAGATCATTGACGGTCTCAAGCGTGAAACCGGGTTTGTTGCCGTCGGAGTTTTTGTTGATGAGACTGTTGAATCATTAATCGAAACAATGCGCACTTCGACTGTCGATGCGGTGCAACTTCATGGCGATGAATCCGTGGCCTATTGCGCTGATTTGAAATCAGTCCTGAAAGGCACAATGATCATCAAGGCCCTGCGAGTAACCGATTCCTTTCAACCGCGGACTGCCGCTAACTACCCCGTTGAGGCGATTATGCTGGACGCCTTTCACAGTAATCTTCGCGGCGGTACCGGAAAGATTGTTGATTGGGAGATCGCGAGCCGGACGCGAGAGCTCGTCACACAGTTTTTCCTGTCTGGCGGTCTTTCGCCGGAAAACGTCGCTGAGGCTATAAGACGCGTGAAACCTTATGCCGTCGATGCTTGTAGCCGGCTCGAGTTATCTCCAGGAAAAAAAGATTCTTCGCGCGTAAAAGCATTTGTTCGCGCGGCACTCAGCCCGGTTAGAGTATTTTCCAAATAATTGATGGAAACAGCCTCGATCATTTCTTCGCCAGAGCCTAAGACGCGAACGAACGATTCGCCGCGGCCTGAATCTCCGTCAGGTCACGCGCTGGCTGCTTTTGGCTTGCGTAAATCATATGGGCGGCGGCGCGTCGTCGATGACGTCTCGCTACATGTCGAGCCGGGGGAAGTCGTCGGTTTGCTGGGTGCGAATGGCGCGGGCAAGACCACCACATTTTATATGATTATCGGCCTTGAGACGCCTGAGGCCGGCAAGGTCCATCTAAGCGGCGAAGACGTAACCAGGTTGCCTATGTATCTGCGCGCCCGCCTGGGCCTTGGGTATTTGCCGCAAGAGCCTTCGATCTTTCGTAAGATGACGGCCGCCGAAAATATTCTGGCAGTTCTTGAGGCCACCGGACTCCGCCGCAGAGAGCAGCGCAAGCGCGTCGAAGAATTGCTCCAGGAGTTCGGCATTGAACATGTGCGCAACACCCGCGGCGATTCACTCTCGGGAGGGGAACGCCGGCGCACCGAAATTGCTCGCGCGCTGGCCACTGAGCCGCAGTTCATTCTGCTGGACGAACCTTTTGCCGGAATCGATCCCAAGGCCGTCGACGATATTCAAAGTGTGATTCTTTACCTGCGCGGGCGCGGCATAGGCATTTTGATTACGGATCATAATGTGCGCGAAACACTCGGGGTAACGGACCGCGCCTACATCATGGCGGAAGGAAGAATATTTCGTTCGGGGCCGCCGCGCTCCTTGACTGAAGACGCGGATGTGCGCCGTTTGTATCTGGGTGAAAAATTTCGAATGTGATTGTGACCGGCGCATCTCCCCCATGGGCTTACGGGCGCGCCGCCGGGCTCACTCCAATATAAATCCGAATGCACAATCCCCAGCGCCATGAGTTATAATCCCTGCGAGCGGTTAACCGCGAATTCTTCCCCCGGCAATTAAGCGAGAAATCATTAACGTATGTCCGTTAGGCTTACTACCAGTCTTTCCCAACGTCTCGTGCTGACGCCGCAGCTGCGTCAACGCATCGAGATGTTGCAGATGACTACGCTTGAATTGTCTGAACTGATTCAGCAGCAGATGACTGAGAATCCGGTGCTGGAAGAGGTTGCGACCCAGGAAGAAGCCCGCGAACTCGCCGAGAAAATTCTCGATCACATGGCCAGCGGCGGAGAAATTGAGAACTTTGACGCCCCCCGCGTCGAGACCAACGTGCCGGAGATGGGCGAGCCGTCCTCGAATGGGTCCGGCGAATTTGAAGCAGAAAGCTCTTTGCCCGAAAGCGAGACTGAGTTTGCGCCTAATGCGGACGCCGAGGGAGCAAGTCTCGAGGCCGGCGAGGAGTTGGCGCCGGAGGCGTCGCGCGATCCCTTTGAAGAAGTAGATTTTGGCCGCGAGTTTCAGGATTACCTGGATCCGGGTTACAAGACCCAGGAGTTCGAATACAAGGAAGACGCGCCCACCTTCGAACAGTTTCTTACCAAAGCGCCGTCGTTAAGCGAACACCTCGAATGGCAATTGCACATGGACTCTCCTGAGGGACCAGTCAGCGATGCGGCCGAGTGTGTGATCGGAAATCTGGATCCGGACGGGCGGCTAACGGCTTCGAACGAAGAAATTTCAGCGCTTGGCGGCTGGTTAGAAGAAATAGTTGAACGGGCGCGGGCGATTGTGATGCGGCTGGAGCCGATTGGTTGTGGCGCGCGCGACGTGCGCGAATGCCTGATGGCCCAACTCGAAGCGCGCGGAGAGACTGATCGGCTGGCCACTCAATTAATTCGCGATCACCTGCCGGAGTTGCAGCAACATAAACTGCCGCATCTTTCAAAACAGATAGGCGTCGACATCGAAACCCTCGCAGCTGAATTGCAGTTCATTCGCACGCTCGATCCATATCCCGGCCGTCGCTACACCTCGGAAGAGCCGATTCTTATTTCGCCGGAAATATATATCGAGAAGCTGGAAGAGAACAGCGAATACGTAATCTACTTCGCGGATGATGGCAGTCCGCGCCTGCGCATCAATCCGACTTATCAACAGATGTTGTCACAGGGAACGACTACCAAAGAGACCCGCAACTTTATTAAAGAGAAGATGCGCTCGGCAGTTGATTTACTGCGCAACATAGAACATCGCCGCCAGACGATTTATCGCGTCGTGGAATCGATCGTAAACCGGCAGAAGGATTTTCTGGATAAGGGAGTCGAGTACATCAAGCCGATGATGTTGAAAGATATTGCCGAAGACATCGGGATGCACCTGTCCACAGTGTCGCGCGTGGTCAATCGCAAATACGCCCATACTCCGCAGGGGGTCATCGAACTGCGCCGCTTTTTCACCGAAGGGATGCTGAATGAAGAGGGAGAAGAGGTTTCAACGCGAATAATTAAGTTAAAGATCAAAAAATTGATAGAAGAAGAAGACTCCTACAACCCAATTACAGACGATCAAGTGGTAAAAATACTGGTGAAGGACGGAATCAAATTGTCGCGGCGAACGGTGGCCAAGTATCGCGATCAGATGCGCATACCGGGCTCGCGCGAGCGAAAGGCCGTAGTCTAACCGGCGGAAAGTGCGCGCTCCAGGAGGGCAGAGAACAGAAATGACGTTTGAATATACCGGTCGTCACATCGAAGTTACACCCGCAATTCGTAGTCATGTAGAGGACCAATTCAGCAAGCTGCAATCAATTTTCAATGGGACCGACGTGCCTGTTCATGTGATTCTCGCCGTCGAAAAGAATCGACAGACAGGTGAAGTAATCGTTCATTGGCTGGATCATACGCTTAAGGCGGCCGACACCAACGCGGATATGTATATGGCCCTCAGCCGCGCGATTGGCAAGATCGAAAAGCAAGCCCTGAAGCTAAAAAAGAAAATCATCGATCGCAAACACACCTCGATGAAAACCTCGGTTGCCGCTCCCAATCCCGACGGCGATCTGAAAGCAGCCCCCGCCCCGGTCAGCATCATTAATGCGCGCCGCTACCGGGTGAAGCCGATGACCGCCGAAGAGGCAGCTTTACACCTCTCCTCCAAAGCTGACCATTTCATCGTGTTTCGCGACGCGGACACCAGTCGCGTCGGAGTCTTATACAAGCGGCAAGACGGCAACTTCGGTTTGATCGAACCGTGAATGCTCTGCCAGGTAATCAAGCTGAAGGAGCAGCGCCACCGGCGTTGCTCCTTTTCGCTTTATGGGGTTCGCGCCCGATGCGCACCGGGTTCGTAATGCGGGCGCACACGCTGCCACTTCAATCATATGCTGGCGGTTCGCAGTCTTTCCGTGATTCGATTAGACTGCACTCGATGGTAGCAGGTGAACGGGGTGTTGCTAATCCACGATCATTTACCCGGCCGTCATCGAGGTTTCGAGCGTGCATTAATTGAGCCCTCGGTAACCGTCGGCCGAGTTGGCTGACATCACGACCAAACTGGTTGGCAATACAGAGCTAACGCCACTATCCTCAGGACAGGTCCCTGCATCGTGACGCCAGACAAGCGCCATCATCAAAACGCCCCCGATATCGTGATCATTACCGGCTTGAGTGGTTCCGGAATGTCATCCGCCGTTAATGCGTTTGAAGATTTGGGGTATTTCTGCGTCGACAACATGCCTCTGACCTTGCTCCCGACATTTGCGCGCCTGGTGCGCGCCGGCGATCACGAAAGCGGCCGGATCGATCGCGCCGCGCTGGTCATAAGTTTCCGCGAGGGACATTTTCTTACGGAATTTTCCAAGCAGTTGCAGGACCTGCGAAAGCGCTTAACTGTCTCTGTCATGTTCTTTGAGGCTTCTAATGAGATCCTCGCTCGTCGTTTTAGCGAGACAAGGCGTCCTCATCCGGCAGAGCGGGACCGGGGACTGCCAGACGCAATTCGCACCGAACGCAAAACCATGACGCCCCTGCGCGCGCTCGCAGACGAAGTTGTCGACACTTCGGATCATACGGTTCATTCCCTGCGCAAACTCATTCTCAACCGGTTTAGCGCCAGTGGCGAGGCGGGATCGATGCGCGTCGAGGTGTTGAGTTTTGGCCACCGCTTCGGCACGCCTCGGGATATGGAGTTGCTATTCGATGTGCGTCATCTACCTAATCCGTTTTTTATCGACGAGTTGCGATCTCTAACGGGCGCTCACCGGCGCGTAGCAAAATACCTGAAGAATCAACCCGAAGTTGAAGAAACACTGACCCGGTTTGCCGATTTGTTGTATTACCTCCTGCCGCAGTATCAACGCGAAGGAAAGTCATACGTCACGGTTGGCATCGGCTGTACCGGCGGCCGCCACCGGTCAGTCATGATTGCTAACGAGCTAACCAGGCGGTTGAGGCGCGCCGGCTTCGACGCGCGCGCAATGCATCGAGATATTCGAAAGGCGGATGCTCATAAACGCCGCTTCAGTGCAGAGCAATCCGCGAAGCGTAAAACATGAAAGTTATCGACGCCGAAAAACCCAAATCGGATTCACCGCCATTAATAGGCGGAGTGATTCTTACTCACGGACATCTGGCCACCGAGTTCATTGCGGCCGCCGAAATGATCATCGGACCGATGCCACATGTCACGCCGGCTTCGATTGATTGGCACGACGACATCGATGTGGCCCGGGCGGAGCTGGAGCGAGCGATTGCCCGCGTTTCGCAGGGGCGCGGCGTATTGCTGCTAACTGACATGTTCGGTGGCGCACCTACGGACATTGCGTCGATGTTTCTCGACAACCCGGGCATCGAAGTTGTAACCGGTGTCAATCTCCCGATGATTCTGAAACTCGCCGACCAGTCAGCCGATGAATCGCTCGCCGAGGTTTCGCGACGTGTTCGCGAGGCGGGCAAAGAAGGAATTCATGTCGCCGGCGAGCTCCTCACCCCGCAGGCAAAGACCCCGTAAGCCAGGCACGGACGCCTAAAACTTTCTCTTCATAAACAAAACGACTTTCTGAAAAATTAGCGGCTTCCGTCATTTATAGAGAATGGGAGGCCTGATGTCTTTTCGGGCGTGCGAACATGTCGATTGGCGAGCCAGTGCCCGGCTAGCTACCGATGACGGCCCGAACCGACCGAGTGCTATGAAACGATTTCTTTCCATCGCTTTGCTGGCGATCATTCCCGCGCTGGTGTCAGCGCAAACCCGCACCGAAGAACGCCAATCGCCGATTCAACCCACTTCTTCCGACTCAAACGCGGTCCGCGATCGAGTCGTGGGCCCCAAAGTCTCGAATCATGCTGAGCGCCAGAAATCTCTTTTGCAGACGGGCGATGTCGCTTCTGGCACACAGAAAGAACTACAGAATCCTCAGCCGGTATGGGGAAATACTTCGGTCATAGTGCGTCCTCAACAGGCACTCGAGCGGCCCCGCGAAAAATCGCCGATCGCTGAGGAAACGAAGACGAGGCGGAAACTCGTTCAACCGACGATGCTCATCGCGGATACCACAACCTCTGTTCCTGGCCCGCGCACTGCAACTTCGCCCCGGCCAATAATAGCAACGACGACTTACAAAGTGGGCGTGGGGGACGTGCTTGACATTCGTTTGTCCAATACGCCCGCGCGCGAATCGACATTGTTCACTGTCTTAAAAAATGGCACCCTGGAGTATCCGCTTCTCGATGGTCCAATTTCAGTTGACGGCTTAACGCCGGATGAAATCGGCAGATTGCTGGCAGCACAAATCAAAGTAATCAGGGCTGTGAAAGTAAACGTCAGCGTGCGCGACTACGCGAGTCATGGGGTCGTTATCACCGGCCTTGTTGAAAGCCCGGGCTGGAAATCTTTGAGGCGGGAAGCAATGCCCGCGTATGCCCTCCTGGCTCAAGCAACGTTGCGCGCGGAAGCCAACACCTTAACCATCACGCACAATGGCAAGGAAGGCCCGCCGCTGTCCCTGAAAGATGATCAGTCGATGGCCACTCTGGTATTCGCGGGTGACACAATTAAGATTAGCGCGAACAACGCCGCGACACAGCAATACGTTTACGTGGGCGGCGATGTTGCTTCGCCGGGCGAGAAATCGTTTCGGCAAGGAATGACTTTGACGCAGGCGATATTGTCGGCAGGTGCAACCTCTGCGACGGTAAAGACGGTGAAAGTAGCGCGTCGAAATCGCCAGGGTTTTCTCTCAACCAGCGAATACAATTTGCGCGCAATTGAGCAGGGGAAGACACCGGATCCGTTGATCGAGGCCGGCGACAGGATTGAAGTCACGCGCGGAACTTAAAGAACTATTTAACGCAACGTCAGATTCCTTGCGAGGCGGTAATACCGCCTCTTTTTATGTCTGCAACTCGTCCGCGGTTGACAGGATCGGTGCACGCGGTAAACTTCGAAGACCGTCTGGCATGGACAATAAATCGCGCGCGCGCCTGATTCATCTTCTAATATCAAAGTCGATGGCCGAAGCTTTGCTGATAACGGCGGTGGCTGTCGGTTTCTATTTCGTCACGACTAACCCGAACCTCCGCGGAGTTTTGGACCAGGCAGACGACAATGCAATTACAGGCTGGGCCGTTGACCAGGCTAATCCCTGGGCCCGGGTAGAGGTCCAATTGTTTATCGACGACAGATTTGCGGGCGACTCGGTGGCTAATCAATATCGGCCGGACGTTCATGAGGCAAAACGCGCGCCGGATGACTGGCACGGGTTCAGGTTTGCGACGCCGCAACTGTCGTCAGGCGATCATCAGGCGAGTGTGTATGCGGTGCACGCGAACGGAGCGGGAGCGCGCCGCACGCTACAGCTAATCGGAAAACCATATCGCTTTCGAATCGGCCCGTGATGAACACAGAACCTCAAGCACACTCCCCGAGCTCAACAAATGGATCGAGTGTTCCCAGCGACCGGGCTTTGGCAGGCTGGGAGATTGCCTCGCTCTTCTCCTCGGCTCTGATCGCTGAGTGGATCCTTTCAGCGGCCGCCGGCCGTTCAAAGCTGATAGTCGCGATACCTACCGCTTTCGCTTTTGTCCTTGTCATCCTTTCGCATGTTTTGCGAAGGGAGAGCTTGCGGGAGCTGGGGTTTCGATTAGACAATGTTTTTCGGGCGTTGAAACTACTACTGCTGCCCATGACTGTTGTCCTGGTTTTTTGCGTGGGGTTAGGCCTAAGCTTCGGGACAAGGCCCGACCTTCTCCGCTGGCATCCGGAGCGGCCTATTGTGGGCCAGCTCGCGCTTGGTTTCGCCTGGGGCTTTGTACAACAGTACGTGCTCCAGGGTTTTATCAACCGCCGCGCGCAGATTGTTTGGCGTAAAGGCGCGCGCAGCATCGTTCTCACCGCCGTCGTTTTCGCGTTCCTGCATTTTCCCAATCCGTGGTTAATGGTGGTGACTTTTATCGGGGGACTTGTCTGGGCCTTCGTCTATCAGCGGGCGCCTAATCTGTTCGCGCTCGCGATATCGCACTCGTTGATGACGTGGGTTGTAGTCTCGACGCTTCCAATGTCAGGTCTCAATCATCTGCGGATCGGGCTTAAATACTTCGCCTGAAATAAAGACGCCGGCAAACCTCAAAAAAAGCCTTACTTAGTGGATTTAGCACTGCAAGTTTCTGGCTGTACCCGTTGAACACTCGTGTTATAATGACGCGTCTTGCAAAGAGAGCAAGTCGGGTGATCGCTGCTTCGACTCCCAATCTCAGATTTGAGATGCGAAGGATCGAAGGAGAGGAAAGTCCGAACACCAAAGGGCAGCGAGCCCGCTAACGGCGGGGCGTCCGGGTCGATTTGGATCTCGAATTTCATTGAAATCTCAAGATCAGGAAAGACTCGGGTGACGACAAGTGCAACAGAGAACAGACCAGCCCGTGGGGCTCAGATTTTGAGATCTCAAATCTGGAACACAGGGTGATGGGTGAAACGGTGCGGCCCGAGTGGGCTAATCTCGAATCTGAGATCAGTTTCAGATTTGATTTGAGTAAGAGCGCACCGGCGCGCGTGGTGACATGCGCGGCCAGGCAAACTCCTCGCGGTGCAAGACCAAATAGGGAGGCGTTAACAGGGCTGCCCGCCCGAAGCCTCCGGGTAGGTCGCTTGATCCAACCGGCAACGGTTGGGCTAGAGGAATGATTGCCGTCCCGATGCGAAATCATCGGGAGACAGAATTCGGCTTACAGGCTTGCTCTCAAATTGCAAGGCGCCAGTCCTCGAAAGGAATTCTTCGAATAATACAGTCCTGTCGCGCGCCGACGATGCGCGCCTCTTGTTCGCCAGCGTTAGATTGTTACCATAAGGAGACCCCCCAACAATGGCTAACCGCAAAGGAGTGTTCATTGGAGCTTATGTTCCAAACGAATTGAAAGAGTCTCTCCGCCGGCGCGCCGCCGCGGAACACCGGACCCTTTCGCAGGAGATCACACGCATTCTTACGGAAGCAATTCATGGTCGCAATCTTCCGGCCGGGAGCATTGACCGACGCGGGCCGAATTCACCGACCAGGAGACGCGCCACCGATCCATTTCCGCGGCGCCGCCGGGATGATTTGCCCTATGCGCCCACGGAAGCCAAACGTGATGACGACCGATCGTAGGAAAGCGTTTCTTCTGCCGCCGATGGTACTTTGAAGTATCTTGTAGTAATAGCGCTCCTTGCTCTGCTGTTGGTTCTGCTGTACCGCAGGCTTCGCCCTTATCTCAGAACGATCCGTTCTTTAATCAACGCCTTTCGGCAGTTTCAAACTCAAGCTGCGAAACCAAAACGTCAAAACGAGACTGAAAAGCTTGTGCGCTGCGCCACGTGTGGGGTTTGGATTCCAATTACGCGCGCGCTCACTCCTCGCTCGGGAGAGATGTTGTTCTGTTCGGCGGAATGCTTAGGCGGAAAAGCCGCACCTAAGAAACGCAGCGCTTAGGTTTCTTTTGCGGCTTCCTGAGGAAGCAGGTTGCCAGACTCGTGAATCGCTCTGGCCGTATTGGTGAAATACAGGACCACGGTTCCAGCCACGAAGAAAATTATCAACGACAGCAGCGCGTGCCGGTAAGAGTTGGTGGCCGCCACAACCGCGCCGAAGACGAACGGCCCCAACCATGAAGTCCCTCGCTCTGAAACCTCATAGATTCCAAAGAAGGACGCTTCGCGACCGCGCGGAATCATCTGGGAAAACAGCGAACGCGACAGAGCCTGTGATCCGCCCAGGACGATCGCGATCACTGAAGCCATCACCCATGCTTCTTTTGTCGTATAAAGAAACGCGTAACCATAAATTACAATTGCCGACCAGATGAGCAGCGAAACCAGGATCGCATTTTTCGTATTGATCAGATAAGCCAGTCGCTCAAACAACAGGGCGCCAAAGATCGCTACGAATTGGACCAGCAGGAAGATTAACAATAAGAACGATTGATCTGTTTCCAAGCCACGCTCTTTAAAGAGTTCCTGCGCAATAAATACCGACGCCATGCTAATCACGGTTTGTATCCCGTCGTTATAAAAAAGATAACCAATCAAGTATCTAAGGGTTTGCGGCAGGCGGCTAAGCTCGCGAAACGTTCTTCCCAGCTCACTGAAACCGATGGTCAAAAATGTTTTGCCTTGTGGCAGGGCTTTAACAGGCTGGCGGTTTTTTAGCGTGGCGAAAGTGATGAGCGCGAAACCGCCCCACCAGACGCCTGCGGAAAGGAGCGATAGGCGCACCGCCATTGCGGTGCCCATGCCAAGTCTCGAGGCATTGTTAACAAGCAGGAAATTCAGGCCCAGCAAAAGGCCGCCACCCAGATACCCGTACGCAAAACCCCGACTTGAGACTTTGTCGCGTTGATCCTCAGTAGTTATTTCACCCAAAAAGCTGTTGTACAGGACATTCGACGCACCAAAGCCGAGATTCGCGACAATAAATAGCAATCCGCCGAGCAGATAAAGACGGCCGGTCACGAAATACAAGAGGCAAGTCGCCGCCACCGCGACGTAACAGGCGAGGGCCATCAGCCGCTTTTTCAGGCGTGAGTAATCAGCGACCGCGCCCATGGCGGGAAGAACGAACACCTGCAGGAGGACAGCAATTGACACGCAGGTCGGAAAGAATGACTTAGCTGTGATCGATCCGAACGGCCCAAGTGGCATGACCACCCCGTTCTCGCCCACGACGCGCTGGGTTACGTCAGTCAGATAAGGACCGAAGAGCGCGCCGACCACGGTCGTGTAAAATGCAGAATTGGCCCAGTCATACATCTTCCACGCGAAGATCTCTTTCGGGTTGTTCTTGTCGAACTTCATTTTCTAATTGTTATCGTTCGTTTCCGCACGCGCGGACCTTTGCCGTTAGAGTATCTACGATCGCGGGTGTGATATCTGCGAGGGTCCTGATGCGCGACCCGATCGTTTCGGCATTTCTGCCCCAGATCATTGTCGGTACTGGATTCAATGTGTGGTTTCGCGCGGACAAGTCTTCGATGTTGCCGTGATCGCTGACAAGAATTACGTTGGTTTTTGCCAAATCGAGGTTCTTGAGGACGGCGCGAATAAACCCTGCCAGCTTTGGCAGCGCCCGCCGCGCGGCCTCATAGTCCTGTGCATGCCCGATCTTGTCGGTGATGAAATACTCGTACAGGCTGAACCTGTGGGCACGAACTATCTTTGCGAGCACGCGACCGGCTTCTTCTGGCGTCCGCGCATCCACAACCTCGCCGCGCTCAATCAGCATTTCATTGGTGAAATCGTGATAGACTGCGCGGCCCGCACGCAGATCTTCGACGACATTGAACCGCACGCCGGCAGCTTCGACGGCGGCAGTGGTGGCTGAAATCCACCGCGGCCGACGCTCAAAAAATCTTTTCGTGTACGTGTTGGCGAAAGTGACCGACTCGATGCCGTGGTTCTTCAATTGAAGAAAAATTGAGTGCTCGCGGATGATGTCGAGAAGCGCGCGGTTAGGAAAACCTTGTTTGTGCGTGCCGATGATTTTCGGCGCATTAATACCGGTGAGAATCGTGGTTTGTCCCGAGGCGCTCTGCGGACGACCCTCTACGCCGAGACACGCATCGGTCGATACCATTACCCCCGCAAAGGGCAACTCCGAAGTTTCGTCTTGAAAAACTGCCAGGGGGGCTGAGTCACTCAACCCATCGAAGGGGTTATGAGGACCGCGCGTGCCGATCCCGAGGCCGTCGATAAAGAAGAGAAGTAACCGCGACTCATTTTCCATGATCCCAGTCGCTAAGCAGTCCGCGCGCCCGATAATCATTTAACTTATTATGCAACGTCTTCAGGCTGATATTCAGCAACTGTGCGGCCCGCGTTTTGTTGTTGCGGGTCTTGTCCAGTGTCCGCAGGATCATCTGTCGCTCAATCTCTCTGAGTGGCGTACCGACGGGAAACGTCACCGTGTCTTCGGAGCGCAGCTTTTGCCGCTGATCAAAAGGATAGGGAGCGAAGTGATGCCGCTCGATCTGTTCGCCCGAGCAAATAACAACTGCCCGCTCGATTACGTTGCGTAGTTCGCGGACGTTACCGCGCCACGAATGATAGCGCAGGGCATCCAAAGCTGCCGGACTGATGAAGCGCGCGGGACGGTTGTGTTTAGCTGCCAGCCGCGTAATCAGATGTTGCGTGAGCAGTGGCAAATCCTCAAGACGCTCCGACAGCCGCGGCAGATGAATGGAAATTACGTTCAGTCGATAGAGCAAATCTTCGCGCAGCATTCCATCGCGCACCGCATCATGCGGTTCTTTGTTGGTAGCGGCGAGCAAGCGAACATCAACACAAACATCCTTGCGGCTGCCGAGCCGGTGGACCACGCGCTCTTCGAGCACCCGTAGAAGTTTGGCCTGAAGCAGAGTGGGCATCTCGCCGATTTCGTCCAGCAAAAGTGTGCCCAGATTCGCTAATTCGAAACAGCCATGCCGGCGCGAAACGGCGCCCGTGAATGCGCCTTTTTCGTGCCCGAACAACTCGGATTCCATCAGCGTGTCGGGAATTGCCGAACAGTTAATGGCCAGGAATGGTGCATTTCGACGCGGGCTCAGATTATGAATTGTGCGAGCGACGAGCTCCTTGCCTGTGCCGGATTCACCGGTAATTAGAACTGAGGCTGAAGAAGAAGCGACTTGTTCGATCAGCACGTAAACTCTCTGCATCGTTTCCGAGTTGCCAATCAATTCACCGAAGGCTCCCCGATCGCGCAACTGCCGGCGCAGAATCTCGTTCTCCCGGCGTGTCTCGGCCAGTTCCGCAGCCCGCTCCAGGACCGGTAAAAATTTTTCCGGATCGACAGGTTTTTCGAAATAGTGATAAGCGCCTTCGTCCTGAATTGCGCGCAAAGCGGTCTCAATTGAGCTATTGCGCGCGGTCAGAATGATCGGCGTGTGTGGTTGCTGGATGCGTAACGCTCGCAGCAAAGCGAACGGATCGAAACTGTCTGCAGAGGGATCCGTCACGATCGCAGTGGGAGAAAATGCTTCCGCGACTTCGATTGCCGCCGGGCTTGCATTAGCAGTGCGGACGTCGTAGCCGAACGCTTGCATGCTGGCACTGAGAAGTTCGCAGTGTTCGCGATCGTTGTCGATGATGAGAACGCGGCCCTTCATCAATTTTCAGTGTAGCACACGGAATGTAAGGCAAGTTGATAACTTGCTTGACGAATTAAGCGACTCGCTTACCGGGAGCGTTGATGAGGTTGACGAGTGCGGCCGGGGACGGGTCGTGGGGCACTGAGCTCTGGCTTAGCCCAAATTCTATCGCGACGGCATGGGTTGCTTCATCGCGGCAAGCGATAGTCAGTCCGCTAAACAGTCGCGGCAGATCATCGGTGTCGAGCAGTTCAGCGGACTCGCTGATCGCCGCGGGTCGGGTGAAGACTATGCAGTCAATTCCTCCGCCAGCCAGCAGAGTTTTTAGCCGAACCAGACGACTATCGGCGGAACACGTCTGGTAGGCCCTGACTGCATCCGTGCGCGCGCCGGCATCCTCGAGTTGTTGCTCGAAATGTTCGCGAGAGACACTTGCGCTCGGAACCAGAAAGTTCAGACGCGCAAGTGATTTCCGATTGTGGCAGTAGGATTCGATTTCAGAGAAGATTTTTGCATTCGCGAACCGATCGAGCGTTATGTCTACATGAACGCGAAAGTGGGCAGCCTTCTCAACCGCTTCGGCGCCGAGCGTAAGTACGCGCAGCTCTGCCAACTCTTCCGGCTGATGATCCTTGAGAAAGCTACGCAGGAAATAGTCAGCCGCGCGCTCATTCTTCAGAATCAACCAGTCATAACCGAATAGATTGTTGATCGTTTCGATCAACTGGGAATTATCGGGGGGGTCAGCGATTGCCAACACGGGCGAGGCCCAAACACGCACGGCCGATTTCTCAAGATAGATCGCCAGCTCGCCATCGGCCTCGGAGTGCGAAAGCAGCACGCTCCTCATTTAGCTTTCCGATGACGCTGAACGCGCCACATTACGAGGCCGAAAACGATCGCCACAATCAGCAATATTGTGCCCGTTCGTCCTACCCATTTTACGAGTAGAGGTAAACTTTGTCCGAACAAATAGCCGAGCAGTGTTATTACGAATGACCACAAGACTGCGCCGGCGACGTTGTAGATAAAAAATACGCGCCAACGCATCTTTGATGCCCCCGCAAGCAGGGCGGCGAAGACACGCAGTCCTGTAATAAAGCGCGCAACCAGGATCGTTTTGTTGCCATGGTTCTTAAAATAATTTTCCATGTACTCGATCCGTTTTGGCGTCAGGAACAAGAACCGGCCGATGCGGATTAGAAATCCGCGGCCGTAATGATGACCGATAGCAAAGCCGATGTTGTCGCCGACGATGGCGCCCGTGGCCGCAACCAGCATCACGAGGGGAGCCCGGAAGACGCCCGTCGAGGCGAAGTACCCGGCAACCAGGAGAATCGTTTCGCCCGGTACCGGCACGCCGGCATTCTCGAGCATGACGCCGAAAAAAACGGCCCAATAACCGTAGGTCAGCATGTAGTGCTCGATCAGTTGCAGTGAGTTATGGAGAAAATCCATTGGCGCAACTCTACAGGATTTCGTTGATGAAGTACTACTGAGTGAGTGTTTGTGGCCGGCGACAAGGCAGTTAGCCCGACGTTAGGGAGGGCGCGAAAATCCCGCATAAACGCCGTCCCCACCGTCGGGCGCAGAGTCGGTCTTACTCAGGCCCAGAAACAGTTGGCGCCACTCAAGAATGGGCATAGAATGCCATCGTCTTCCCGGCCGACAACTCAACGTTTCTTTCCGGCATCCGAAAGAAGTTACGCTCAAATACTATGAAACCCTCTGTGCACGCGCTGCTTGTAATGATCTTTCTGTTTGGCGCGCACGCGATCGCTCAGACCTCTGCTCAAAAGCCGGCGCCTCCTCCCCAGGATCAAGAGGTCGAGACTCTCAAGATTGACACTAATCTGGTGACGGTTCCGGTAATCGCGAGCTCCCGCACCGGGAGCTACATCGCCGACCTGAAAAGAGAGGAATTCAAATTGTCCGAAGACGGGGTGCCCCAGGAAATTTCTTTTCTCGCCACGGTGAATGCGCCCTTTGACGTGGTGCTGATGCTGGACACGAGCGACAGCACACAGGAGAAGTTGGCGCAGATCCAGCGCGCGGCAATAGGCTTCCTCGATCAACTTGGGCCCAACGACAAAGTGAAGATTATTTCCTTTGACGGTCAGTTGCACGATTGGACCGATTTCACCAGCAACAAAGCAATTCTGCGCGACGCGATTTCGAAGACGCGGACCGCTCATGACACCCGGGTGTACGACGCGGTGCAATTGGCGCTCAACAGCCTGCGCCCAATTCAACAGCGCAAAGCGATTGTGATCTTTACCGATGGCATGGATTGGCATAGCGAGAGCTCAACTTTCGAGAGCACGATTCGCGATCTTGACGAGTCGGGAGTGATTGTCTATCCCATTCGCTTCGACACTCGCGCTGAGACGGAACAACTCGCGCGTAAACAGGAAGCGGAAAGCACCGGTGTCGGGCTGCCTACGACAAGCGTGTTGCGTCAGCCGCCCAACGGAACAACCCCGACGACTTTTCCAAGCAGCGATCCGTTTCCGGTTCCGGCCCAGCCGCGGGGCACGCTTCCGATCCCTCCGCCTTCTGTTATTTTTGGTCGGCAAAATCGGCTGCCGCCCAGCACGTCCCCAACGGACCCTTTCCCGGACACCACCCCGAGATCCGACCCGAGAAACCGGGATCCCAATCGTGATCCCAATCGGAATCCCGGTCCGTCTCAACCCCCAAGGACCGCTCCAAAGAACGATACGATCAGCGGTATGCTGGATAATCTTTACCTCATGGCCGACAGTTATCTGCACGATCTCGCGGATCGATCCGCTGGTCACCTTTATCGCGCGGACACAGTTGCTTCATTGCCGCAGGCCTTCGCGGCGATCGCGGATGAACTTCGAACGCAATACCTGCTGGGTTACTATCCCAGCAACAAGAACCAGGATGGGGCTTACCGAAAGATCCAGGTGAAGACATCTCGCAAGGAAGTCTCAGTGCGAGCGCGCCCGGGTTACCGGGCGAAGGGCTTGTGATTGTGGCGCGCGAGTTCTGACCACAGAGGACACGGAAGACAAAGACAACGTTTAGGCCCGCGCAGGACCCGTTACACAATTGAGGTCTTCACTTCTGTTCTTGTTCTGAATGTCTTACGCTGTGTCCTGTCCAATAACAGGTTAGAGGGCAAACCAACTTGTTCCGCAATCTTCACTCGTGTTAGTTTTCTCATCGCACCAATAACACAATCGATATCAGCATGCCGAACCGAGACGAAGCCTGGGAACTCTTGTGCGAATACACCAAGGGCGACAGCCTGCGAAAGCACGCAGTCGCGGTTGAGACGGCAATGCGCGCGTGCGCCGGACGTTATGGCGGAGCCGACGCCGACCCGGACGAATGGGGCCTGGTAGGGCTGTTGCACGACTTCGATTACGAAATGTTTCCGGCGGCAGACCAGCATCCATTCACGGGCGCCAACATTTTGTGTGGCCGCGGTTACTCGGAGCGGTTCATCAAAGCGATCATGGGCCACGCCACCTACACAAACGTGGCGCGCGACACCGACATGGCCCGGGCTTTGTTTGCTACCGATGAGCTGTGCGGTTTCCTGGTAGCGTGCGCCCTCGTCCGCCCGTCGCGCAGCCTGGACGACATGGAAGTGAAGTCGGTCAGGAAAAAGTTGAAAGACAAAGCTTTCGCGCGATCAGTTAATCGGGACGACATTTATCAAGGCGCTCAGGAGTTAGGTGTCGAGCTCGATGATCACATCAGGTTCGTTATTGATGCGCTCAAGCCGGTGCAGAAGGAAATAGGTTTGGGTCGAGCAGAAGAGCAGGCGAATACCGCTTAGTTCAACGGCCGTGTCGCACTTCGTAAGTGCGCGGAATATAGAGCCTATCCACGGCAAAGATAGAAGCGGCGAGATAAACAACGAGGGTAAGGAAAATCGCCAGGAGCGTCGTGACCAGCGCTTGAATCTTTCGTCGGCGCGCGGTGTGTCGATAAGCGAACAAGCCACCCACTCCGGCAACCGCAAGTGGAATCGCGATACTTGCTAACAGCACTCCATCGTTCCGCGCGAGCACCCGGGCTGAACCGAAGACTCCGATGGCTAAAGCACACCAAAGCAAAAACCCGGCGAGCCCGGCAATGACAGAGGTTGTAAGCAACAGTTTCCAGCGCATCAAAATGCTAATGTCCGTGCAACCGAATTGTTCGGCGGGAATGCCAAAAAGGATAACACAGTAGTATTCATCCAACATGCTCACCCGAAGCGCGCTGATTTATCTCTCACGCCAGGAAGGCCTCAAGGAATTTGCTACTAAATTCAGCCTTTTCAATAAACTCACGACCCGGTTCATAGCCGGCGAGAGTACGGATGACGCCGTCGCGGCCATACGCGAAATCAACGCGCACGGATGCTCAGCGTCCTTCGACCATCTCAACGAATCGGTCGGCAGCATCGAAGCAACGAGTGCCGAAGTGCGCGAGTATATGCATCTGCTCGAGTTGATCGATCAGACGGGAATCAATTCGAATGTTTCTATCAAGCTGACGCAGT
This sequence comes from Pyrinomonadaceae bacterium, assembly GCA_046262835.1. Taxonomy (GTDB): domain Bacteria; phylum Acidobacteriota; class Blastocatellia; order Pyrinomonadales; family Pyrinomonadaceae; genus UBA11740. The sequence continues at coordinate 67,096 of JBHELZ010000005.1, forward strand.
TCGGTTTGGAAATCAATCCCGAACTCGCGTTTCGCAATGCGCGCACGGTGGTCGAGGACGCTGCCCGGCGTGGCAACTTCGTTCGCGTGGACATGGAAGGATCTAACGTGACGCAGGCGACCATTGATGTTTTCAAGCGACTGAGATCGGAATTCGGACTGAATGACGTTGGGATTGTGCTTCAGTCTTACCTGTTTCGGACAATCGACGATGCACGCGAGCTCTTGAAAATTCCAGCGCGCATTCGATTATGCAAAGGCGCTTACAATGAGCCGCCGCAGGTCGCCTATCCAGAAAAGAAAGATGTTGATGACAACTATGTGCGGCTGATGCAATTGTTGCTTGCCAGCGGCACGTACCACGGTATCGCCACGCATGATCCGAAAATGATCGATGCCACGATTGGGTTTGCGCAGCGCGAGGGGATCCCCCAAGATGCATTCGAATTTCAAATGCTTTACGGCATCCGCCGGGACCTGCAGGAGCAACTGGCGCGCGACGGTTATGGAATGCGCGTATATGTTCCTTACGGAAAACATTGGTATCCTTATTTCATGCGGCGCCTGGCGGAACGGCCCGCGAATATATGGTTTGTGTTGAAGAATTTTCTCAAAGGGTAAATCAGTTTAAAGAGGCGGCCGGCCGTCTTTCGACAATAAACTGGCGGCCAGTAGCGCGCCACTAAAATTATGGCAGCCTATCTCTGGATTTTCTGGGCCATCCTGGGCGCTGTACTCGTCGTCGCGGAAGTCTTCACCAGCGGTTTTGTCCTGCTGTGGTTTGGAGTGGGCGCCCTCGCCGCAGGGCTGGCGGGACTGCTGGGCGTGCACAGTGTAATCCTCCAGTTCCTGATCTTCGCGGTCGTCTCCATCGGCTTGACGGCCGCTTCCCGCACGATTTTTGTAAACTACTTTTCGCGCGAAAAGAGCGGCGGGGATCTCAAGTCGGGGGTCGAATCGTTGCCGGGTAAGATCGGAACGGTAGTTTCCTCGAGCCGCGGCGCTCTGCATGAAGGCGCCGTCAAAGTCTTCGGATCGACCTGGACCGCGTATCCTGCCGAGGGCGAGGAGCCACTGGAAGCAGGCGACCGCGTCGAAGTCACTCGCGTTCAGGGTGCGTCGATTTATGTTCGAAGGATTGGCGTCGCGCCGGACTGGCGAGGTAAGGAATTAGCAGGTTAGCTCACTCGTGCTGCGTATCCGCTTCTGTTTCATCCAACGTTCGATCGTCTTCCATCAGCGGCAACTCCACGGTAATTCGATCGTCATTGGGATCCCGAAGTTCATCTCCGGTAAATCGCGCCAGCACAACCGTGATGTTGTCTTCGCCGCCACGATTGTTTGCTTCGGCGACGAGCGCGCTGCAGGCTGAGCCGAGATCGCCCGCGTCCGCGACGATTTGGCGAATGTCTTCATTACGAAGCTTGCCGGACAATCCATCGCTGCACAGAAGCAACATGTCGCCCTGCCGCAGTTGTATGCGGGCCGTCGCGGGGGTTAATTCGTTTTGCGCGCCCAGCGCCTGAAGAATCACGTTGCGAAACATGTGCGTTTCGGCTTCGGCTTCGCTAATCTGCCCGACATCAACCAGTTGCTGCACCAGCGACTGGTCCTTAGTCGCTAGACGAATCTGTTGACCCCGCATGACGTAAGCTCGACTGTCGCCAACCTGGATCAAATCGAGCTTGTCCTCTTTGACGGCCGCGCCGGTGAGAGTCGCGCCCATCCCACTGCACCTGCTGTCCTCCAGACTCTTGTAGTGAATATTCTTATTTGCCTCCATCGTCGCATGCCTGAGGCATTCGACGAGTGAAGAATCAGGGTCGCATCCGTTGCCGTCGGTACTGGTTCCCATCAGGACATCCCGCACAGCTTCGATCGCCATGCGGCTGGCAACGTCGCCAGCGAGCGCGCCGCCCATGCCGTCGGACACGACCAGTACCAATCCCTGTTCGCCAAGAGGGAACTCGCGCATGTCAGAGGGATTTTCAGCGCCGTCAGAACCACTCCACGCGCGGGCGGCGGTCAAATCAAGTAACAGAAAATTGTCTTCGTTACCGCGGCGGACGCGGCCCACGTCAGTTTTTGCGTGGAGTTCAACGAGCATAAGTTACCGAATAGTAGATTGCCACCGCCTGTTACTCAAGACTGGTTACAGCCAAATCAGTGGATTCAGTTCAGAGTTCAAGCTTTAGCATACTTTGCAGCTTGCAGTTAAAGCCTGAGCTCTAAACACTCGATTTGCCGATCTTATCGAGCGCCTGATCAATATCCGCGATCACGTCATTGGTGTCTTCGATGCCGACTGAAATGCGCACCAGACCGTCCGTGATCCCCAAGCGCTCGCGCACGTCCGGGGCAACCGAAGCGTGCGTCATCGTCGCCGGGTGGCAGATCAGAGATTCAACTCCTCCCAGGCTTTCGGCCAGCGTGCACACTTTTACTGACTCGAGCACCGTGCGGGCGGCGTCCAGCGATCCAACATCGAACGAGACCATGCTGCCGAAACCTCTCTGCTGCCGCTTCGCCAGTTCATGCTGTTTATGCGATGTCGATCCGGGATAGTAAATCCTGAGCACTTTCGGATGATCTTCAAGAAATGCCGCGACCGCGCGTCCGGATTTGTCGTGCTGTTCCATGCGCAGCGCGAGGGTCTTGACGCCCCGAAGCACGAGCCAGGAGTCGAATGGGGAAAGAATTGCGCCGGCACTGTTTTGGATAAAGGCGATCCAGCTGGCGTCATCTTCATTATTCAAAACGACTGCGCCCCCGATACCGTCAGAGTGCCCATTCAAAAACTTCGTCGTGGAATGGACGACAATGTCTACCCCGAATTCAAGTGGGCGCTGCAAATACGGCGACATGAAGGTGTTGTCGCAAACGACGCGCGCCCCGGCCGCGTGAGCAACGTCCGACACGGCCTTTAAATCCGTTACGATCATGACCGGGTTTGTTGGCGTCTCGACAAACACCATCCGGGTATTGTCCTTGATTGCAGCTTCAACATTGGTGACGTCGGAAGTATCGACGAACTCGAATTCGATGCCGTAATTCGCCAGCACGCGCTTGAACAAGCGATTTGTCCCGCCATAAGTGTTATCCGAAACGATTACGTGGTCGCCAGCCTTGACCAGCCGCATCGTCGCGTCAATCGCTGCCATGCCGGAAGCGAACGCATATCCAAACTGTGCGCCCTCCAGGGCTGCAAGATTGCGCTCCAGTGCCAGGCGGGTCGGATTCGACGTGCGCGCGTATTCGAAACCTTTGTGCTTTCCCAAACCTTCCTGGGCATAAGTAGAGGTTTGGTAGATCGGAACTGTAACAGCGCCGGAGGCAGAATCCGGTTCCTGCCCGGCGTGGATTGCAGTGGTGGCGAAACCCATAATGAACCAAAAACTCAGGAGCTAAGAGTCACAGACTAAAGCATTGCGAGACTCGGATAGTAGCTTGCACATGATTTTAGTGTCAATTCAGCAGAGGCTGTAGATGGCCCTATCGGTGTGGGTGCAGACTAGCCCTCAGCGCGAGGGAACCGGCAGTGACATATGGCGAAGGGTCGCCGCGCGATCAGACCGTGTGTGTCATTTCGCAGCTACACATTATTGCGTTTTGAAAATTGGCTCTTCGTTAGTGCGAGTGAGTGCGAGGGGCCCGCTTTCCCGCTAGCCGGTATCTGGATTCCTCAAATTGAACCAGTACGAACGGCATTTCTTTTTTTTGGCCGGCATAATGAGTTATCATCTCGGCGCAGGTACAGGCCGCCATAATAACTGTTTCCTGCTTGTTTCAGCTTACCGGGCGCGCAAACTCAGAAAATAACATGATTGATGAAGACCGATCTGAAGAGATTTCAAGCGATGAACGACGCCAATACGATCGTTCGCGCGTTATTGTAGACCTGCACTTTGACGGTGGCGACGCTACAGGCGTGGCCAGCACCAAAGACATAGGCATGGGCGGCCTGTACATGAGCACACGGGCTGATATTCCCGTTGGCGAGACGCTGACATTGCGGATTCCTTTGGCCGGCGAGCACGTGGTAATCAAAGGAGACGTTGTTTACAGCAATCCCGGGCATGGCGTCGGAGTCCGATTTCACCGGTTGCCGAATGAAGCGCGCGAACTGATGGAGAAGGAATTGCCGCGGCCGTGAGGCCCAACGAAAGCGAAGTGCCAACGTGGCTTGAACTCCCGCCGTCGACTCGGTCTCTCTTGCTTGGAAAGCTATCGGGTCTTTATGGTGTCAGCACAAACGAAGACGCGTTCAACCGACTATCGCGAGATAAGCGTGAGGCCCTGTTACTCTTGCAGCGGCGATTGACCCAGGTAGAGCTTTGGGGATTTGTAGATAGCATTGTAAATGTTTATGGTGTGGGCGGAGTCGGTATGTACTTCAACGCCGCCGGCGACCTCGAATCGGAATTAGATGCGGGCCGGACTTTTACCAGAATGTTTGCTCGTCATCGTGACAACACCGGCGGCTTTCTGGAAAAAGGGAGGTCGCGAGCCTCGTTGCACTTCCTGTATATCGACGCGCCCCAGGAAAAACGGGACTGGCATGTTCATCTTGATCTATATGGGCCGATGGGCTCGGTGCTGAGCATCGCCAAGCACCTTCGCTATGAGCACTGGGGAACTTTCCGGCCCGACTGGCAGGTCATGAAAAAGTTCGTATCTTGATTTAATCGCGCGGGAATGCATTCGCCCTCCGGGCAGGTCTTAATCTTATGTTCGACCAATTCACCTTAGGCATTGAGGAAGAGTTCCAGATAGTCGATCCGTTGACGAGGGAGCTCCGCTCGCACGTTTCCGAAATTCTCCACGAGGGTCGCATGATCCTCGGCGAGCAGGTCAAGCCTGAGATGATCCAGTCCCAGATCGAAGTCGGCACCGGCGTTTGCAAGAACATTCAGGAAGCGCGCGCGGATATATCGAATCTGCGCGCTGTCATTTCCTCGTTAGCTCGGAAAAATGGTTTAAAGATTGTCGCCGCATCGACTCATCCAATTTCGCGCTGGCAGGATCAGAAAATATTCGAGGATGACCGATACGAATTGCTCGTGCAGGAGCTGCAAACTGTCGCGCGATCGCTTCTCATCTTCGGGGTGCACGTTCACGTCGGAGTGGCCGATCGCGAGCGCCAGATTCATATCATGAACGCGTCGCGTTATTTCCTGCCGCACATACTGGCGCTTTCAACTTCGTCGCCCTTTTGGATGGGGCACAACACGGGCTTAAAGAGTTATCGTTCTGAGGTCTTCAAGCAATTTCCGCGGACCGACATTCCCGACCACTTCGACTCTTATCCGGCCTTTCAACGTTATGTTGAGTTGCTGGTCAAAACGGGTTGCATCAACGATGGCAAGAAAATTTGGTGGGACAGCCGGCCGCATCATTTATTTCCAACGATCGAGTTTCGCATCTGCGACATTCCCACCCGGGTCGACGACACCATCGCCATCGCGGCGCTGTTCCAGGCAATCGTCGCTAAGCTTTACCAGTTGATGGATCGGAACCTTGGCTTCCGGCTGTATCGGCGCATGTTGATCCAGGAGAACAAGTGGCGCGCGGTGCGATACGGGTTGCAGGGCAAGATGATCGACTTTGGCAAGAACAAGGAAGTGCCGGTCGTTGATCTGGTACGCGAGCTGCTCGATTTCGTTGACGACGTGGTTGACGATCTTGGTTCGCGCAAAGAGATTGAGCACATTCACACGATCCTCGAACGCGGCACCTCAGCCGACGAACAACTGCGCGTCTATTACGAAACCAATGACTTGAAAGCTGTGGTCGATCGGTTGATTGAGCTGACTGCCGAAAATGTTCCCCAGGTTGTAGACCTGACGATCGGCCATCCGGCGATGGCGCCGTCCACTATTGCGAAGTAGCTGTCATTGGTTTTTACCGCACCGCACGCGTCGAAAAACTTAATCCGCGTATCACACTCAACCCTTTGTTCGAACTCGCTGTGCCAGGTAGTGCTGCCACAGCATGCGCGCGGCAATGGACCTGTAAGGCCGCCAGCGCTCGGCGATGCGGGCCAGCTTGTTGAAGGAAGGGCGCGTCCTCATCTTTCGCAGTTTGCCGAACGCGGTGGCCAGCGCGATGTCACCGTCCGGCCAAATGTCCGGGCGGCGCAAAGCCATCAGCAGATAGATGTTCGCCGTCCACGGCCCCACGCCTTTGATCCGTGTCAACGTCGAGTGCGCTGCTTCGTCGTCCAAACGCCCAATCAATTTTAGATCTCCGTTGGTAAACGCCTCGGCAACCTGGATTGCGTAGTGGGCCTTCTGGCGCGTCATTCCGAGTGACCGCAAGTAAGGCTCGCCGCAGCGGATGAAGGTGGGCGGATCGAATGGCTGAAGATTCAATCTTAATCGCGCGAACATCGATCGCGCTGACACAAGTGAAACCTGTTGTTCGAGAATTATCCGCAGCAGGGTGCGAAACCCAGGTTGCCGGCCCCACATCGGAGGCGGACCGTGAAGCTGATAGATCGACGCCAGGAGACGATCGCGTGCGGCGAGCAATTCGGCCGCCGTTGCCAGACTCTCTTTCGTTAACGCGACGCGTGAAGAGTCAATCGCAGTTTGCTTCAGTTCTATTCCTGGACCATGCACGTGAAACTCTGGTTGGCATTGCCGGCCGCAGAATCTGAGAGCGCAATAACTACGTTGGCATTACCAGCCACTGATGGAGTTCCAGCGAGGTCGCCTGCCGGTGTCAGGTCGAGGCCATTCGGGAATGATCCCGCGGTCAATGCAAAACTATATGGCGGCGTGCCGCCCGTCGCCAGTGCTTGCAAGTTAAGTTCGTATGGGACCCCGACGGCCATACTTAGGGCTGACGTTTCATTGTTCCAGGCCAGCGGCAAATTAGATGGTCCGTTCGGGTCGGGTTGAGGTAATACGTGCGCTTCGAATGCCTGGGTGGCGCTTGCGCCGGCGCTGTCTGTACCCTTCACGTAAAAAGTCGTATCTCCTGGTTGGGACGGTACGCCGTCAACAGTGCCCTGCGAAGTGACATTGATACCCGGGGGCACGGTGCCGCCCGTGACCGCAAATGAATAAGGTGGAACGCCGCCACTCATCTGCAGCCACTCACTGTATTCCTCGCCCACCTCAAATTGTGGAAGACTCTCGGTAACAAAGGTCAAAGGCGATTTGTTTTTAGTCATTGTCAGATCCTTTCGGGTTGAGTTTGGTGGAGGCCCAGCGGCTGCGAGCTATACGATCAGCTGTTTGAGCCACGGACGAAACCAGGAGCCGCTGTCCTACTCTCGGTTGCTTCCATCGCCAGCCTCAGGAAGTTCTCAAATAAGAGTCGACCGTCGCGAGATTCGTTCGGATGCTCCCAGCGAGTGGGATTGCGGTTCCAATCTTCAAACGATTTCTCCAGATGAAACTGGACCGAGTAAATTAACTGATCGCCGGATCGCTTGACCATCATTTGGTTGTGGCAAAGATACGACCGGGCCAGGAGCGTGAAGCCCTGGGGCACTCGATCCAGTTGCAGCCCGTGATTTTGCCACACGCGCAAAATACGACCCTCGCGCGTGTAATCCTGCCAAACTCTGGATTCGGGATTGTCGATGCCGGCAAAGATTGGATCTTCGGGCTGGACGATGCGCACGAAGCGATATTGATATTCCGTCACGCGGTTCGTACGACGCTTTTCCTGTTCCTGTTGATCCAGCGTGACTACGCGCGCGCCAAAGCTCAATCCGATCAATTGGTGTCCGCCGCAAATACCCAGCACCGGAGTTTTGGTCCGATGAATGAAATCGGTGAAGCCTGCCAAAAGTTCAGGTTTGTAGAAATCGAAGTCCCGCAGCGTGCCGCTCAAGACAATGGCATCAGGTTTGAAGCGGTCCGCCGTTTTTTCCAGTTCGCTTACGTGCGCAATTTCCGTAACCGGTTGCTGCACAAGGCGTTCGATATTCGTGACGATATTTTGCAACGCCAGCGAAGCGATCTCTCGTTCGCGTTTAAGTTGAGTATGGACATCTCTCCCCATTTCGTGCCGGGCGATATCCGAGAGATCATTTTCGTCGCGCAAGAGATTGTCGACGATCAGCACGCGCGCTTTCGCGATCGTTTTATCGATAGATTCGTAGTGGCAGAAATTCTGTTGATTGAAAGGAAAAGGACGGGATTCAATTTCCGCGGCGTGCACTTCGGTTGGATCGGTCTCTTGAATTTCCACGGTACTCATCGAACCCTTATCTCGCTATCTTCACGAATCGGAATTCTATAACTTTCTTTCTCTCGGACTCTCCTTAAACTCGGGTACGCGGGGACCTGCTCCAGCTTTAGCGATCTCATCACGTACTTTAACAATTATCCGGCGTCGAACGCGAGCGCGGAAAGCTGCTTTACGATTGGCAGTAATCCTCGCTGAGATGAGCAGCATCTGATGCCACGAGCTATCGAGTTCATCTGCAATCAAAGAAATTTTTGTGATGTCGTATGGTATCGCCACCCCGCGACAACCAATTCGCGCGAACACCGAAAGATATCGCGCAGTCGCCAGGTCGGGACAGAGCATTCGACGGCGGCCGGCTTTCAATTCGATTCCCAGCAACGTGTGATGAATGTGGGGTGACGCGTTCTGAGGCATGGGCGGAAACTCATATGCTCGAGTGCGCAGCTTTAGGACGCGCTGAACGTAAAGCTGCGGCAACCATGAACTGCCAAGTTCGTTTCTTATTTTGTCGAGATACTCGGCCGCGGGATTCATTGCGGAGCAGTTCCGGGGAGGCGCACGGCAATCGCCGGCCGAGACTGAAAGACGCTGATTATTCGACCGGGAAACAGTCCGAGATAAAATACGCCGAAAAGCGTAATCAGCAAGGCTACAGTAAGACTGGCCGGAATCCGCGGGATGTCCCATTGGCCGGTGCGTTCACGAAAGAACATGACGATGATCAGTCGTAAGTAATAATAAGCCGAGACGGCGGTGTTCAGCACTCCGATGACAACCAGCCAAATGTAACCTTGTTTGAGCGCGGCACTGAATACGAAAAGTTTCCCCGTGAATCCTGCGGTCAAAGGCATTCCAAACAAGCTCAACAGAAAAACGGAAAGTGAAAATGCGAGGACCGGCGAAGCGAAACCAATGCCGCTATAATCCTCAACCGTAGTTTGTTGATCGCCTCGTCGAGCAATCAAGGTGACGACTGCAAACGCGCCCATGTTCATGATTGCGTAGGCCAGCAAGTAAAAGGCGACTGCGGACAAGGCGGCGCTTCGTTCGGCGGGTGTGGCCGCCGCGCCTGCGGCCACAAATCCGATCAACGCGTAACCCGCGTGTGCGATGGACGAGTAGGCAAGCATTCGCTTTACATTGTTCTGAGCGATCGCCACGACGTTCCCGACCGTCATAGTCAAAATTGCCATGACGGCCAGTGTGCCAATCCATGCCTGGTGTGCGTAACCCCCGGCGCTGACCAATGCGGTTGCGATGGGAAAACCGAAAACAAAAACCCGCATGAATGATACAAAGCCTGCGGCCTTGGGGCCTGCGGCCATGAACGCAGTCACGGGAGTGGGGGCCCCTTCATAAACGTCGGGCGTCCAAACATGAAAGGGAGCCGTGGCGATTTTGAATCCAAATCCCACCAGCAACATGGCCGCTCCGGCCAGTAACAAGGGCGGATACAGCGATTGGTTCAGCCGCGTGGCAATAGTAGCGATATTTGTAGTGCCCGGCAGACTCGCCGTCGCAGTAGCTCCATAGATCAACGCGATGCCGTAGAGCAGGAAAGCCGAGGCAAAAGATCCCAGAATGAAATACTTCAAAGAAGCTTCGTTCGAGCGCACATCGGTACGGCGAAATCCGGCCAGGACGTAAGTGGCGATCGAAAGGATTTCGAGCCCGAGAAAGACGATTACCAGGTCGCCGGCCGAAGCCATCAACATCATGCCGGTGGTGGCAAACAGCAGCAGCGAATGAAACTCTCCGGCGGGGAGATCCTCGGTCTCGATCCAGACATTCGAAATCAGAATCGTCAGGAGGGCGATGATTACAAAAATTACTGTGAAGCTGAGGCGCAGTTCGTCGAGCACAATCATTCCGTTAAATGCGCTGCGCTGGACCGGCCAAGCGTTCCATAACCAAATCGTTGTGACAAGGCTGGCGATTAACCCGATTATCGAAACCGTTCCCGTGATCCAACGTTGGTTTCTTCTTGAAAACGCATCGACCATCATCACGAGCACGCCGGAAATGCCCGCAATCAATTCGGGTGCGATCAGAGTCAGATTGATATCGGTAGTGCCTGACTGAAATAACAGCATTTATTGTTCCGCCTCGCTGGGACTGCTTAAGAGCTTGTTTATTCGCGCACGCAAATCCGCCTTGTAGCTTTCTACCGGACTGCTCATACCCAGCCGTGCTGGCCCATCGACGCTTCCATCTTTCTTCAGCAACACGATCATCGGCAAGCGCACTCGATCGGCGAACTGAAGAAAGACCATCTGCCCGGTATCGCGCAAAACGGGAAACGTCACCTTGCGTTCGCGCGCATATCTCTTCAAGCGCGAATTGGTGATTTCTTCGGGACGTTCCACGCTGACCCAGAAAAACTTAACTGGCTTTTGGCGGAACTCAGTCAGCAGTTCCTCGAGCGCGCGCAATTCAGTACTGCAGGGCGCGCACCAGGTCGCCCCGAACGACACCAGCACGACACTCCCATGCAAATCGGTAAGGTCGTAGACTTTTCCGTCAATACCTTCCAACTTCATCAAGGGATCCGCGGGCGGCCGCTTAATCTGTGCGGGAGCGGCACTGCCCATCAAAATCAAAAGCGCGGTCATCAAGGCTGGTCGCAACATCGGCGTTTTCACCAGTGCTATTGGGCCTTCTCCGGTTTCGGGACCGCAGAAACATTCAGGGTCCGAGGCGCGGTCGGACTCACCATTTGTTGTGCTGCCGTCACGCTGGCGCGAGATCGATTCAAAAACGGAGCGGGATAAACTCCCATGAACAGCATTAGCGCCAGCAGTGGTAAGGCCAGAGCGACTTCCCTCGTATTTAGATCGGGAAGCTTCGCATTTGCTTCGCTGGTTTTTGCGCCAAAGACAACGCGCTGGAGCATCCAGAGCATGTACACCGCGGCCCATATGACGCCGGTTCCCGCCAGCATTGTCACAATCCAGGCGTGATTCACAGCCGCAGATGTCCAGGAACCCAACATGATTAGGAACTCGCCGACAAAACCATTCAAAAATGGCAAACCAATTGATGATAGCGAGGCAATGACAAACAAAGCAGAGAACCACGGCATCGGCCGCGCCAATCCCCCAAATTCCGAAATCATGCGCGTGTGTCGCCGTTCGTAGATCATCCCGACGAAGAGAAACAGCGCGCCCGTCGACACCCCGTGATTGAGCATCTGGTAGAGGGCTCCCTGCATTCCTTGTTCGGTAAACGAGAATAAGCCGAGGACCACAAATCCCATGTGACTGACTGATGAATAGGCAACCAGCCGCTTCACGTCGGGCTGGACCATGGCGACGAGTGCGCCATAGATGATACCGATCACTGCGAGCGTTATCATGACGGGCGCGAATTGCCGGGACGCGTTCGGGAACAAACCAAGATTAACGCGCAGCAGTCCGTAGGTGCCCATTTTCAGCAACACGCCCGCGAGAATTACCGAACCAGCCGTGGGCGCCTCGGTATGTGCATCGGGCAGCCAGGTATGAAAGGGCCATAGCGGCACCTTAATGCAAAAAGCAAAGGCGAACGCGAGAAAGAGCCAAAATTCCACGCGCGGCGAGATCACCCCGGCGTTGTTTTTGAGTGTTTCTATCAGGACGGTGTAATCAAACGTGCCAATACCGGTTGCCTTTTGATGAATGAAATGCAGCGCGATAATGCCGACCAGCATCAGCAGCGATCCGACTGCCGTGTAAATGAAGAACTTTACCGCCGCGTAGATACGTCGCTCGCCGCCCCAGATTCCGATCAGGAAAAACATGGGCACCAGCGAAGCTTCAAAGAAAAGATAGAACAACAGCAGATCGAGCGAGACAAAAACGCCGATCATTGCTGACTCGAGCAACAACATCAGCACGTAGTAAGTCAGTTGCCGACTGGTGATAGCGGTCCAGCTAGAGAGCACTGCGATTGGCATCAAGAGTGTCGTCAACAGAACCAGCCACAGACTGATGCCATCAATTCCGAGGTGATACCGCGCTCCGACGGATCCAATCCACGAATAATTCTCCTCGAAAAGAAATGTGTTAAAGGCGCCGCCTCTGATTAGGAGCAGCGAGAGCAAGAAGGCCAGCGCGGTGAATCCCAGCGCGATCCACCGGTGATGTGACTCTTTCGCGCCCGGCGTTAAGCTGTAGACGACCGTAGTCGCCGCGCCAATCACCGGCAAAAGAATCAAAATTGTGAGCAGATGGTTCTGCATAATTATTATCTTTAGAAGCGCGCTATCCTCCGCGGGCGGGACAATAGCCGCCTGGACTCTAAACAGCTACAGAAAACTACCTCACCAAAAACCTCAAAACATGTGCGCCGCTGTAAGCGAAATAACCGATGATAATCAGCGCTCCGGCCAGAATGATCGCGGCATAGCTCCGGACATAACCGATCTGCATGTAACGAATTGTCCGTCCAAAACTAACGATCGCGCCGCCGATTGTGTGAATGATTCCATCGATCACTCCAATATCAAAAACCTTCCACAGTCCCTCTCGCGAGCAGACTTTGATCGGCTGAACGATCGCAGCATCATAAATCTCATCGACGTAATACTTCTGCTCCAGCAGTCGCGGCATTTGCCGCACTGGCTTTCGCTGGAACATAAACCAGCCCATACCGATGCCACTGAGCGCAATCAGCACCGAGATCAGCGCCAGGACGCGTTCTTCTTTGATTTCGTGAGGGTCCGGTGTCTCAAAGGAAGACGCCGCGCCGGGCGCTTCACCAACGGGAGCCACGGCAGGTTTGCCGTCTACCTGCTGTGGCGGAGGCGATAACCAAACCAAAGGCGGCGATCCGTTCTCAGCCTGGGCGGACGGGACCGGACTGATGACGGGCGCCAGTGCTCGTTCAAAATAATTCTCGGGCTGACCGCCGGCGAGCGAGCTAATCGCGTATGGCACGCCGACGAGTCCGCCGACAGTGGAGAGTATGGCCAGGACGATCAGCGGAATCGTCATCGACAGCGGTGATTCGTGGGGCTCGCGAGTTTCATGATGATGATCGTGTTCGCGCTCATGTGCCGCATGCCGTTCGCGGAAACGTTCTGTTCCCCAAAACGTCATCACCATGAGTCGGGTCATATAGACTGCAGTCAGAAATGCAGTGACCGCGCCGACAAACCACAGGGCTTTCGCGGCGCCGGCGGGCATGCCTGACGAGCCGGCGACCCAAACCTTCCAAAGGATTTCATCCTTTGAGAAAAATCCGGCGAAAATCGGAACTCCACAGATTGCCAGCCAACCTGCGCACATCGTTATCCAGGTGATTGGCATGTACTTGCGCAAACCGCCCATGCGTTTCATGTCCTGCTCGTGATGCATGCCGTGAATCACTGAGCCGGAGCCCAGAAACAGTTGCGCTTTAAAGAATGCATGCGTCATCACGTGAAAGATGGCCGCGACAAATGCGCCCACGCCACAGGCGAGGAACATGTAACCCAGCTGCGAAATAGTCGAGTAAGCAAGGACCTTCTTGATATCGTTTTGGGCCAGGCCGATAGTCGCTGCGAACAGTGCCGTGGCCGCGCCTATGATTGCGACGATGAACATCGCGAAAGGTGCGTGCGTGAAGATCGCCGAGCAACGCACGACCATGTAGACTCCCGCGGTAACCATTGTCGCGGCGTGAATCAGGGCCGACACCGGGGTCGGGCCGGCCATCGCGTCGGGCAGCCATACGAACAAAGGAATCTGCGCGCTCTTGCCCGTGGCGCCGATGAACAGGAGGATCGCTACTGACGTGATTCCCCCGGCGAAGATCGCATGCCAGGTGAATCCGTCGATCGGCAGCGAAGCAATCGTCGCGAGCGCGCTGCTCATTCCGGTCTTGTTAAAGAAGCTGACGGAAGGCGCGCCCGCATTCGAGGTCAACCAGAAGAGCAGAAAGATTCCGAGCACAAATCCCCAGTCACCAACCCGATTGGCGATAAAAGCTTTTTTCGCGGCCGGGGGCGCTTCTTCTTTGTCGAGGTAGTAACCGATCAGCAAGTACGAGCAAAGCCCAACGCCTTCCCACCCGACAAACATCAGCAGGAAATTGTCCGCCAGGATGAGTGTGAGCATCGCGAACATGAACAAATTCAGGTAAGCGAAGAAGCGGTAATAGCCGCTGTCGCCGCGCATGTAGCCGGTCGCGAAGATGTGAATAAGAAGCCCGACAAAGGTGATGAAGAGGACGTAGATGCCGCTCAGGCGATCCATTGCCAGACCGAAGTCAGCCCGCAACGATCCGACCTGAATCCATGTCCACAGGTGATCCATGATCGGCTGCGTCGAGCGCAGGGCGCCATCTGATTTGAAAGCGAAGTAAAAGCCGAGAATGGTCGAGATGCCGACCGAGGCGCACGCCATTACACCGATAAACCGCTCGCTGCGCAGACGACGGCCCACGAACCAGTTAATAACCGCGCCCGCCAACGGCGCGAAGATAATTAAACTGAGAAGGTGTTTGCTCATCAGAACAAATTTGCCGGCTCCGCGGCGTGATTGACGAAAGGCCTTTCGCCTTTCATCAAAACTTACTTTTTCTTCCTTGCTTCCGGGCCAGGCGTCGGCAGGCAAAGAAGGAAAAATGAAGGGGACTACCGGTAAGACACGGCCTTACGCACATCGAGCCAGCGGAACCGCGGTTCGCAGTTAGCCGCCGTGAACCACGACGCGCGCCGTCCAATTAAAGCTTTAAGATGCTCGCATCATCGACATCCAACGACTCTCGCGTGCGAAAGATGGCGATAATGATTCCCAGACCGACGGCGGCTTCGGCGGCGGCGACGGTCATCACGATAAAGACGAATAGCTGACCTGTGACATCGCGAAAGTAACTCGAGAAGGCCACAAACGTCAGATTCACGGCATTCAGCATCAGCTCAATGCACATAAACATCGAAATGATGTTGCGCTTGATCATGACTCCGACGACGCCGATGGTGAACAGTGCCGCGGAAAGCGCGAGATACCATGAAAGCTGTGGTGTCATAAACTCAAACTAAGACGCGCGATCAATCTCTCACATTCGGTGCTCGTTTACGCCGAGGAGCTCTTCGGCTTCTTCAGTCGAACGCGTCACAATCGGCGTGAGATCCGGCGTCGCGCCCGGATCCAAAACGTCCCTGGCCAGCACTTGAAATCCGGGCACAACGACTACATTACGCGTCAACAATCCTCCGCGGCGAGCGAGCGTCATCGCGCCTACTACGGCCATTAGCAAAAGGATGGAAGTAATCTCAAACGGCAAAAGGTAGGTCGTGAACAGTCCAGCGCCTATTGACGATGTCAGCCCCACGTCGGAGACGTTCGTCGCGGGCGTGCCTGGGGTTGAGTGCAGAAAAAAAATGATGAAAGCCGTCTCAGCGAAGAGAACCGCTGCCAGGCCGATAGCGATCGGGACCAGCGAGCGCAGGCGTGTTGGCTGCCGTTCCTCATCTTCGACGTTCAGGAGCATGATGACAAAGACAACCAGCACCATGATTGCGCCGGCGTAAACAATCACCTGCACGGCGGCGATGAAGGGCGCTGCCAGTGTCACGTACAAACACGCGAGCGCGATGAATACGCCGATCAGCGAGATGGCGCCATAAAGCGGATTGCGCTGCACGACCATCGAGATTGCGCAACCAATCGCCATGCCTGCGAACAAAATGAAAAGAAGCGTTAGCATTGCCTGGTTCGGAGTCCCGTGTTTACGCATCGCCGCCTAAAGGCGGAACTCCAAACTGCTATCCCCCCCAGCCTGTCGTGGTTTTCAAAAACTTCCCGAAGTAATCAAACAGGCCCGACCATTGCACCGTGGCGGTCACCACGATGTTTATGATTGCCATCGGCACCAGAAACTTCCAACCAAAGGCCATTAACTGATCAAAGCGAAAGCGCGGCAGTGTTCCGCGCAGCCAGATATAGAAGAACAGAAAGAAAATTACTTTGCCGAGAAAGTAAAACACGCCCAACCACGGAAGTTGGTGCACAAATGGCCCGTTCCACCCGCCCAGAAAAAGCGTCGTCGCCAGCATCGAGACCGTGAACATGTTTACGTATTCGGCAAGAAAGAAGAGCGCAAACTTCATCGCGCTGTATTCCGTGTGGAAGCCCGCAACGAGTTCGGTTTCAGCCTCGGGCAAATCAAATGGGACGCGGTTCGTTTCGGCAATCGCCGCGATCAAATAAACCAGAAAGCCAAGCGGCTGCACCCAGATCAGATTCCAGCCGGTGATACCCAGGTGACCGGATTGTTGTTCCACAATGCTGTACAGATCGAGCGTACCTGACTGGAGGATCACGCCAATCAGTCCCAGGCCAAGCGCGAGCTCATACGAAATCAGCTGCGCCGACGAACGCAAACCGCCCATCAAACTGTATTTATTGTTTGACGACCAGCCGGCCAGCGCTATGCCATAGACACCCACTGAGGTCACCCCCAGCACGTAAAGCAACGCGACGTCGAAGCGCGCAACCACCAGCTGAATCGTCTTGTCGATAAATGGCAAATGAACGTCGGGCCCGAACGGGTACACTACAATCGTCATCAGCGCCGCTGTAGTCGCAATCGTGGGCGCGAGAAAATAGACAAATCGCGTTGATTTGTCGGGAACAATGTCTTCTTTGAAAATGAATTTGAGAAGATCTGCCAGCGGTTGCAGAAAGCCACCGGGTCCTACGCGATTAGGCCCGAGGCGGCCCTGAATGAATCCGAGCACCCGTCGCTCGGCGAGGACGGTGTACGCCACCATTGTCATGACCACGGTGAAGGCCACCAGGATGGCGATCATCAGAAGTGCCAGATGTTTCAGATCTTCCATTACACAATGAAGCCGTAGAGATGCCGAGTCATGGAGCGATTGAAATCAGTTAAGGTCATTTTTCTGTTTCCGCGGTCCCTGCGCTTCTGCCGGCGATCTTTTCCTAAGCCACGGCCGGTTCACGCTTCAAGCTCTCATCAATGGTGATCTGATAAAGAGGTGACACGGCAAAAGTCTCCGGGACCGGGTTCCCGTTAGCCAGCAATTGCATCTGCGGTGTTTTGCTGATCAAGGTTCCAGGTTTGAACAACTCATGTCCGACTGAAGGCGTCACGTGAAACTTGTCACCTTCATCCGGCAATGTTTCAACAAACCGATGTATGGCTTCAATCTCATTCGAAAGATCTCGCTGCGGCGCGATTGAATGCTTTACCTGGGCGGGATTGCTTTCGTCTTTCAACAGCGGATATCGCAGGCCGGCGTAAGCCGGAATCCGATCGGCGATTTCTCGAAATACCGCGCTTGACGACCGCTCGAAACCGAAATCGAACCCTAATTCCTGCGCCAACCGCGCCGTGATCATCCAATCGGCCATCGATTGATACACGGGTTCAACTGATTTGCGTACGCGCTGGACCAACCCACCGCTGTTCGTGAATGTGCCGTCAACTTCGGCGAATGAGGCCGCCGGCAAGACGACGTCCGCGAATTGCGTGGTATCAGTTTCAAAAAGCTCTTGGACCAACAGAAAATCGAGCCGGTTGAGTGCATCCGGGTACGCTTGCAAATCTGCCGTCAGAAGGCTGCCGGCGATATACATCGCTCGGATTGATTGGCCTGCTTTGCGCAGCACATCGGCGGCACCTTGGGCTTCGCCCTGGAACATGTCGTGCGCGCCGACACTGTTGTTGAAGAGCGGCAACGGATGCAGCAAGACGCGACGGGCTTCACCCGCAAACAGGTAAGGGAACTGAGCTACGATCGACTGGGCAGCAGGGCTTAATTCGCTCCCGAACATAACGACAATATCGCCTTGCGTTTGCTTGATTGCGCCGCGCGCAGCCTCAAGCTGGCTGGCCTCGATGCCCAGCTTTTGCGCTGCCAGCGGATCGTTATCGCCGTTCGCCAACGACAACACCACGGCGTTTTCGGCGCCCCGCCGGATATGAATGAATTGTGACGCCTGTTCCCGTAAGCGAATCGGCACACTGTTGAAGATAATCAGGTTTGCGCCGCCGTTTCTCACGGCCTGACGGATTTGCTTCCCCGTCAACGGCTGTAATTCTTCCGGCTCGCCGCCGATGAGGACGATAGTTTTTGCGTACCGAATATCCTGATGCGTTGCTAATTGACTGCCAAGATTTTCGAAGAAGGGCTTGAGACTAAATGCATCGGCGACCGCGTAGTTTCCAGTCTCGACGACTTCAGTCGCGAATTTGCGCAGGACGTAAAGGGATTCGTTTGTAAGTCGGGCACTGCCAATGACACCGAGTGAGTTTTGGGCGTTCTCTGACACGGCTTTATCAAGCCGCTCGGCGGTGAAGCGAATTGCCTCGTCCCAGGTTGCCGGAATCAGGCGCCCGCCTTTTTTGTACCGGATCAGCGGCGTGCGAATTCGTTTTTCATGGTTGACGAAGGGATGACCAAAACGCCCTTTGACGCAAAGAAACTCGCCGTTATGTCCGTTCACGTAACGATCGCGTGCGACGATGCGCACGACATCGCCACCACGCGAGCCCAAAGACATTTGACAACCATCCGAGCAGTAAGTGCAGGTTGAGATTGTTTGCGTCAGTTCCCAGGGTCGATGTTGATGTCGATAGGTTCCGTCGAGCAAAGTCCCCGTCGGACAAACCTCGATGCAGTTGCCGCACTGCGAACAGTTTAACCAGCCGCCGAACGTGCCGATAACGGTATTCGCGCCGCGATTGCCGGCTTCGATGGCCTCTTCCCCCATCCACTCATCGCACACGCGCGTGCAACGCTTACACAGGATACAGCGTTGCGGATCGTTGGCGACCATGGGTGAGAGATATTTTTCCGGCCGCGCGTTCTTGCGTTCAATAAAGCGCTCTTCCAGGTTGCCCCAATCGAAAGTCAACTCCTGTAGTTCACACTCACCACCACGATCACAGACGGGACAGTCCAGCGGATGATTCGCGAGCAGAAACTCGAGCATCGAGCGCTGCGCCTTCTCGATTTCTTCGCTCTGCGTCGTGACGATCATGCCGTCCGTGCAAATGATCGTGCACGAGGTCTGGAGCTTCGGCATCTTTTCGATGCGCACCAGACACATGCGACACGAAGCCTGTAAGGCCAGATCGGCGTAGTAGCAGAAGGACGGAATGTCGAACCTGTTCTGGCGACACACATCAATAAGCCGCGCACCTTTCGCAACCTGAAAATCGCGGCCGTTGATAGTTACTTTGATAAGTTCAGTGGACATTTTAGGAACCGATTCTTACTTTAGTCTGACGGTCATTCTTTTGCGCGAACCTAAGTCTATTTGCAAGACGTTCACCGGCAGGTCAGTATCTTTATCAAAGACATTTCGGGCTACCCACTCGCCGTGCCAAATCTCAAACTTGATCGTAAACGGAACTTCAGGCGTAAGCACTTCATAGCGGCCATTCGGAAACGCAGTGCTGATGCCAAAACATTTGTTCGGTTCATCAACGCGGCATAGAATCATTGAACCTTTGTCAATGCGCTTATCCGTATCTCCGTCTAGTATTGTTAAGATTAACCGGCCTGCCTTTGGGCCCAGTACAACTCTTGCCGCTTCGGGTGTAACGCCCCTCTTTAATGACTACTCTCGCAAGGTGCTGGCCCCATACACGCGCGTAAAATGTCCACCAGCCTTCCGGATAACCCTTTTTCAAGTGTTTCGCGCGAATCGTATAAGTGTCTCCGCGCGAAACACGTATCGCGAAACTTCCATTCTGAGTTGAGTTCGAGCAGGAAAGAATTCCGCTGATAGGTCCGGTTCCAAAAGCACACACCTCTGCTCCAGCTACAGCGATTCCCTGTTGATCGACAACAGTTCCATGAATCGTATTCCACCCTGTAGTTTGCGCCCTAACCGCAACTGGCGATTCAAACGCAACCAATAACAACCAGCAGAATACGGATATTTTTACGGGTCGCTTCATGTCAAACTGGTTCGTTCGTTGGCAACAAGTGTTTCTCAAAATCTTCCGGAAACCTTTTTACTGCCGATTGAATAGGCCATGCCGCCGCATCGCCAAGCGGACAAAACGATTTCCCTTCAATGTTGTCACAAAGATCCAAAAGCAACTGCGCGTCTTGCGGACGCCCGCCCCCACCTTCAATGCGTTTGAAGATTTTCACCAGCCAGTCCGTCCCTTCGCGACAGGGCGTGCACCAGCCGCATGATTCATGTTTGTAAAACTCCGTCAGGTTTTTCGTCGATTCGAACACGTCCACGGTTTCATCCATTACAATGAAACCGCCAGAGCCCACCATCGACCCGCCGGCCACCAGCCCTTCGTAATCCATGCGCACGTCTTTTCCAATAATCTGATCCGCCCGCATGATATAAACCGACGAGCCGCCCGGAATTACAGCTTTCAACTGCCGGGCTGAAGCAATCCCGCCGCAGTCTTCCATGATGAACTTTTCCATGTCGTCATAGCCCATGGGCAACTCGTACACGCCGGGCCGATTGACATGACCTGAAACTGACCAGAGCTTTGTGCCGCCGCTTTTTTCAGTGCCAAGTTTCTGATAAGCCTCACCGCCCATCTTGATGATGTCGGGGACGGCTGTCAGCGTCTCGACGTTGTTGACGACAGTCGGCGAAGCATAAAGACCAGAGACAGCCGGGAAGGGAGGTTTCATGCGCGGATGGCCGCGAAAGCCTTCCAGCGAACTTAGGAGGGCGGTCTCTTCGCCGCAGATGTAGGCGCCCGCGCCGGTGTGCGTGTAAATTTCACAGGCGAACTTTGACCCGAGAATGTCGTCCCCAAGCAAGCCTGCCGCGCGGGCTTCAGCAAGCGCCACATCCATGATGTCGATCAAATATTTGTATTCGCCACGCGTGTAGATGTAATTCTTTTTGGCGCCCAGCGCGTAAGCCGCAATCAGCATGCCTTCGATCAGCATGTGTGGATCCCGTTCCATCAAATAGCGATCTTTGAATGTCCCCGGCTCAGATTCGTCGGCGTTGCAGACGACGTATTTCTCTTTGGGCGACTCTTTCGGAACAAAGCTCCACTTCATCCCGGTCGGAAATCCGGCGCCGCCGCGCCCTCGCAATGCGGACTTCTTCACTTCATTAATCACGTCGTCGGGGGACATCGAATCGAGCACTTTCTTAATCGCCTCGTAGCCGCCGTGGTGTCGATACACGTCGAGCGATTGCGAGTTTTCAAGGTCGACTCGCCGCAGCTGAAGTGGTTCACATCCGATGGCGCCAATGAACATGATTAGTAAACCGTAAACAGAAATCTCAATCGTTTAGAAGCAAGCGACTGCCGCCAATTCGCTGCCCGGCAAAGTTGGGGCAGTTACCTTCCACTTAAAAACGGCCCGGGCTGCTGACTAACATTCAGAACAGCCTGTCGAGGATCTGATCCACCTTCTCTGTCGTCAGATTCTCGTGATAATCAAAATTCAGTTGAAACATGGGGGCCGTGCCGCACGAGCCGAGACACTCAACCTCAGATAACGAAAAGCGGCCGTCCGCCGTAGTCTCGCCGACTTTTATTCCTAACTTGTCTGCACAATATTTGGTTATCTTGTCAGCGCCCAGCAGCTTGCAGGAAAGCGTCTTGCAAACCTGGATGTGATACTTGCCGATGGGCTTTGTCTGGATCATCGAATAGAACGTCGCGACTTCCCATATATCAGTAACGCGCAATTGCAAACGGTTGGCCAGATACTGGACGCCCGGAGGATCCAGATAGCCGCGCTCGCGTTGCACAATGAACATCAGCGGGAGAATGGCCGACCGCTTCACCGGATATTTCGCCAGATGACGATCGATTTCACTTTCAACTTCTGCCGAGAAAGTCGCGGGGGCCGGCATGTGTACCGGGTGATCTGGCGGCTGAATTTTTACGAGTACTTCGCCCATAAATCTTCGCAATCGTTTAGAAGCGGGTGACCGGCCCCTCAGCCGGGCCGTAGCCCGACTCTCAAACGCTAATCTCTACCGATCGATTTCTCCTAGAACTATATCCAGCGATCCGATGATCGCGACGATGTCGGCAACCATCGCGCCGCGCGACATGTGCGGCAGCGCCGAGAGATTGATAAAACTCGGCCCGCGAACATGAACGCGTGCCGGCTTTGGCCCACCCGTCGACTTGATATAGACGCCGAGTTCTCCCTTTGAACCTTCAATCGGCATGTACACTTCGCCCGCCGGCACGTCGAAACCTTCCGCGACAATCAGGAAGTGATGAATCAGCGCATCCATGTGCGTCTTCATCGCTTCGCGATCGGGTAAGACGACTTTCGGGGCATCGGCCTTCACCGGACCAGGCCGCAAACGGGCCAAGGCTTGCTGCACAATCTTGTGCGACTCAGTTAATTCGCGCATGCGCACCATGTACCTGGCCCAGACATCGCAACCGGGCTCGGCCGGAATCTCAAAATCATACGTTTCGTAATTGCAGTATGGATTGGCGCGGCGGATATCGAGGGCGATCCCACTGCCGCGCAAACTGGGCCCGGACAATCCCCAATCGATCGCGTCTTCGGCCGAGATGTAGCCGACGCCCTGTGTGCGCTTCTGAAAAATTCTGTTGCCGGTAATTAGCTTATGAAATTCTTCAACCGCATGCGGAAAATTGTCGAGAAATTGACTGACTCGCCGCTCGAAGCCGGCCGGAATATCCATCATCAATCCGCCGATGCGGAAGTATGAAGGCGTCAGGCGGCCGCCTGATGCGGCTTCAATCAAATTCAAAATCTTTTCGCGTTCGCGGAAGCAATAAAAGAAAACGGTCATCGCGCCGATGTCCAGCGCGTGGGTACCCAGCCACACCAGGTGCGAAGCAATGCGCTGGAGTTCGCAAAACAACACACGGATCGTCTGGGCGCGTTCCGGAATTTCGATCTGAAGCAACTTCTCAACCGCCATCACGTAAGCAAGATTGTTACCGAGCGGATTGAGATAATCCATTCGGTCGGTGATGACGATGCCTTGCTGGTACTTGCGATACTCAAACAGCTTCTCCATTCCGGTATGGAGATAGCCTATGTCTGGCGTGGCCTTGACGACCGACTCGCCATCAAGCACCAGTTCAAGACGCAGCACTCCATGCGTCGATGGATGCTGGGGCCCCATCGAAATCGTCATCTGCGTGTCGAGCGGCTGATCGACGACTTCGAATTGCGGCGGAATGTCTATAATCGCGCTCATGATGGTTTGGAGTCCCGCGTTTACGCGGCCGCCTAAAGGCGGAACTCTGAACTATTCCAGCGAATACGGTTCGTAACCTCGCAACGGAAAATCTTTTCTCAATGCATGTCCCTGCCAGTCGTCGGGCAAAAGGATGCGGCGCAGATCGGGATGGCCTTCAAAAACCACTCCGAACAGATCGTACGTCTCTCGTTCGTGCCAATTAGCTGTACGCCAGATCGAAGTAACGCTGGGCACTAGCGAATCATCTTCGTTAAGCAAAACTTTCAAACGAACGCGATGATGTTTCGTCGTGGAAAACAGGTGATAGTTGACTTCAAAGCGCGGCTCCTCCTCGGGTCCACGATCAACCCCGCAGATGTCTGCGAGAAAATTAAACTCGAATTGGGGAGTAGTTTTAAGAAGGGCACAGACGCCGGCGATATGCTCGCGCGGCACAATAATCGTAGTTTCACCGAGCGCTTCGATTACTTCGCTGACCCATTCCGGGTTTTGGCGTTGCAACGCCGTCGCGACTGGCGACGGCCAAGCGCCTGCTGGGTTCGAATCCTGCGTGTCCGTTCGATTCGGTTGCGCGTTCTGCTGGTCCATCTAACCTTCTGTCCGGGGAACTCTGCAATCTCAAATCTCGGATCTCAAATTGCTGTTGTCAAAACGACCGCCGCTTTTCGTGTTTCGATGCAATTGTGTAAGGCCTGGACTGCGTCACTTCACCTCCGCCCAAAGTCGAACCGTCAGTCACCGGCAGCGTGCCTGGGGTGATCGCTTCACGCGCCTCTTCATCCGGCGCGTCGCGACGATCGCGAATCGATTCCTTCATGACCTTTTCCTGCAGCATCATCACCGCGTGAATTAACATCTCAGGCCGCGGCGGACATCCGGGAATGTAAACATCGACGGGAACAATTTTGTCCACGCCCTGGACGATCGCGTAGTTATCAAAAACACCGCCGGACGTTGCGCAGGCGCCCATTGAAATTACCCACTTCGGCTCGGGCATTTGATCGTAAATTCGCCGCAGCACTGGCGCCATCTTGCGCGATACGCGACCGGAAACAATCATTACGTCGGCCTGTCGCGGGGAAGCGCGAAATACTTCCGACCCGAACCGCGCCAGATCGTTGCGCCCGCTGGTCGCATTCATCATTTCAATTGCGCAGCACGCTAAGCCGAAAGTGGCCGGCCATAGCGACGACTTGCGCGCCCAATTGATAAGCGAATCCAGCCGGGTGGTTAATACCTCCGGCAGTGCTTCGGCAATAAAGTTCTCGAGTCCCATTCGGTTACCGGTCCAGGTTTAAAGTTTCAGGTATCAAGTCAGGCTGCTTTGGATGAGCCGGGAGCCTGAAACCTCGAACTTGAAACTTTGCTGTCTAATAATCTTGCTTCCGCTTCGGCTTCTCGCCGCGCGTTTTCGCTCCAATCGAACGCACCCTTCTTAATCACGTATACCAATCCGGCTGCCAGCAACGCGATGAATACGATCATTTCAAAGAAGACGACATTGCTTAGTCCGTACTCGGGGGCGGAAAGCCGCCGGAAGACGACCGCCCAGGGAACCAGGAAGATGACTTCAATGTCGAACAGGATGAAGATCATCGCAATCAAATAGAATTTGACCGAGAAGCGTTCGCGCGCGGAGCCCACCGGATCCTTGCCGCACTCATACGGCATCAATTTCGTGCGCGTGCGTTTCCTTTGTCCGACGAGCTGCGACAAACCGATGAAGGTCACGGCAAAACCCGCCGCCACGACGAACATCAGGAGAACGGGAACGTATTGGCTTAGCTCAAATGACACGGTGCGTCCAGCGGTAAAACTTGCCCGCGCTAATTACTTCTTCGCTTGAGAATCATTGTACAAGCGTGATCGTAGGCCAACGATCAGAGGGTGTCAAGCGGCTCGATCTGTCTTTAATCATGCGGAAGAATAGATTGACCGTGCAAAAATCCTTGTGATAACTTCGAATGCCCCATTCAAGATTTCTTCAAACGAACCAGCGGGCCAAGTTTCAAATCGAAAGTGATCACAGGCTACAACACAGACGTGGAACACGGCGGTATCGTTTACCACGTGCAAACCGAAGACAAGGGTTTGCAGACGCCGATTATTTTGTCGCTTGTGTATATCGGCGGCGCGATTCTCGCGAGCAAGCGGGCGCCGTACGACGACCTGATCGCGGGAGGCTTTGACGAACAGATCCTGGTTGATCGTCTCCGCCGCCAACACAAATTGATTTGTGCCGCCGTTCATGCGGGTCGAATCGAAGATCTGAAGCGCATGGGTGAACGCGAGGCCGCAACGGTGGCAGCGGCGCGCGAGCGGTCTTTGACCGCGGATAAAGTTCAGGAATCGTCCGCCGATGAAGTTCGTGAAGCAGACCAGCCGGGCGAGGAAGTAGATTATTCATCGAGCGGCCCCGATTTTGATGACGCTCCGCTCACTGTGAAGCTGATCAACCGGCCGCGACTGCGCGGTGGAAAGTCAGTCGTGCTGAAACTCCTGGTGACCCGGGTCGCAAAAGAAGGACGGACGCCGGCGGCCAATCTCAAGCTGGTACTCAAGATTCTGGGCACTGATTTTCCCACGAGCACGATTGACTTAGCGACCAATGACGCGGGCATGGCCGTCGCTTCAGTCCCGCTCCCCGAATTCAGCACCGGCCGCGCTGCCATCTTGGTGCAGGCAGAAGACAATGGCGTGAAAGCCGAGTTGCGCCGGATCATTCTGCCGAACAATGAGTGAGATCATAGTTACGCCGTGGAAATTCAGGTGAATGGCGAAGCACGCGAGGTCCCGGCGGGCCTGAGCGTCGAAGATCTAATCGTGATGTTGGATCTGCAGCCGGCGCGCGTAGCCATCGAACTAAACCGCGCCGTTCTGCGTCGCAATCAGTGGGCGGCGACGGATTTGCACGAAGGCGATCGAGTCGAGATTGTTCATTTCGTCGGTGGCGGCTCAGATATCACGCCTCGGGTTACGGGACCGGTAGCGCCCACGTCATGACTCTTTAAAAGGTTGTTGATACTCCGGTGCCCTGCGCTTTCCGTCGCAGTATTATGTAGCATGGCGCGCGTCCGGCCGTGAATTCAGCCAGAATGCGTGGGCGATACGAAACTGCAGCACTAACTCGAGTCGTGCTGACTTCATCTTTCGACTCGCGCAGGTGTAAATTGACTTAGATTCTTAATAAGGAACTTTGCATTCATGTCCGCAATAGCACCAGCATTAATCGATCAATTTGAAGTAGCCGGAAAGGTATTTAACTCGCGGCTCATCATCGGCACGGGGAAATATCGCACACACGATGAAATGAAGGCAGCGCACCGGGCCTCCGGAGCTGAGATGGTCACGGTCGCCGTCAGGCGCGTACCGCTCGATCGCAGCAGCGAATCCTTTCTGGATCATCTTGATCCGTCTCTACAGATTCTGCCGAACACCGCCGGCTGTTACTCAGCGGAAGAAGCAGTGCGGACGGCGCGACTCGCGCGCGAAGCTTTGGAAACTGACTGGATCAAGCTGGAAGTTATCGGCGATCAGACAACGCTGTTTCCTGACAACGAGCAAACCCTGGACGCGGCGCGCACACTGGTAAAGGAAGGATTTATCGTGCTTCCTTACTTCACGGATGATTTGATTGTCGCCAAAAAATTGCTCGACGCCGGATGTCCCGCGGTGATGCCTTTGGCGGCTCCGATTGGTTCGGGCCTCGGGGTGCAGAATCCTACCAACCTGCGCATTATGCGCGAACAACTTCCCAACGCCACAATCATTGTGGATGCAGGCGTGGGCACTGCCAGCGATGCAGCGATCGCCATGGAGCTTGGCGCTGACGCAGTGTTAATGAATACCGCGATTGCAGCCGCAAACGATCCCGGCAAGATGGCAAAGGCGATGAAGTTGGCGATTGAGGCAGGACGATTAGCTTATCTATCGGGACGCATGAGTAAGCGACTCTATGCCAGCGCCTCGAGTCCGACCAGTGGCGTGATGCGATAGTTCCTTGGGTCGGAGTTAGGGACAAGCGTTGGCGGGACTCCCGCTGTTTCGTGGTGACGGAGCCGCTGACAAAAAATCCGTACTGTTGTTGTTGCTGTCAAAACAGCCGTTTGTACCGCTCGAGCTGCTTGATTTTCTAAACGTCGCCAGTGCCGCACCAACGGTCGGGCCCGCGCCCGATCCTTCAAAACAGTTCGCTCCGCTGCCGCCCGTTCCGTAACCCACCAAATCAATAATGTTCGCAAAGGATGAAGGACACCCACTGCCGGGTGTTCCGGTCAAGGCGTTTACGTTGCTCACGAGTGCGACTTTACCGGCCGTGGCGGCCAGATTGATGGTGTTGCCCGGTATCGAGTCGGGCGGGGGAAGCGCCGCGCCGGTTCCTCCCGGGGTGGTGAGTCTGACAAGGAAGTAGGAGTTCGCCGGAATTGTGCACGTTCCCGACTGACATAGTGCAGCCAATGACCAGGATGCCCCGGTTATGGTCGTCGCGGACTGGTACTGAATTGACCAGGTGGTAATGTTAATTGCCGTGCTGGTTCTGTTCAGAAGTTCGACATAGTCAGCGTTGTACGTCGCGCCACTGTTACTACCGGCTCCGTAAATCTGGCTAATCACCACGTTGGCGCCGTCATCGTTGGTAACCGTGCCGGTGCCTTGCGAATCAGAAATGAGCGCGTTGGCCGCGCCGCTCAGATTCACGAAAAAAGTTTCATCGGGCTCGATTTTCGAGTCGCCGCTTACGGTAACACCGACGGTCTTAATCGTCTCACCCGGCAAAAACGTAAGTGGCGTCGACAGAACTCCCGTGTAGTCACTGCCGGCGGTAGCTGTGCCATCAGCGGTTGCGTATTGAACAGTGACGGTTTGATTGCTGGCAGGATTTAACGTGACGGTAAAGCTGAATATAGACGTCCCGGTATTGCCTTCATTCTGAGTTACATCGCCGATGCTTAGTGAAGGAGTGTCATCGTTCTGAATTGTTCCCAGGCCCTGGCCATCGGACACAGTCGCACCGGTAACATTCGTAACATTGACGAAGAAGGTCTCATCTGACTCCACCGCCGCATCTCCGTTGACGGTGACATCAAAAGTGCAGGTTTGCTGATCCGGTGAGATCGTTTGCGACGACAAATTGCGGGCGACATAGTCGCTGCCGGCTGTGGCGGTGCCGTCGGAGGTCGCAATATCAAAGGTCACGCCGCCGGCAAGTGCGGGTTTCGAAAGGCTGACCGTAAACGTAAATGATTTGCTGAGGCTGTTCCCTTCGGGTGCAAGGACATCATTAATCATCAGCAGGGGCGGGGCGTGGCAATCATTAATTGCGAAAGTAGAATTTCGCGGGTTTGCGGTACCCGACGCAAAGTCATTAGCGTTGTCGTCTGTATCAATGCAGCCGTTGGATTTTCTGAAAATCGCGTTTGAGTTGCTGGGAGCGGCTCCCGGGCCACTTCCTTCAAAGCAGAAATCGTTAGTCGCTGCGGACCCGCCATAACCAACTCTGTCGAGAATGTTCGCGCTCGATGGGCAGGCCCCAGAGAGCGCGGTTGTGTTCGCGACGAGCGCAACTTTACCGCTGGTCGTAGCCATTGCGATGGTGCCGGTTGCGTCAGGAGCCGGCAGATTCGTGCTTCCCCCGGTGCCCTGCGCTTCCTGGATCAAAAAGTAGCGGCCGGGCGACAAGAGGCACGTACCGCTCGGGCAAAGCTGAGTGACAGACCAAGTGTTGGTGCCGCTGGCGGAACTATATTGGACCGACCACCCGGAGAGGTTTACCGTCGAGGTTCCCGGATTGAAAATTTCAATAAAGTCATTCTTATAGACGGCTAGAGGTGAACTGGTATTGCCACCGCCACCGTAAATTTGACTGATGACCAGGAGCGGAACATCGTCATTTGTAATAGCCCCGGTC
This sequence comes from Pyrinomonadaceae bacterium, assembly GCA_046262835.1. GTDB lineage: Bacteria > Acidobacteriota > Blastocatellia > Pyrinomonadales > Pyrinomonadaceae > UBA11740. The sequence continues at coordinate 96,348 of JBHELZ010000005.1, forward strand.
CCGGCCCCATTTGTTGATGAAATCGAAGCATTCGCTGATGCGTTTGCAAGAGAAAGGGTGAAAGACTCATCCGGCTCAACGAGTAAATCACCGTTTACCGGGACGTCGATTGTCTTGCTACTGTCGCCGGGATTGAATGTCAGTGTGCCACTGGTGCTTTGATAATCACTGGTTGATTTTGCTGAGCCGTCGGCGGTCAGGTAATCGACAGTGACGGTTTGAGTGCTTGCGGGTGAAAGGGTGACGATGAAAGTGGCGTTTGTCGTACCGCTATTCCCTTCGCTGACGGAAACGGACGGGGTAATTGAGATCACCGCGCTATCATCATTGAGGATCGTCCCTTGTCCCTGATTATCCGAAATCACTGCATTCGACGGCGTGGTTAGATTTATAAAGAACGTCTCACTCTGTTCGACATCAGAGTCACCGTTAACGAGCACCGTCACCGCTTTTGTGGTGTCGCCCGGATTGAAGGTCAGCGTCCCGCTGGCCGGTTGATAATCTGACGGCGAGGTCGCGGTGTTGTCGGCGGTCGCGTAACTGACTGTCACGGTCTGGCCACTGGCGGTTGACAGCATGACTATGAAAGTCAGAGACGTCATGCCGCTGTTACCCTCCGCGACGCTGGCGTCATTGACCGAAAGAGAGGGCGCCGGATCGTTGTCATTGATGGTGGCCTGACCTTGATTATCAATAATCACTCCGTTTACCGCATTGGAAAGATTCACTACGAAAGTCTCGTTTGGTTCATCGAGAGTGTCGCCGTTGACTAGCACAGTTATGGGCTTTGTTGTCTCGCCAGGGTTGAAGGTGAGTGTGCCGTTCTTTGCCTGATAATCAGCCGGCGCAGTCGCGGATGCGTCACTTGTCGCGAAATCTACCGTGGTCGTGTGGGCGCTGACAGTGGAAAGACTAACCGTGAAAGTGGCACTGAGTGTTCCGGTGTTTCCTTCGCTCAACGTGACATCGTTGATCGTGATTTCGGATTTGCAATCGCCGATTAACGAAGCGCTGTTTCGGGGGTCCGGTTGCGCAACAAAGAAATCGTTGGCGTTGTCATTTGTGTCTACGCAGCCGCCCTCTTTACGAAAGTCAGCAGTTGTGTTCGATAGAGCAAAGGCCGGCGCCGTGCCCTCGTAGCAGTGACCGCCGGTATTAGTCGCATCTCCGTATCCGACGAAGTCGGCGACGGCAGGGTTCAGTGGATTGAAAGGTGACGTTCCATCATCGCCAGGACAAGCAGCAGACGATAGCGACGTGGTGCCGGTGACCAGGGCGACTTTGCCAAAAGTGCTGGCCAGGCCGATCGTGCCGGTCGCGTCGGGCGCCGGAAGCGGTGCGCCACTGGTCATACCTCCTGCTTCCTGTACGAGGAAATAACGATGCGGCCCGATTGTGCCGCTGGTCAGGTTCGTCTTATTCGATCCGAAATTCGAACCGACACTCGCGTACTGCAGGGAATAAGGAGTTATCGAAAAATCAAGAGTGGTTGTACCGCGATTGAAGATCTCCACAAAGTCATTGCGGAATTGCGCTCCCGCATTGTTGCCGCCACCGTAAACCTGACTGATGACTAAATTCGCCGTGTCGTCATTAACAATTGTTCCGGTCGCTTGCGCATTTCCGTTCGCGCTTGTGATCTTGACCAGGAAAGTTTCGGGCGGCTCAACCAGGGCATCGCCGTTAACGGTGACATCGAAGCTGTACGTCTGTTGGCCGGCCGGAATGACCTGATTCACCATGCTCTTGGCCACGTAATCATTCGGCGAGACTGCTGTACCGTCCTGCGTCATGATGTCGAACGAGACGCCGTCTGGCGGAGCGGGCAACGACGAAGCGACGGTGAACGTAAATGTGGTCGTGCTGCTGTCACCCTCATTCCGGGTAACATCAGCGATGGAAAGCGCTGCGTTGTCATCGTTGATGATTGTGGCCTGGCCTTGTCCGGCGGCGATGGTCGCGCCCGAAACATTCGCAATATTTACAAAGAAGTTTTCACTAGCTTCGATTGTGGTGTCTCCGTTAACAGTTACTGCGAATGAGTAAGTTTGACTGCCGGCGGGAATCGTCTGGGCCGTCAAAGCGCGGGCGACGTAATCGTTATCTGCGGCGGTCGCGGTGCCGTCCCGCGTCGCGATATCAAACGTGACGCCGTCTGCAGGCGCTGGATTTGAAAGACTAACAATGAAGGTAAATGTTGTTGTTCCACTATTTCCTTCGCTTTGCGAAATATCATTAACCGAGAGCGCCGGGTTAACTGAAAGTCGTGATGTGTTTTGCTCTGCTCCCGCCCGTGCGCGAAGGGTCGCCTCGCCTGATGCTAAGGTCGTGGCAGTCGCGGTCTGACCGGTGATTGGAGCCAAGCTTGCTTTGCTCGGGTCGCTCAAATCCCAAATGAACGAGACATTCTTGATCTCGCTCTCTAATCCGCCTGAAGTATTGAACGCGTGCGCGTCGAACGATTGCGTCGCCCCAGGGTTGGCGCGCGCAGTCTTTGGCAAGATCTCAATGCGCTTAACAGGCGGCGAACCGAATGGCGTGCCGTCGGCACGCGTGCCCGGCGAGAATGTGCGGCCCGCGGCGTTCGTCGCGGCGTTGTGCGTCACGAATGACCCACCACCCTGCCCAATTTCGGCATCGGCCGATCGGGTGAGCGATTGATTGCTGGATGCAGGCACGCCGCTCGGTCCGCCATAAACCTGCGCTGCGAGAATCACATCGCTTCCGCCGATTGGGAGCTTCACGTTAACGGTGTCCCCACTGTCATTCAAACTCAAAGAGCTGGTAGTGAAAATAAGCGCGCCACCGAACGCCGGATCGTTCGGCGGCGGGTGGCCGCCGCCAAAGATCACGACCGCGCGTCCCCCGGCGAGCGTAGTGTTTGCGGGAAATGTAAATCGATTGCTCGCAGCGTCTGCAATGATCACGCCAGACAAATCCACAAAGTTGCTCGAGTTATTCAGCAGCTCAACAAACTCATCATCATCCGGGTCGCGCAGGCCATCGCGGTTAGCGTCCCCTTCGATTGCCATGGTCGCGAGGTTGTCGGGACCGACATCGGCGTTGATTTCGTTAATGACCAGGGGGACCTGCACATCCAGGGTTGCGGTCCCTGCAGCAATGCCGCCGAACCCATCGGGGGTTGAGGCTGTAATTGTGACGCGGCCCACACCCGCCCCGCGCGCGACTCCGGAGAAATCGATGGTTGCGATATTAGTGTTGCTCGAATTCCAAGCGAAAGTGACGTCCGTGAGGGGCTGATTGTTTTGATCAAATGCCGTCGCGGAAAAGGCGTGAGCATTGCCTCTGTTGGTTGCCCCCGTCGCAGGTGAGACATCGATGCGACTGACTGCCGGGATTACGTTGAGCGTCGCCAGCGAGCTATTCAGAGTCAGGCCGCGGCTCGTCGCGGTTGCCTGGATCTGGGTAGTCCCCTGATTGCGACCCATGACGGTCGCCGTCGCGATGCCGGTAGAGGGATTTAGGTTTGTGGAATCCACTGTCGCAACAATTGTGTTGTTGGAGGCGAAGTTAATCGGGATGCCGATCATGGTTCGGTCAAACTCGTCGACAGCGTGCGCAGTGAATTGAGTGTTCTGTCCCGCCGTGATCGTCATGGACGCCGGCGAAATCGACAAGCCCTGCAAATGGCCGGCGCAATTGCCAAAAGGAGTTCCATCGACTCTCAGACCGGGCGAGAAGTGTCGCCCCTTAGCGGCAGGGGTAGTAGCGTGCAGCACGAAACTGCCCGTGATATCCGGCGAGCGCGTCAGTGATTGTGAGCTATTACCATCAAGCGCGGTCGTGCCTCCGTAAGAAAACTGAGTGATGAGATTCCCCGCAGAGTCACGTACGAGAATCGTCAACCCTGAGTTGGTCAGTGACAGTCCGCTCGATGCTGAAGCGGCTTTGAAAACTTGCGCGCAGCCAAAGACAGGATCGCGGGGATTAAAGTTTCCCCCACCGAAAAGAACTATCGCTTCGCCGCCCGGCAATGTCGTGCCGGCCGGAAAAGTGAACCGGGTCGTCTCGGTTGTGCTGCCGTTGGCCCGGGTCTTAATCGTCCAACCGCTAATGCCGATCGTTTCGCCGGCGTTTCCGTTTACCAGTTCGACGAACTCATCCTGGGTGCCGTCCCGCACGCCGTCATGATTAGCATCGCCCGCAATGCCGTCCGGTGGGTCGGCGAGCACCTCGTTAATAAAAATCGCGCGGCTGGGATTTCCAAGAAAGTTGACGGTCACCGGATTACTTTCACGTCCGTCTGAAATGACTGATAAATTCACAACTCCAGTGCCGCGCAAATCCGCAGGCACGCGAAAGTGAACTTCATCAAGGCCCGCCATGGCAGTCGAAGCAATCACGGCTTCCGCGTTGACGATGCGGCCTTTGAGCGCAATATTCGTTTGCGCGCCTTTGCGGGCGCCGGTCGCAAATATAGTTAGTCGCAGATTGCCACCAGTAGGATCGAAGGGACCTTCCTGAAGCGAGTCAGCGTTCAAAATCAATCCTTCACCGATGCCGTCGCCGGTCCTGGTGAAAATCCCCGGAGCCGCGTTCATCGTGATGACGGTTGCGCGCGCCGGGAAATTTTCAGAGTTGGTAACCAAGATCTCTGCAGTTCCAATTTCACTTTCCGCGGGCACCAGGAAATTCACTTGCGCCGGCGATACAAAGAGGATTTGTGCAGCCCGGCCGTTAACAGAAACGCCGGTCCCGCCGAGCTTCGTGGGAAACGTTCCGTCAGCCGAAACCTGCGATTGCATAGTTGTATTGGCAAGATTCGATCCTTCGGCAAAGGCCAGGCTGTTAGGGGCCACGGCCTTTGTTGCCGACGGTTCATGGCCAAATGAAGCATCGTTCAGAACCGCTTTCAGCGCGGCCGAGGCAGGTCGCGCGGGCGGCGCAGTTACGTAGATTTCCGAATTGTTTGCTGTATCGCTGCTGGGAACGCCGGCCGAAAGTATGCGCGGATAATTAAATACGACGAGCGATCCATCATCATCTAACGATGAAACCACGTCCGCCGTCGCATTCCCCGGGCCATTTGTAATCTTCGAAAAGCTGGCCGTGGGCAGATCGTAAATATACAGTTCCACTCCGCCGTCTGAGTTACTCCCGCCGCCGCCGACCACGCGGCGCGCCGCGAACGCGATGCGCATCCCGTCGCCGCTAATCGTGGGATGAAGGGGAACCTCGCTTGCGCGCGGGCCGAGCGAAGTTATTTGACGAACGCCGCCGCCGACGCGGCCGTCTGCGAGAAATACTTGCGTCGTGTTAGTGGCGGTCTCGGCGGAATAGACGATTCGCGTTCCGTCATCGCTGATTGCCCGGCCGTAAGTCATTACCAGGGATTGCACATTAGCGACTAGCAAAGTAGCTGGGCCGGGCCCGACGCGCGGCTGCTTCACCAGGTCGCGCACGGTGCCCGGCGACGTCGCACGGTCCTGGATGTAGGCAACAGTTGATCCATCACCGCTGATCTTGGCGTCACTAAACCCCACTATGCTTGTAGAATTCGTTAACTGTGTGAAAGCGCCCGCGCTGGTCTCGTAAACAAAGATCTCCAAATTGCCGTCACTGTTTTGACCGCTCAGGTCGCGGTTCGAAGAGAACGCGATGTACCGGCCGTCGTCGGAAATTGAAGGTTGAAAATTTCCATTTGTGATCCGGTTCGCGAGGCTGCCGGGTGACGTGTTCGTTACCTGAATCAGTTTTGCGTCATCGAAAAGAAAAATCTCCGAGTTGCCGTCGGCGTTGGTTCCCAATGGATCGTCTTTCGAAGCGAACGCGATTCGCGAACCGTCCTGTGAGATTGCGGGGGCGACTGCGCGCGAAGCGCCCATCTGGAAAAGCGCGGCCGGGTCGCCGGCGACGCTTGCGCGAATCGCGCGAAATCGATCGCTTCCGCCGGCCGCAGCCACGTCTTCGCTTGATTCAAAAGCGATGACTCTGCCGTCGCCGCTAATCGACGGATTGAGATTTATTCCTTCTTCTGTAGTATTAGTAATTCGGCGCAAGCCCGTTGATTGTGCGTGACTGCGACGCAACCAGGTGAAACAAAATAGCGTTGCCCCGCAAAGCAGTAGTGCGAATATTCGGTCTCGATGCACTGGGTATCCGTTCGTACGGCCGGCGGATTGTACGGAAATCTCCAGTAATTACAATGTAATGAAATGTGCAAGGTCGACCGTGCTAAGGTAGATTCGCAAGACTGAAGTCAAGTGCAAATCCTTTCGAGAGGAAGCAATGAAAATGAAGATTGCGATCGCGGGGTCTAGCGGCCTGGTAGGCTCCGCTTTGATTCCAATCTTGCAAAGTGATGGAAACCAAATTACGCGTTTGGTTCGCGCATCACCGAAAGCGGGAGAGATTGAATGGCACCCAAATCAGGATGCGCTGAGCGCCGGCAAATTCGAGGGTCTTGACGTCATTATCAATCTGGCCGGCGAGAGCATTGCAGCCGGACGTTGGACGGACGAACAGAAGCGAAAGATTCACGACAGCCGGGTGAACGGCACACATTTGTTAAGCGAAGCGCTCGCGAAAATGAATGCCCGGCCAAAGACATTTATCTGCGCCTCAGCGACCGGTTTCTATGGCGATCGCGACGAGGAGATCCTTGATGAGCAGAGCGAGTCAGGCAGCGGATTTCTGGCCGGTGTCTGTCGCGAATGGGAGCAGGCGACTGAGCCGGCGAGTAAAGCCGGCGTGCGCGTGGTTAATCTTCGCTTTGGACCCATCCTTGCGCGCGAAGGTGGAATGCTGTCGAAACTTCTGACACCTTTCAAGATGGGCATGGGCGGCAGAGTAGGATCAGGAAAGCAATACATCAGTTGGATAGCGCTCGAGGACGCGGTTAGCGCGATCAAGTTGGCGATCGATACTCAGACAATTCATGGACCATTAAATGTGGTCTCGCCGCGCCCGGTCACCAATGAAGAGTTCACCAAGACATTGGGACACGTACTGAATCGGCCGACTGCGTTAGCAATGCCGGCATTCGCTGTGCGCCTTGCGTTTGGAGAAATGGCCGATGAGATGCTGCTCGCGAGCCAGAAGGTGATGCCTAAAAAATTGACTTCGGCCGGGTTTGAATTTCGCTATCCCGATTTGGAAGGTGCAATGAAGAAGTATGTCGGGTGAGTGTTCCCACCTGTTGATTCATTTCAATTCCTTAACCTGGTTGCTGTCTGGAGGTTGCAATGGGGAGGCTACATTTCACTTAACTCCAGGACGTCAACCCCAAGGCGAGTTAACTAGCTGTAAAATAACGGGGATGAAATAGGAGCCTCGATCGCGCCACTTTATCAGCTGTTACCTCCCGAAATATCCAAATTCTTTTGTACCAGACGGTTCAGCGTATCCGGCACGAGCCGTTCGGCGAAGCCGGCGAGAAAGGACCAGATAATCAGCAGCGCGTAAGAGATCCCGCTGGCCGGTCCCGTCCGTCGCAAAAAATCTCTGATCTGCAGAACCTCAGAATCCTTCGGCGGCGCCTCTATTCTTACTTCGCCCTGGGCGGTGCCCGTTCCGGCGGCCCTGGTGGGTGGATTTCTGATTTCGGTCTTCGGTGATGCTGTCGCGCTTGCACTTGATTTCACCACTGGCAGCGTATCAGACGTTGCAACATCACTAGACGGGGACGCGGACGGGCCTGAGGCAGCAGCGGGTGTAGCGCTTCTGACTGACGTCGGCAAGGCCGCCGCAGCCCCCGAATTTCGGGTCGGCGTGACGATAGTCGGAAAGACGGAGCCGTTCAGAATGCCGGCCGCAAACAGAATGAACAGCAACGACGCGAAAATGGCTCCGTAAATCGGTGACAAAAGAATTCCGCGCCATCCATTTGTCATTGCCGCCAGATTGAAGAGCGCGTCCCCATCGCTGGGCGCCGCTTGAATGCGTTGTAACATGCTCACGCAGCCTCCCACGATGCCTGCGAGCGCGACCGTCAAAACCGTAACCACAACCGATGAGTACTGGTCCATCCCGGGTATGAAGAAAGTGCCCCCGACGTTTAGCGCGATTGCCAGCGCGATCACCATAACCACGGCTGAAGTCAGCAGCACGGCTTTCTTGGTCAGATCATCTCGCAGCGCTTCACGCGCCGGCAACAGCGCGTAATAGAGGTAGAACTTGTTCAATAAGTATCTGATGTCTGCCCGTAACTCACGTTCGACGACGACGTTGGGCTTGGGCGGTTGAGCATCCGGATCGATCTGGATAGCTCCTAAATCCAAAGGCTTTGAGGCTATGTACTCATCATATTCTTTCTGGCCCGCGACGCTGCGATACTTCGCACGTGAATCATAAGCTTTGCGGATTAAGCTCTCAGGTGGACGGGCATCGACCAAAGTCAAATCGAAGGTGTAGATATCGCTCCACGATAAATCGTGTTGCCGTCGCCGCTCGTGGATCTCATCCAGCAAACTTACGAGGTGGGCGTCGGTAATGGTTGGCCTCAGGGCCAGGTACTCGCTGTACAGATGATCAAAGAACAATCTCGCATACGGCGGCACCGGCTGGTTCATGGCCTTCGCCGCTCTGTGTTCACCCTTCACCATTTTTGTCGCCTCCTTAGAGAGACGTGAGTCCCGCAGGGACGAAATGTTTATAGAACTCACGTGTTCTTTAAATAGACTGAGCGCTCCGAAGTGGCGACATCAGCCGACTGAAGGAATTGAGATGGCGAGAGATTGCCTCACTTGTGAGAAACTTGTCAACGAGAATTGGTTGGTAGGTACTCGTGAGTTGGCATCGCCGCCTCAGCCCGGTGATAAGCAGACCTTGTGCTACCTGAGGTATCAGCGCCGCAGACGCGGGACTTAAAAACCACCGCCCAATACCACGGCGTTAATCTAACTGCAGCAATTAGATGTAATCGATGGTCCTAAGAAGAACGACCCTGCACAGTTAGCAGAACCGCTTACGACAGCACCAGCGCCAACGTAAATCGAAACACGCCCGCGCCCAGCAAAACCCAAAATGCATTTGCTCGGTACCGTAAGAGAATGACGACAATCACGACGGTCATCGCTGCGCCGATAATGCTGTGAATGCCCGAACGCGCGACGCTCCATGCGGCGGCGATCAGCAGACCCGTAACTGCGGGCGCGACCCCGCGCAAAAACGCCTGCATTTGACGGTTTGTTCTGAACCGCCTGAACGATGAGCCGGCGGCGATCGTCATTAGAAATGAAGGCAGGAAGACACAGAGTGTCGAGAGGAGCGCGCCGGCACTGCCGGCTACTCGATAACCGACAAAAGTCGCCATGATGAGAACCGGCCCCGGAGTTATCTGGCCCAGGGCAGTCGCGTCGGCGAACTCCTGATGATTCAACCAGTGATGCGAGTTGACGACTTCGTTTTCGATTTCCGGAATCATCACATAGCCGCCACCGAAGGTTACCGCTCCGATGCGAAGAAAGATGAAAGACACGGATAGGGCCAGACCCAACTTCGCCAGCAGTGGAAAGGAATATAGGAGCAGCGCGCGCGTCTTGCGGGGAGGGCCGGCAGTGGTCACGAGCTCGTCGCCACCCTCGTCGTCGATCTCGGCGAGCTGAGCGACGCGACTGTCGCTCATTTCTCGCAGGCGCCGCTCGGCCATGGCTTCGGTCAAATAGCCGCCGTAAAACTTGTGCGGCTTCGTTCGTCGCCGCCTGCCCAGGCGTTCGCGAATTCGCTGCTGTCGGCGGACGGCAAAGCCCCGAATGCGATCGAGTCGCGGCAGACGCGGCTCGACAAAGGATTCCATGCCGATTCCGATCAAGCCGGAAATCAAGATTACTTCGACCACGGTGGCCCGCAGGAGGATGACCGCTGCGAACGAAAGCACGATCAGGATGCGCTGCCAGGATTTGCTCGAAGTGTGACGTCCCATGCGCCAGGCGGTAACTGCAATCAGGGCCACCACCGCCGCGTTGAATCCGTGAAATAGTTGTTCTGTATTTGGCAGCGCGCGAAATCCGTCATAGAAGACGGCGAGCAAGATCATCATCAGCATCGACGGCAGAATGAATCCCGCCAGGGAAACAGTCGCCCCGCGCCAGCCGCGGACCCGAAAGCCAATGTAAGTAACTGCATTGCCGGCGCTGGTGCCGGGCAGGCTCTGGCCGAGCGCTAACGCTTCCACAAAGTCGTGCTCACCCAGCCAACGACGCTCGAGCACCACCAGGTGCCGAATCTGCGCGAGCACGGCAAAGCCTCCGCCGAAACCACTGACGCCAATTTTTAGAAAGGAAAGGAAGAGCCCGCCGAGAGTCGCGGTGCGTGAGATTCGTTTTAGTCTTCGCTGTTCGTAGCGCGCGCGAGTTCTGATTTTATGAACGCGCTGATGACCGTGAGTTTTCTTAGCGCCTCTCGTCTGTGCCACTGCGTGAATGAGTGTAACATGAACGGATTGTGTCAGAAGCTCGACCGTCAGCGAGGGCTACTCATCAAGCTGGCCCTCCCTGACGGTCGGGCTTCTGACACTAAGCCGCCGGCGCGGCCGCTTCGGTGTGGGAGCTAAACTCAGGCAGCACGCTGAAAACCTCCAGCGCGTACTTGACGTTTCCAAAGGGCGCTGAGACTTGCACCCCCTGGATCAAGTCGCGGACTTCGGCCAGAGACTCGCGCGCAATCTTCAAACCTTCGTCACGTGCCGCCTCTTTACTAATGGCCGACGCAGCCCGCATCCGATCCATGATGTGAGGCGTGACATGCACGCCGGGCACTTCATTGTGCAGGAACTCAGCGTTGCGGAATGAAACCAGCGGCCAGATTCCCGCCACAATGGGAATGCGGCAGTGCTCGATGCGTTTCAGAAAATCGCGCAGCTGTTGCGTGTCGAACACCGGTTGGGTGATGGCGTATTCGGCGCCGGCTTCGATTTTCCATTCAAAACGCCGCAGCTCTTCCTCCATGTTCACGGCGCCGGGATTGACGCCAACGCCGATCGAGAAGGCAGTGGGCTCGCCGATTGGATTGTTCCCAATGTCCAAACCGTGGTTGAGTTTGTTCACCATGTTGGTCAAACCAATCGCGTCTATATCGAACACGGCCGTCGCATCTGGATAAGGGCCCATCTTCGGCGGATCGCCCGTAATTAAAAGCAGATTTCGCAACCCGAGCGCAGCGGCTCCTAGAATATCCGACATCATTCCCAGCAGGTTTCGGTCGCGACAGCAATAATGAAGCACAGCTTCGATCCCAATTTGTTGCTGCACCATCACCGCTGTAGCCATCGCTCCCATGCGCGTTTGTGCACGTGGCCCATCGGGAATATTCACCCCATCGACGCCCGCGTCTTTAAGCAGACGAATGGCCTCGAGTGTCTTTGCCGGGCTGCAACCCTTGGGTGGCAGAACTTCAACGGTGGTAACGAATTCTCCAGTGGCAATCTTGCGCGCCCAGTTCGATCGTTCCGCGGCCGGCACGACGTTCACATCTGCGGGCTTTAAATCATGGACTCTGACCTTGACCGACTCAGCTACGGCGACCTGTTGAGTCCGTGGATGAAACTGGCGAATCGCATCGGCAATCATCTTAATGTGCGCGGGTGTCGAGCCACAGCATCCACCAACGAACTTGGCCCCCGCTTGAATTATCCGTCGCGAATACTCGGCCATGTATTCCGGCGAGCACATGTAGATTTGGCGGCCGCCAACATCTCGCGGCAATCCTGCATTCGGCTGAGCTGACAGTTTTCGACCGGTCAAGGTGCGCATCTTTTCGATTGCGGTCAGAACGATCGCCGGCCCGACTCCGCAATTGAGTCCGATTACGTCTGCGCCCCAAACCGCCAGCTTGGGTGTAAAGACTTCCGGGGTTGCCCCGAACAGCATGTTCCCGTCCATCTGGATAGTAACCTGGGCGACAATGGGTAAATCACTTAACTCGCGGGCGGCGTTAATTGCTTGGTGGAGTTCCGACAAATCGGAAAACGTTTCAAGAATGAGCAGATCGACCGCGCCTTCCAGCAGCGCAGAGATCTGATCGCTGAACATTTGTTTGGCTTCATCGAATGAGGTGGGCCCGTAAGGCTCAATTCGCAAGCCGAGGGGACCAACAGCGCCGGCGACGAGCGCGCGATCGCCGGCTGCTTCGCGGGCAATGCGCGCGGCTTTTATATTGATTTCGCGGGCGTTGCCTTCCAGCCCGTAAGGCTGAAGCTTGTTCACATTGGCGCCGAACGTATTCGTTTCAATGATGTCGGCGCCGGCCCGCACGTACTCGCTATGGACCTCGCGCACCAGGTCCGCGGCGACCAAATTCAGCTCGTCATAGGATCGATTGATATATATGCCCTTTGAGTAGAGCATCGTGCCCATGGCGCCGTCGAAAATGTATGCGCGATCAGAGTCGAGCAGTTGCTGGAAGGTTTGCATGATGGCCCTGTTTAGAGGCGGGCTACTGCGCCGTATCAAACGCGCTGGGGTAACCGGCTCTAAACGAATCAATACAAAATAAAAATCCCGCGCCAAACAACGCGGGACTTCAAACAGGTCTGAAGTGTTTTCGGTTCGTTCTTCGGAACTCGCCGTGCTGTTTAGCTGTTTGTTTTGCGTGGCCGCAAGTCGCCTTAACTCACCACGTTTTTCTACGAGGTTTATACGCTTCACCATAAGACGCTGTCAAGCAATGTGGCGTGCGCTGACTAGTCAGCGCTTCTAAAGCGGCGATTAGTCGCCGCACTCCAAACCTGAGAACCCTTCTTGACACACAGGTCCGCTTCTGGCTGAATGCTGAGCAACTCTCCACGAATTTAAGTTTCAAAAAGAAAGCTCACGCGATCGCTGAATGAGGAGTGTTACCGAATGAGCACACCGATTGATGGCACCGGCGCAATAGCAGCGAGCGCTGGCGATCGCGGTTTCTTTGGCCACCCGCGCGGACTCTCAACGCTGTTCTTTACCGAGATGTGGGAGCGGTTCAGTTACTACGGCATGCGCGCGTTGCTCACGCTGTACATGACTTCGAAACTGGTTGACGGCGGTCTTGGCTTTGATGAGCGATATGCAAGCGCGATCTATGCAACCTACGTTTCCTCCGTGTGGTACCTGCCCCTGGTCGGTGGCTGGCTGGCAGACAAAGTGCTCGGCGCCAGGCGCGCGGTTTTGATTGGCGGCATCATCATCGCTTGCGGCCACTACTCGATGGCCATCGACAGTCTCCCTACTTTTTATGCGGCGCTTATTCTGATCGCACTGGGAACCGGCCTGCTAAAGCCAAACATCAGCACGATGGTGGGCCAACTGTACGCTCCCGACGACAAGCGGCGCGACGCCGGCTTTTCGATCTTTTACATGGGGATCAATCTCGGGGCCTTCATCTCACCGTTCATAACTGGTTTTCTGGCTCAGAGCGCGACCTTCAAAGGCGTCATCACTGCAATGGGATTGAACCCGGCACATAGCTGGCACTGGGGATTCGCTGCTGCGGGAGTCGGAATGACCCTCGGAGTGATTCAATATATTCTCGGCGCCGGCCGCCTGGACGATGCCGGCAAGAAGCCGGTGAAAAAACCGAAGGGTGCGACAGAAGGCTCCAAAGGATTTGATTTGATCACGATAGCCCTGTCCGTCGTTGGGGCGTTGCTGGGAGCAGGTTTTGGTTATCGCTTTGACGCGGGTTTGGTTTCAGTTCCGTTTTGGACCGTCTGCGGGTACTTCATAGGTTATCTAACGGGGACAACGCGCCTGTTGAAAGGCGATGAGCTTAGGCGCGTGCTCGTAATTTTTATTCTGGTGGTCTTCTCGATCATCTTTTGGATGACGTACGAGCAGGCGGGGTCGAGTATGACGTTGTTTGCGGATCGACTGACGCGCACGCAAATCTTTGGGCGGCCATTTCCTTCGAGCTGGTTTCAATCGGTCCCGGCAATCTTTGTGATTATTCTTGCGCCGGTCTTTGCCTTTATTTGGCAGAAGATGGGGAATCGCCAGCCTTCCAGCCCGGCCAAATTTGCGTTTGGTTTGCTCTTCGCCGGAATTGCGTTTGCGGTGATTACGTTCGCCGCCAGTCTCACCGGGGCGGGCCGCGTCTCACCATGGTGGCTGGTCGTCGTTTATTTTATTCAAACCGTCGGCGAGATGTGTTTAAGCCCGGTCGGGCTGAGTACGATCAGCAAACTGTCCCCGGTGCGCATGGTCGGATTGATGATGGGCGTTTGGTTCCTGTCTATTTCGATCGGCAGTTACATCGCTGGCCGCACAACCCAGCTCTTTGAACAGGGCACCCCGGAAGTGCTGACGCGGGCTTTCGGAATTTTCGCCGGCATTACGCTGGCCGCAGCGTTATTGTTGGCTTTGCTTACACCGTTGATTAAGAAAATGACCCCGCGAGCCCAGAGTTGATTGCAGGAGAACAGCTAGTGCGAAAAATATTTGGAGTCGTAATTGGCTTTGCCTTTCTCATCCTTGTCCCATCGTTCCTTGCCCAGAACAAACTTCTTACGATCGACGACATCTTCGATCCGGCGAAGCGCGTCAACTTCAGCGGCAATCCTTCAAATCCGCGCTGGCTCAAAGACGGCGAGCACTACCTCGTTTTAAGCCGTGACCGCAACGCGTTTCCGCGCCTCTTGAAAGTAGATGCGGTCACCGGCAAGTCCGAGCCATTTTATGACGCCGCGAAAATGGAGGCCGCATTCTCCGCGCTGCCGGGTGTGGCGAAAGAAGACGCCCGCCGTCTTGCCAACCAAACCGTCTATGATCTGAACCCGAGCGAGACTGCCGCGCTGATCAGCTTTGCAAACGATCTCTTCTATTACGAGTTCGGCAGCGACCGGGCCATTCGACTGACCAGCAATCCTGACGAAGAGGTGGGGGCCGGATTCAGTCCGGACGGCCGCATGATTAGCTTCGTGCGCGGCGGCAATTTGTACGTTGAAGACTTGACGATGCAGCGGCGCGAACGCGCCCTGACGCGCGATGGCGGGCCCGAGATCCTGAATGGCCGGCTGGATTGGGTCTACCAGGAGGAGTTGTACGGCCGCGGCAATTTTGGCGCGTACTGGTGGAGTCCTGATTCAAACAAGATCGCTTTTCTCCAGCTTGACGAGCGCCAGGTGCCAAAATTTCCAGTCATAGATCACATTCCCATCGATCAGATCATGGAGTTGACGAGTTATCCGAAGGCCGGCGATCCCAATCCGATCGTTAAGCTTGGCGTGGTCAACGCCGCCGGGGGCGACGTGCACTGGGTCGATAATTACAAGTACAAGCCGGAAGATCTTCTAATTGTGCGCGTCGGCTGGTTTCCCGACAGTAAAAACGTCTGGTACGAGGCCCAAAATCGCGAACAGACTTTTCTGGATCTTAATTCTGCAAATCCCGATGACGGCAAATCCACCAATCTGTTTCGGGAAAAAACGAACACCTGGGTGGAAGCGATTGACGAGGGATTGCGTTGGTTGAAGGACGGCTCCTTTCTCTGGTTGAGCGATCGCAGCGGCTGGCGGCGCATCTATCACTGCAGCGCAGACGGCAGACTCATCAACCAGGTTACCAGTGGTGACTGGGACGTCCGGTCAATTGAAGCCGTTGATGAAGAGAAGGGAATCATTTATTTCAGCGCCGCCGAACACAGCTGGATTGCCAACCACGAATACGCGATCAAATTTGACGGCACCGGCCTCAATCGACTCACGATGAGTGAAGGCAATCACCGCGTATCGATCAATTCCACCAGCTCGCACTTCCTCGACGCCTGGACTGATGTGAACACTCCGACGAAAGTTAGTCTTTATGACACCAGCGGTAAGCTGCTGCGCCCTATAGATGAGAACAAAGTCGAGGCCCTGTCCCAGTACAAACTTGGCAAAGTTGATTTTCTAAACGTGAAGACGCGCGATGGCTTTACGATGGAAGCAATGATGATCAAGCCACCCGACTTTGATCCATCAAAGAAATACCCGGTGATGTCGTACACGTACAGTGGGCCGCAAGCTCAGCAAGTGCGGAACGCGTGGGGTGGGGCGACGTACATGTGGCATCAGATGCTGGCAGAAAAGGGCTACATCATTTGGATTTGCGACAACCGCAGCGCGAGCAATAAAGGGGTGAACTCCGCCTGGCCAATTTATAAGAATTTCGGCGAGCTCGAGCTGCGCGATCTGGAAGATGGATTCAGCTGGCTGAAGAGTCAACCGTATGTCGATTCTTCACGCATCGGTTTATGGGGATGGAGTTACGGCGGATTCATGACGAGCTATGCATTGACGCACAGTCAGACATTCAAGATTGGAATCTCTGGCGGTACGGTCACCGACTGGCGCAACTATGATTCGATCTACACCGAGCGTTATATGCAGACGCCGCAGAATAATCCAGATGGCTATTTAAAGAGCTCGCCGGTCCATTTCGCGAAGGACCTGCACGGCAAACTGCTCCTGATTCACGGTGCGATGGATGACAACGTGCATATGGCTAACACGATGCAGTTTCTCTATGAATTGCAAAAGGCCGGCAAACAGATCCAATTGATGGTTTATCCAAAATCGCGCCACGGCGTAACTGATCCTTTGTTGGTCAAGCACCTGCGGCAAATGATGACGGACTTTATTGTGGCGAACCTGTAAATTTAGGAATACGGTCGGTAGTCCGACTGTTAGCGGGCGCGTTCGCAATCTCATTCACACCCGGCTTCAGCCGGGTGACCGCTGGCCCGACACAAATGATTAACCGTTTCAAAGGTTTCCTTCGCCCCTCCATTCCAATCCGTAGAACTTCACAAAAAGCTGATACTCGTCTTCGAAAGTTCTTTTGCGATGATGCATACGCTGATTCGCGATGTACTTCCAGACGCGATCCACATCTGAATGCGACACCGAAAAGGCACCGTAACCGCGCCCCCACGCAAATCTGCCTCTGACTAACCGGTTCTGATTAATCCAATGTGATGAACTGCCTTTGAGCAACTGGATAATCTGCTCAATAGGCTGATTCGTCGGAAGATCGATCAGAGCGTGAGTATGATCCGCATTGAAGTAATTAATCTTCATGTATATCCGTTTCTCGCGTGAATACGCAGAGAGGTTTTCTGAAGCCTTAGCGGCAGCGCGCCTATCAAGCATTGGTTCTCGACGCAACGTCTCCCAGATCAAATGAAGCCAACACCGTGAATAGGAATGAGTAGACATCATTCGTCTCCTTTCAGGCTGCGCAGTCTGAGCCTGGGAAGGAAACCGCGCAACTCAAAACCGTTGAAACGGTTTTCGCAAATTAAGGTTAATTGCATGAGCACCCGGCTGAAGCGGTGTGTGAATAAAAATGGTTTCAGGACGTTCGTTTGGAATGAGGAGAAGGAAAAACGGTTGAAACGGCTAAGAAGTTGCCTGACCCGTTCGTGACTCCGTTGAAAGCGTGTGTGAACGAGATTAGACGCCCTCCCTCACGGTCGGGCTACTGACCCGTTCGTCACCCCCGTTGAAAGCGTGTGTGAATGAGAAAAGCCGCCCCCTCATGGTCGGGCTACTTCCCGTTTGCGGCGATTATCTGCGCTGACACTTCGGACACCAGTAAGTTGATCTGCCGCCATGAGTCAGGCGTCGAATCTTCGTAGCGCACACGAAACAAGGCTCGCGTTCACGCTCGTAAACCTGCCAGAATCTTTCGAACGCTGCGCCGTACGAAAATTCTTTCTCCAGCTGTACTGGACCACGAATATTATCAATAGCGAACTGCATCACTTCGCGGACTGCTTCATATAAACGTTCCGCGCGTCGCAAAGAAAGTTCCGACGCGGGTTTGAAAGGGTTGATGCGAGCTCGGAAGAGCGCCTCGGCCGCGTAGATGTTCCCCAGTCCCAGCACCTTCGTCTGATCGAGCAGCAAAGTTTTCAGCGACCGTCGTGATCGCTGCAATACTGATCTGAAGTAATCGAAATTGAATTCATCGCCGAATGGTTCCGGGGCGAGTTCGCGGATTCCTTTTGTTTGCGATAGCTCTGCGGTTGAAATCAACTTCATCACGCCGAACTGGCGCTGGTCGCGAAAGACCAGGCGGCGATCGTTATCCAGATAGAAGATCGCGTGTGAGTGTTTCGGCAGTTCATCATCCGCCGTCAAATAGAGAAACTTGCCGGTCATGCGGAGATGGACTGCGAGGATGCCCCCTCCCTTACGGTCGGGCTTCTGCAGCTCGATCAGAATGAATTTTCCACGTCGAGAGACATTACGGATCGAGCAACCTTTGATTTTGCGCTTGAACGCCGTGACAGACAGCGGGGCAATCAGTTTCGGCAGACGAACGTCGCTGGCGGCAATGGTACGGCCGACGACCGCCCGTAATGCGCGCACCACATGTTCGACCTCGGGCAGCTCCGGCATGACCAAAGTTTCTCGTCATGCCGCAGCCGAGGTCAACTTAAGTGCGCTTTTGACGGCCCGCAAGCGCCCGCTCTAAAGGGAGCCCGTGCGTTTCGACTTAGAACACGCGCAGCACGAGTAGAATGATCACAATCAATACAATCAGCCCCAGACCACCGCTTGGTCCATATCCCCAGTTACGGCTGTAGGGCCAGGCCGGCACTGCCCCTAACAGCAAAATGATTAGCAAAACAAGCAGGATCAATCCCATGATCGTCTCCCTCCCTCGGTCTGTGGTTGTTCGTACGCGGTCCAATCGGCAAGGGGTGTGCCGAACGAGTGAGGCGAGTCAATAATTTGCCGACTTGCGCTACTCAGTGGGGCTTCGATCCGATGATTGGTTCGATTTCGCCGAGAACCTTTTCGACTAATCCTGGTTTGCGAGCTTCGATATTCAGGCGTAGCAGGGGTTCAGTGTTCGACGACCGAATGTTGAATCGCCAGTCGTCTGTCATGAGTGAGTATCCGTCCGTGAAGTCTTCCGCGCCCGCTTTACTGAAACGCTGCTTCACTTCGTCGATTGTTTTCTGCACGTCGCCGACCCGGTAGTTGAGCTCACCCGACATGTAATGTCCTTCCGTATACGGGCGCATGACTTCGGAAAACGGTTTGCCCGCCCGGGAGAGATGTTCGAGCACCAGCAGAAAGGGAATTACCCCGTTATCGGCGTAAAAATTTTCGCGGAAATAATAATGCGCGCTCATCTCACCGGCAAAGATGGCATCTTCTTTTCGCATGCGGTCTTTAATGAATGCATGTCCGCTCTTGCTGATGATGCCTTGCGCGCCGTGTTTCTCGCAGACCTTAATTGTGGGCCAGATTACGCGGGGATCGAAAATGATCTTGTTGTCGCCCCCCCACTTAGTCAGCAAAACGTCGGCGAGCATCGCGGTTACATAAGCCCCCGAAATGAACTCGCCTTTTTCGTCCAGGAAGGTGCAACGATCGGCGTCAGCATCCCAGACGGCCGCGAAGTCGAAGCCGCCGTGCTTCATCATGTTTTCTGTTTCCGCCCGATTTGCGGGTTGCATCGGATCCGGCGTGCCCTTGGGAAACGTCCCGTCCGGCTCCCAATTCAGGGTCGTTAATTTCAGTCCCAATTTGTCCGCAATGATCTGAACACCGCGGCCGACATAGCCGTAGTTGGCGTTCGCTACAAGTTTGAATGGCTTGATAACGTCGCGATCGATGAAGCTAAGAACGTGCTCGACATAATCATTGAAGACATTTTTCTCGGTCACCGTGCCTTTGGTTCCCGCCGCAACGCTTTTGTCTTTACCCGCTTTAATGATGTCGCGAATTTCGAAGAGGCCGGTGTCCGAAGAGATTGCGGCGGCCTTTTCACGAACCATTTTCGCGCCATTGTATTCCTTCGGATTATGCGACGCCGACACCACGATGCCGCCCGAATATTCCGGCGACGAGCCGACGGCGTAATAGATCATGTCGGTGGTGATACCCCCGATGTCGACGACATTTACACCCGCATCGACAAAACCGTCTGTAAGAGCTTTTTTCAGCGATGGCCCGGACTCGCGCGCGTCCATGCCCACGACCATTGTCCCGGGATGAAAGAGATATGTGTAAGCTTTCGCGATTCGGTAATACGCGTCTTCATCGAGATCACTCGGGTAGACGCCGCGGACGTCATAGGCGCGAAAACTGTTCCAGTTCATAAATAATCCTGTCAGGACCGCCTGCGGTAGCGGGCGGGCGTTATACGGCGCTTACCGCCAGATACGGCGCTTACCGCCAGATACGGCGCTTACGCGCCAGTCAACTTTTCCCTTGCCCGCCCGCTACCGCAGGCGGTCCTGAAACGTTTTCGTGTAATCAGTCAATGACGTCTTATCACCGAGCACTGAGCCTGGTCCCACCAAACTCGATCGACCGATGTGACATCCGCGCCCAATGATTGCATCTTTGACTTTTGCTGAAGCGCCCACGCGGGTGTGACTCCACAACACCGAGTTCTCAATGCGGGCGCGCTCTTCTATATAGCAGCCTTTGCCGAGGACTGAATTAACGATTTCCACACCAGGTTTGATGGTGCAATCATCCGCGATGATTGAAAGGTCATCGATTTCGGAATGCGTAGCCGAATCGAAGTCGCCGCGCCGATCTTTGAGATGAAAACGCGTGACCCGATTTGCCAGCATGTCGTGATGCGCTTGCAGGTAGCGGGCCGGGGTGCCGATGTCCAGCCAATAGGTTCGCTGCGGAATATGCGCAAAGAAAGCCTCGCCTTTTGCCAGCAGGTTTGGAAACAGACCGTATTCGAAAGAATGATTCTCGCCCTTGGGTATCAAATCAAGTACGCTCGGCTCAAGCACGTAGGTGCCGGCGTTTATGTTGCGGCAGGAGGTTTCTTCAGGTTTTGGTTTTTCCAGAAAGCGAAGCACACGTCCGTTGCCGTCCGTTTCGACCACCCCGTACATGCTGGCGTCCTCGACCGGAGTCAAAACGATCGTGGCGACGGCTTCGCGTTCTTTATGCTGCCGGATCACTGTCTTCAAATCCAGATCGGTCAGTATGTCCCCGTTGAAAACCACCGTCGGTTCGCGAATCAAGTCTTCGGCAAACTTGTAAGCTCCGGCCGTGCCCATCGGTTGGGGCTCGACTGTATACTTCAGCTTCACGCCGAAATTCGAACCATCGCCGAGTTGCTGCTCAATCTTTTCGGGCTGATAAGAAAGCGAAAGGGTGATATCGGTGACTCCCGCGCGCCGGAGTGTGTCGAGCTGATAGAGCAGAAACGGCCGGTTGCAAATCGGCACGACAGGTTTGGGCGTGTAAACGGTCAGTGGACGCAGCCGGGTGCCTTTTCCACCAGCCAATATTAGTGCCTGCATGCTTAATTACCGCGGTTAGTCGATGAAAGGGGTTTGAACTTCAATGCGCGAGTCTAGCATCCGATTGTGCGAGTTTCAATCGAGGTAATAAAGTCAGTACCGGGAGCGGTAGCGACTGGGGACTGGAGCGCATGCGTCCTCGCTTGCATGAGTGTTGTCTAGCAAAACGCTGCAAACGGGACGGTTGCGCTCCAGTCTATTACCGGGTGGCCACCCCGTACTGACTTCATCCTCACAATAATAAATGCCCCAGGACTCATGGAACTTGACGGAATGCGCGCCGCTCAACAGACTAACGCTCGACTACAAAAGAATGGATTGGCTCAAGCAACATCGTGGTTTCCTGATCATCGTTACCCTGGCGGCGATTCTGTTTCTTAACGGCGTCCGGGCATATAAGGAATTCGTCCGCGCCGAAAGCTATTTCGCGCTGGGAGCCCTATTGATGATTGAGCGCGGCGAATGGCTGGCCCCGCACGCCGCAGACGAACAGCCGCTGAACAAACCGCCACTCACATACTGGTTGATCGGTTTGTCGTACAAGATCTTCGGGGCGAATTATGGAGCCGCCAGATTTCCGAGTGTGATCGCGGCCCTGTGTACACTCGCCGTTGTCTACTTTTGCGGATTTCAATTCGGTGGCGCCCAACAGGGAATTGTTGCCGCGGCCGTGCTCGCAACCAGTTACCTGTTTCTAAATTTTGCGCGCACGGCGATGAGCGACATGCTGCTGACGCTTTTCGTTACGACGAGTCTGACCTGTTTTACAATCTTACTTGCATCAAACCCGCGTTACGGGACAATGCTTGCGGTCGCTGGCTATGCGGCACTCGGTTTGGGAGTGTTGACTAAGGGGCCCATCGCGTTGGCGTTAATAGCGGTGCCGATCGCAACCGAGCTGATTATCTCAAGAGACGGATCGGAACTGAGGAAGCTTCAGCTCGGACGCGGGCTAATTTTGTTTCTAATCGTAAGCGCCCCCTATTTTGTGATTGTTTATCTTCGCCTCGGCGCGGGGCCATTACGGTTTTTCTTTATCGGCGAGAATGTCCAGCGATTTACGGGCGCAACCTATACCTGGTCACAGCGACCGCTTTGGTATGAGTTCATGGCGTTTTTTAGCGATTTTGCGCCGTGGTCGTTGGTATTGCCAATCGCGGTTTGGCTGGATTGGAAACGGGTCTTGCGAGCGGACCGGAGTGTGCGAGCGCTGTATCTGTGGTTGTTATGGACAGTCATTCTGTTTTCAATTTCGAGTTTTAAGCTCGATTACTATCTGCTGCCGGCGATGCCGGTAGCGGCTTTGCTAACCGCGCGAATGTTTGTGAGGAGCGCGGCGAAGCGCCTGGTAAAGGTCGCTTTGATCGTTTCAGTTGCTATGGCCGCTATGGTTTTTACTTTGCAGACGACTTTAGGCGGGCGATTCGCGCCCGTTCTGCCAATAGGACAGCTCGTCTCAAGCGTGCCTGCGGGTCGCGCGTGGTTTACGTCATCGGGCGCAACTGGTTGGGCAAACGATGTTGCTTTCAATTTACAGCCGCCCCACACGGTCGAACGTTTGCCGCGTAATGACGCGAAATTTTCGGATATTTTTAGTGCGAACCCCGACGCCGTCATACTCTTACGCGAGGGCGAATATCAAAGTCTCGCCGCAAAAGATCCTGACCTAAAGATTTTGGCCAGGGCCGAAACCTACGGACACGGCGGCCTCAGTATGAGGACGGTGCTGCATCCGCAACGCGAAACTCTCTTCGTGATTGGACACGACCGCTGAGCCGCTTGACTCAAAAAGTAGTTGTGCGATTGCCACTCGCTTGACACTCTTTCTAATTAACAGTAATGCTAAATCAGTTCATCGAACACTACTGAATCATGTCATCAATCAAGCAGGCAGTAATCATCAGCGCAGTACGCACGCCGGTAGGGAAATTCCTCGGTGCGCTAAAGAGTTTTAAAGCAACCGATCTGGGCGCAATCGTTGTGCGCGAAGCAGTGAAACGCGCCGGCGTGAAGCCCGAAGATGTGGACGAAGTGATTATGGGGTGCGTTATCCAGGCGGGTTTGGGGCAGAACCCGGCTCGTCAGGCCGCGCTACACGGCGGACTTCCGAATACGGTGTCGGCTGTCACCGTGAACAAAGTCTGCGGGTCGGGATTGAAAGCGATCATGATGGCGGCCCAGGGAGTTGCGCTGGGCGATACCGAGATCGTTGTCGCAGGTGGTATGGAGTCGATGTCGGACGCCCCTTACCTTCTTCCCAAAGCGCGTGAAGGATATCGCCTGGGACATGGCAAGATGCTCGATGCAGTAATCCAGGATGGTCTGTGGTGCGCATTTGATGACCAGCACATGGGCTGCACCGGCGAGGTAGTCTCGGAACGCTTTCATGTTTCGCGCGCCGAGCAGGATGAATACGCGCTCAATTCTCATCGCAAAGCGAGCGCCGCGATCCAGTCGGGATACTTCAAAGATGAGATTGTTCCTATAGAGATTCCGCAGAAGAAGAGTGCACCCATACTTTTTGATACCGATGAACCTGTGCGGGCCGACACCTCAGTTGAATCATTGGGGAAATTGAAGCCGGCCTTCAGGGAAGACGGGACAGTCACTGCAGGCAATGCGCCCGGTGTCAACGACGGCGCTTCGGCAGTGGTCGTGACGTCCGATGAACGCGCAAAATCTCTGGGTGTTGCGCCGATGGCAAGAATTGTTGGGCAGGCCACTTCGGGCGTCGAACCAAAGCTGGTGATGATGGCCCCGGTTGATGCGATTAAAAAGCTGCTGGCTAAGACCGGCTGGTCTCTTAACGACGTCGATCTGATTGAACTGAATGAGGCGTTCGCCGTGCAAGCGGTCGCAATCACCCGTGAGATGAGTCTCGATCCGGAAAAAATAAACGTGAATGGGGGCGCCGTCGCATTGGGCCATGCAATCGGACAATCGGGCTCGCGCATTCTCACGACGATGCTTTACGAGTTGAAGCGGAGAAATGCGCATCGCGGGATAGCCGCGCTCTGTCTTGGCGGGGGCAACGCGGTAGCGATGGCGGTGGAGAGGTAGCGCACTACCGCCTCCGCGGGAATGGCAATCGAGCGGCGGCAATTCGGTGGATGATGACGGATGGGTAAGTTATACACCGCCGTC
Organism: Pyrinomonadaceae bacterium; assembly: GCA_046262835.1. GTDB lineage: Bacteria > Acidobacteriota > Blastocatellia > Pyrinomonadales > Pyrinomonadaceae > UBA11740. The sequence goes on from JBHELZ010000005.1 coordinate 120,696, forward strand.
TACCCGCCGTTGAATTCGCGATGACTGCGGAGGAGCACAACAAGACGCTGAGCACGCTCTATCTTATCTATGGAGCGATCCACGGTCTGACGCTGCTTGGACTTTTGGGGCTCGTGCTCATTCTTAAATTCGCATCAGTAGCCGGCAAGCTAATCACACCGCCCTGGATAGTCGTTGGAACCGTCACATTTGTCGTACTCCTTTTTGCCGTCGGGTTGTTGCCGGCGCTCGTGGGCGTGGGCTTCGCGAAGCGCAGGCCGTGGGTGAAGCCCCTGAGCATTGCGGTGGCGACTATTTCCCTGATCAATATTCCGATTGGAACTGCCCTGGGCATTTACACGATCAAGTTTTTTAGAAGTGAAGCCGGTGTCAAAATATACGGGGGCCGGGTGCGCTCCGCCGATGAGAACGATCTGCAGGAAGCTCTGGGGCGCGCAAAGCCTTTGATGAATTTGGGCGAGCGTATGAAGTAGACCTATCTCAGGTTCCGCTTTTAGGCGGCATTAGTCGAGAAGGTCAGCCGCGGGAATCGGCACTCCAAACGTTTAGATTATGAGCGAAATCTTTGGTGTGGTGGGCGCGGGCACGATGGGCAATGGGATTGCTCAAATAGCCGCGCGAGCCGGATTCGACGTCGTCCTTCGCGACGTCGGCGAGAATTTTCTCGCCCGCGGCATGCAGACCGTGGACAAGAGTTTGCAGCGTGACGTGGATAAGGACCGGCTGACAGCAGAACAGAAGCAATCGATTATTGCGCGCATCAAAACGACGACCGATCCTGCAGATCTGCGCGACGCTTTCATCGTTGTCGAAGCCGTGACCGAGAACTTGTCCGTCAAGACTGATCTCTTTAAAGCCCTGGATGACATTACTAACAGGAACGCGATTCTGGCATCGAACACCTCTTCGATTTCGATTACCAAACTCGGCGCCGTTACCCAGCGCCCCGGCAAAATCATCGGCATGCACTTTATGAACCCCGTGCCCGTGATGAAGCTGGTCGAAATCATTCGTGGCGCGGCAACTTCGGACGACACCTATAACGCGGTCCATCGTCTTACGGAAAAACTGGGGAAAATCCCGCTGGAATGCCATGATTCCCCCGGTTTCATTTCCAATCGCGTGTTGATGCCGATGATCAATGAAGCGATATTCGCGCTTTACGAAGGGGTCGGCACGCGCGAGAGTATCGACGGCATTATGAAATTAGGAATGAATCATCCCATGGGCCCGTTGTCGCTGGCCGATTTGATCGGCCTCGATGTTTGCCTTGCGATTATGAACGTGCTACATGATGGCTTTGGGGATTCGAAGTACCGGCCGTGCCCATTGCTAAAACGCTATGTTGACGCGGGGTGGCTGGGGAAGAAGACCGGACGAGGATTTTATGAATACTAGAAACCGGTCTTAAGTCTTTGATCTTAGGTCTTTGGTTGTGGCAGCATCGAAGGCTAAAGACCAAAGAGCCGATTCGCATGCAGCGCGCAATTTCACATTACTGTCAGAAGTGCCGAGCGGCAAATCCGCTGGGCCAGGAATTCTGTTTGCGATGCGGGACGCGTTTGATGCTCGTGGTGCAGCCACCCTCCGTCCGCATTGACGTCCCGTCAACTACTCCGCATGAAGAGCATTTGCTCGAGCGCATGACCATGCTCGAGAATACGCTTGCGCGGCTGGCTGAACGGCTCGAACAGGGACTGAAACTTTTGCTGCGGCATTCTGAAACTGCTTACAGCAATCACGCTCTGGTAAAGAGCTTGATTGAAATTCTCAATGACTGCGGTGTCGTGGATAACGGAAAGCTGGAGTCGATGTGGCGGGCTGAGTGCCAGAAGTTAAAAGACAGCGATCGGCCTGAGGCAAAACCGGCAAAAAAATCTCGCAAGCTTAAGCGAAAAGCGACTACCAGCAATTAGGTACAGAGTACAAGCTTTAGCTTGATTATTAAGAGCAGCTCGATGCTGAATCCCAACTCGCTAGCGCGCGCGTTTTGAAAGTGCGGCGGGCGCGGCTATAATTAGCGACTTTGTGCGATGCCCCCTGATGCCGACCGAGAGTCAGCCGGGGGGTTTCGATATGCGGATTGAGCTGGAAAAACTGGGAGAATCGGGCGGCCGGTTTTCGCGGACCTACGAAATCGATCAGGTTACGTTCGATGAACACGATCTGTGGTTGGTCCAACCGGTAAGCGTCGAGGGGCGTATTCGGCGCAAAGGTGAAGAGGTTGAGCTTCGCGGTAAGCTAACCACGAAAATAGGTGCTCCCTGCGGCCGTTGTTTGAAATCTGTTGAGTTGCCGCTCGACGTCGAGTTCGTGGAAAGGTTTACCCCCGCTGTCTCCTGGAAAGATGAAGAGCAGCATGAATTGAGCGAAGACGATTTGAACCTGGCAGCATTTGATGGCCAAGCTATTGAATTTGATGATCTGGTCAGAGAGGAAATCATGCTCGCGCTGCCGGGTCATGTGCTCTGCGACGAAGTGTGCAAAGGTCTCTGTCCAATTTGCGGCGCGGACCTGAACACCGCCGATTGCAATTGCAAATCAAAACAGATCGATTCGCGCTGGGAAAAGCTAAAGGATTTGCGATTTTAAGAGCTGTTACTTTGTGTCTCGAAGATGAAGTCAGTACCATTCGCGTAAACGATGGATCAAAGAAGCCTCTTTATCCCACCTGTTAATGCAGGTGGTAGTGACCGGGAAAGCGGAATCAAAGTACAAAATATATCGAGACAACAGATTTCAGATCGCGATCCGAAATTTAGATATTGAATCGGAGTGAATTATGCCAAATCCAAAACGTCGTCATTCGAAAGCACGCCGGGGTAAACGCCGCGCCCATGACGCGCTGCGTGTGCCGCAAACCGTGACCTGTCCAAACTGTCAAGAGCCGCGCATGCAGCATCGCGTGTGCCCGAAGTGTGGATATTACAAGGGCCGTGAAATCATTCAGGTGGACCAAAACGCCTGATAATCGTATTCCAGCCGTTTAGACGTCGCGCAGGCGGCGACAGCGCAGGACACTCCCTGCCTCTAAACGGCTTTCAATCGTAGCGCTGACCGCAAGGACGTTGATGACTATCGTGAACGCGGGAATTCTCGGTACGGGCCACTCTTATCCGGCAGGCATCCTGACTAATGCTGACCTGGAAAAGATGGTGGACACTTCCGACGACTGGATCACCTCGCGTACCGGGATCAAGCAGAGGCGCAAGGCGGGACCTGGCGAATTTACTTCGCAGTTTGCAGTGCGGGCCGCCCATGAAGCAATCGAGCGGGCTGGAATTGATGCCAATGAAGTTGATTTGATTCTCTGCGCGACGGTCACTCCGGATCAAATCCTGCCTTCAACGGCTTGTTTAATCCAGGCTGAGCTCGGCGCGAATAAAGCCGCAGCGATGGATATCGTCGCTGCATGCTCAGGTTTTCTGTATGGTTTGACCATGGCGAATCCAATGATTCGCACTAGCCAAATCAAGTACGCGCTGGTTATCGGGGCCGAGCTGTTGACGCGATACGTAGATTACCGGGATCGATCCACCTGCGTCCTATTCGGTGACGGAGCCGGCGCCGCAGTTCTGGGGCCGGTAGAAGAAGGCCGCGGCATACTCGCCGCCCGTATTCGGTCCGATGGCCGCTATGAAGAGCAGCTATATGCGCCGGGCGGCGGCACTAAAGCGGGCTTTACTGCCGAAACGATCGCCCGCGGCGATCATTTTTTCAAAATGAAAGGCAACGAGGTTTTCAAAGTTGCCGTGCGCTCGATGTCGGAAATCGCGCGCGGCGTGCTGTGCGAGGCTGGCTTGAAAACTGAGGATGTCGATTTGTTCATTCCGCACCAGGCGAATCAAAGAATCACCGACGCCGTCGGGAACGCTCTCAACGTGGACGAAGCGAAAGTGTTTTCGAACATCGCGCAACATGGAAATACTTCGTCGGCGTCAATTCCGATTGGATTGGACGAATGCGTGGAGAGCGGGCGGCTAAAAAAAGACGACATCGTGCTAATGGCTTCGTTCGGCGGCGGCTTTACGTGGGGCAGCGTCGTAATGCGTTGGTGAATTCGTTGTCGATTGCGAAGCGCCGATGTTCAATTGATTTTCGAACGGTTTGGGGACTTTCTACTCTCAGTAAGTAAGACGTAAATTGGCAACTGGCAATCGGCAATCGACAATCGCTTATGTTTTTCCCGGTCAGGGTTCACAATACCCGGGCATGGGAAAAGACCTGGCCGAGAAATTTCCCGCGGCCAGACAGGTCTTTGAAGAAGCGGATGACGCCCTGGGCTTCGCGCTGTCCGACCTTTGCTTTAATGGTCCCGCAGAGGCGTTGCAGCTGACAGAAAATACGCAGCCGGCAATTCTGGCGACGTCGATCGCCGCGTTGCGCGCCATGCAGGCTGAGGGTTTTCCCGCCCCCAATTTCGTTGCCGGACACAGCCTGGGCGAATACTCTGCGCTGGTCGCCGCCGGTGGACTGTTGCTGGGCGACGCAATAAGAACCGTGCGTGCTCGCGGTCGCTATATGCAGGAGGCTGTCCCGGTAGGAAGCGGGGTGATGGCGGCGATTCTCGGCGCCGACATCGAAGTGATAGCCCAGGCTTGTGAAGCAGCCGCACAAGGCCAGGTTTGTAGCGCGGCGAACATCAACTCGCGCTCGCAGGTTGCGATCGCCGGGGATGCGGGCGCGATCGAACGCGCTCTGGTCTTGCTCAAAGAGCGTGGCGCGAAACGAGCTGTGAAACTTAACGTGAGCGCACCTTTTCATTGCGCCTTGATGAAGCCGGCTCAGGATCGTCTGGCCGCAAACTTACAAAGTATTACCCTCAGGCATTTGCGGGTGCCGCTGGTTACAAACGTTGATGCGAGGGCGACTGAGGATGCTGAAGTCGCTCGTAAATCCCTCGTTCGCCAGGTTTCGCAACCCGTCCGGTGGCTCGAATCAGTTGAATTTTTGATCAATCACGGTGTACAAACCTTTATTGAGATTGGCCCCGGAAAAGTTTTAAGTGGTTTAGTGCATCAGATAGATCGCAGCGTGGGCTGTATGAATATCGAGGACGAAGCCAGTTTACGCCTTGCACGCGAGGTAATGGCTGTTTGAAGTGGCACAGACTCAGTCTGTGTTCATGATTATGAAGTCAATATGGTCGCAGACTAAAGTCTGTGCCACCCTAATCTTAGAGGAGCAAACGAATGCCCGATCCAGAGATTGAGCAAAAAGTAAAACAAATCATTGTGGATGAACTCGGTGTGGATGAAAATGAAGTCACACCTAACGCCAGGTTTATCGACGATCTCGGCGCAGATTCGCTCGACACGGTCGAGCTGGTAATGCGTTTCGAAGAAGAATTCGGCATTGAAATTCCGGACGAGGATGCCGAGAAGATCCAAAGCGTGCGCGACGCGTACAACTATATCGACCAGCACAAAGGCAAGTGAAGGTGTAGCTGCAAGGCTTGTCCTTGCCCGCCGTAAGCGATAGTCACCGCGGGCAGGGACCAGCCCTGCCCCTACATTTTCAATGGAGAATTTCGTCTTGAGTCGTCGCGTCGTTGTCACTGGTCTGGGGCTGGTTACGCCGGTTGGTAATTCAGTCGAGACCACCTGGGCCGCGCTTGCTGGAGGGAAAAGCGGCGCGGACTACATCAAAAAGTTCGACACTGAAAAGTTTTCCGTTCGGTTCGCCTGCGAAGTCAAAGACTTTAATCCTCTGGACTATGTCGAGAAGAAGGAAGCGCGCAAGATGGGCGCTTTCATTCACTATGCCATCGCCGCCGCACAAGAGGCGGTCAACGACAGCGGCCTCCAGATTAACGACGAGATTGCAGAAAACGTCGGCACTTATATCAGCAGCGGCATCGGCGATTTTTGGGCCATCGAGCGCGAGCACGAAAAGCTTTTAAAGGACGGCCCCGGCCGGGTGTCTCCTTTCTTTATTCCCTCGGCCATTGTGAATCTAGCTTCCGGCCAGGTTTCAATTCGGCACAACGCGAAAGGCCCCAACTCGGCAACCGCCACCGCTTGTTCCGCCGGCGCCCACGCCATCGGCGACAGCTTCAAGATCATTCAGCGCGGCGACGCCGATGCGATGATCTGCGGCGGGGCGGAATCGGCCATTACGCCGATGAGCGTGGCGGGGTTTGCAGCGTTGCGCGCACTGTCGACGAGGAACGATGACCCGCAACACGCATCCCGGCCTTTTGAACTTCACCGCGACGGATTTGTCATCGGCGAAGGCGCCGGAATTATGATTCTCGAAGAATTGGAGTTTGCGCGGCGCCGGGGCGCGCGAATTTATGCCGAGCTCGTCGGCTATGGAATGACCGGCGATGCCTTTCACATTACCATGCCTGACGACAGCGGCTCAGGCGCGGTGCGGGTCATGCAGAAGGCATTAAATGACGCGAAGGTGAAGCCCGAAGAGGTTGACTATATCAATGCGCACGGCACCTCGACGCCCTACAACGACAAATTCGAAACGATGGCGATCAAGAAGACATTCGGCGAGCGCGCACATAAGATCGCGATTAGCTCGACCAAGTCGATGACTGGTCACTTACTGGGCGCCGCGGGGGGCGTGGAAGGTGTATTTTCCGTTCTTTCAATTCATCGAAACCTGCTGTTGCCGACGATCAATTACGAAACACCCGATCCCGAATGTGATCTGGATTACACTCCGAATCAAGCGCGCGAAGCTAAAGTAAAGTACGCGCTGTCGAACAGCTTCGGGTTTGGCGGAACTAACGCCGCGTTGTTGTTCAAGAGATACGAGGAATAGAAGAACTGCTCTTTGTACTTTGTTCTCTGAACTTTGATGTGTTAGTTCGAGACCAGCTAAACATTAAGACCAAAGATCAAAGTACGAAAATCAAAACCGCTGCTTCGATATGAAGATACTTGTTCTCATGAAGCAGGTCGCTAACAAAGACGCGATCCTGCGAATCAATAAGGACTCGACCTGGATCGAGGAAGCCGATTTGTCGTTTGAAGTCAACGAGTCCGACGGCTATGCCCTCGAAGAAGCTTTGCGCATCAAGGAAAAAGTCGGCGGCGAAGTCGTAGTGGTTTCTATGGGACCACAGCGCGCTAAAAGTGTAATCAAAGATGGACTGGCACGGGGCGCTGATCGCGCGATTCACGTTGTTGGCGACAATGTCGGGCACCTGTCGCCCTTTGCCGCCGCCAGTGTGTTAGCGGAAGCTATTCGCGAAGAGCAAGCAGATCTGGTTATGACCGGGTTGCAGTCTGACGATTACGGCTATGCGCAGACCGGCGTAATCCTTGCCGAGATTCTTGGGCTGCCGCATGCGACGATTGTGATCGAGATTGACGCCGGCGGCGGCGAGCTGCGCGTCAAACGTGAATTAGAGAGCGGCTGGTATCAATGGTATACGATGCCAAAGCCCGCTTTGCTGACAATTCAGTCCGGCATCAGCCAGATTCGCTACGCGACTTTGAAAGGCATCATGGCCGCGAAGAAAAAAGAGATCAAGGAGGTCACGCCGTCTGCCGAGATTGTCGGCAAGCGTTCGCATCAACGGATCGAGAAAATTTATTTGCCACAGAAATCCAAGCAGACGCAGTTTCTTGGCGGTGGCGATGCTAAGAAGGGAGCGGTTGAGCTGGCGGAAAAACTTCGGAATGAGGCGAGAGTAATTTAGTCTTTTGTGGAGTGCGGCGACCTGTCGCCGCTTTATTTTGTTACCGTTTGGAGCCGCGTTTGTTTTGGAACGCCAACTGAGATGTGCTCGGCGACATAGGACTGACGAAAGCGCTGACAGATCAGCGCAGTCCAAAGAGTCGACCCGTTATAGAGAATTTCATGAGCAACGGCATCCTCGTATTCATCGAACACAAAGCTGGTGCGCTAAATAAGACGTCGCTCGAAGCGATTGTTGGCGCGCAAACGCTGGGCAGTGAGACCGGGCAGAAGGTCTCCGCGGTGGTGCTCGGTGCGCCGGCACTGGCCCACGAGATGGCCGCATACGATTTTGCGAAGGTGATTAGCGCAGACCATCCCCGGCTAACTGAATATACTCCCGATGCATACGCTGATGCCCTCGAGCAAGTCATACGCGCGGCCGATCCGCATTACGTAATCATGTCGCACACGTATCTGGCGCGAGATTTTGCGCCGAAGGTTGCCGCGCGTTTTGGCAAAGGATTGATCGGTGATTGCATTCGCATGAAGGTCGACAGCGGCACGGCCACGTTCTCACGGAGAATCTTTCTCGGCAAGCTCGATGCTGACGTTGTCTCAGAGGGCGAGCCGCCAACGTTTGTCACTTTTCAGTCGGGCGCTTTTCGCGGTGACCAGGCGAGGAAAGGAAGCGGCGCGGAGATAGACTTGAAACTTGTTGACGTAGCTGAGGCTCGCATGAAACCTGAACCGCCGTTTCAAGAGGCAAAGCAAGCTGTAGATCTCAGCAAGGCGGACATCATTATTGCGGTCGGCCGCGGCATTAAGAGCAAAGACAACCTCGCGTTGGCGGAAAAACTCGCCCAGGCTCTCGGCGGCGATCTGGCTGCGTCGCGTCCCATTTGCGACGCCGAGTGGCTGCCGATCGATCGACAGATCGGATCGTCGGGGCAAACTGTTGCGCCGAAGCTTTACGTCGCGATTGGTATTTCGGGAGCGATTCAACATCTGGTGGGCATGAAGAACTCCCAGACGATCGTGGCTATCAATAAAGATCCCGAGGCTCCTATTTTCGATATCGCTGACTATGCAATCGTCGGCGATCTGTTTGAAGCAGTCCCAGTTCTCACCGAAGAAATCAAGAAGCTAAGAAGCGGATCAGGGCATTTCTAACTGGTGCAACCGGCCTCATTGTGCCTCCTCATAATCACGAGAAGCCGCTGGCTCTCCAATCTATTTCACGCACCCTCGTGTTGCAAAATCCTTTACGTTGATTTCTTTCGGCCTTGTGCTAGGATCGGTCTGTCGATAGCAATGGATGAAGAAGCAACAAAGGATTTAGCAACTCGAGCGTTTCAGGAGCGCGTGTTGGATGAATTTGCCGCGGTACGGCGCGAACAAGCGGCGTCCACAGAAGAACTCTCTGCGGTGCGGGCCAACCAGCTCGCAATGCATCAGCACACCACCGAGATACGCACCGACATCACCGAGATACGCACCGACATCACCGAGATACGCACCGACATCACCGAGATACGCGTGCAACAATCTGCCATGGCGAAAAATATTGGTGCGCTGGATCAGCGCGTGACGTCACTGGAAGATACGGTTGATAAACGCCTGAAAGAAACTCGGCCAATTTGGGAAAGCGTTCAAATGCAACTTCAGCGACTGTCCGAGAAATTCGACGGCGTGCTGATGGAGTTCTCCGAGTTGCGGGGCGAGTTTAGAATTCATGGAAAGCGCATTGCGGAACTCGAGAGGCGCATCCCATCATAGCCTGGCACCAGTCTGCTTTCCGTTGCGCATGACCACGAACCGCCCGCGGTGACATACCCCGCTCGATTCGCCTTTGCGTTTTTCCTCCTCAAGTCATAACATTCCCTCGTTCCCGCAAAAATAGAATTACTATCTCTTACGGAGGTTTCTGGCATGAGTCTCTTCTATCGTCGCGCGCTGACGGTGGCAGTTTTCATTTCGTTATTAGCATTTGCCGGTCTGCGCGTGCACGTTGGTCACGCCGAGTCGGCGGTTTCTGAACGCCCGGCCATAGATGTGTTCGCGGAGAATCCGCCGCAGTCGGTCGTTTCGGGTTTCGATTTTTCCAGCATTGATCGCAGCGTCAATGCCTGTCAGGATTTCAATCGGTTCGCAAATGGCGGCTGGATGGATCGCAATCCAGTTCCGGCGGCGTATTCGCGCTGGGGGCGATTTGAACTCTTGGATGAATCAAACCTGAACGTGCTCCATGGCATTCTCGACGGCTTGACGATCAAGAAAAAATTCGCGAATGCAAACGAGCAAAAGATCGCCGACTTTTATGGCTCATGCATGGACGAGCAAAAGATCGAAACTGAAGGAATCAAGCCGCTCGAGCCCGAGTTAGAACGTATCTCGCGGATTTCAGATCTCTTAACTCTGGAAGATGAGATTGCTTTCCTGCATGCTCATCGTGTGCCCGCCGTGTTTGGTTTCGGCGCCAGCCAGGATTCTAAAGACTCAACTCAGATTATCGCGCAATTGGTGCAGGGTGGTCTGGGCTTGCCCGATCGCGATTACTACACCAGCAACGAAGAAAAATCGAAAGCAACTCGCGATGAATATTTTAAGCACGTGGCGCGCACTTTCGAGTTAATCGGCGATACGCCGGATCAGGCGGCCAGGGAAGCAGCGACTGTGTTGAAGCTTGAAACGGCGCTGGCTGAGAGTTCTTCGACCCGAATCCAGCGCCGCAATCCCGAAGCTAATTACCATCCGATGACCAAGGCGATGCTGATCGAGCTGACACCGGACTTTGACTGGGGCCGCTACTTCCGCAAGATTGATTTGCCCGAAATCGGCAAGGTGAATGTCGGCCAGCCCGATTTCTTTAAAGCTGCCGACAAGATTCTCAAGGACACGCCGATCAACGATTGGAAAAGCTATCTGCGATGGCATGTAGTCAACGCCGCGTCAAACACCCTCTCGTCAAAGTTTGTGCAGGAAAGTTTCAACTTCAACGGTAAATATCTGCAGGGCACGACTGAGATGCTGCCGCGTTGGAAGCGTTGTGTCACGAGCACGGATCGCGCTTTGGGTGAAGCCCTGGGCCAGCTATATGTTGCCAGGACCTTCACACCGGCAGCAAAGGAACAGGCGCGGACGATGGTGGCGAACTTGATCGCCGCATTGCGCGCGGACCTGACGACCTTAAGTTGGATGAGCAACGACACGCGGCAAAAAGCGATTGCGAAACTTGAAGCCTACGTGCGCAAAATCGGTTACCCCGACAAGTGGCGTGACTATGAGGCGCTGCGCGTGACTCGCGGCGCCTATTACAACAATGCAGCGCTGGCCGGCGAATTCGACTTTAGGCGAACTCTGAGCAAGATCGGCAAACCCGTGGATAAGACGGAATGGGGAATGACGCCCCCCACGGTCAACGCTTATTACAATCCGCAATTCAACGAGATAGTTTTTCCGGCCGGCATTCTGCAGCCGCCGTTTTACGATCCCAAAGCGGATGACGCTTTCAACTATGGCGGCATTGGGGCGGTCATCGGTCATGAGATGACGCACGGTTTTGATGACTCGGGCGCGCGTTTCGACGCCAACGGAAACCTGGTGATGTGGTGGACGCCGGACGATTATAAGAAGTTCACCGACCGGACAAATTGCGTCGTCAGGCAATTCGATTCGTTTGAAGTCGAGGCGGGCCTTCATGAGAAGGGCCAGCTTGTCGTCGGCGAGTCCGTCGCCGACTTAGGGGGCCTGACTGTTGCTTATGCTGCCTATCAAAAATCTCTGGAAGGCAAACCCCGACCGAAGAACATCAACGGCTTTACTCCTGAGCAAAGATTTTTTCTTGGTTGGGCACAGGTGTGGGCGCAAAACATTCGACCGGAAGCAGCGCGGCTTCGCGTAGCGACCGATCCGCATCCGCTGGGAAAGTTTCGCGTCAATGGACCGCTGTCGAACATGCCGCAATTTGCCGCGGCCTACGGCTGCAAGTCGGGCAATCCCATGATGCGGCCGCCGGATCAGCGTTGCCAGATTTGGTAGCGAATGATGCCGCGGGTTTGCGCCGACCCGACCAATTGAATGAAGACCAACTGAGATTGCTTTTACTTTTTGATCCGCGTTAGTCCGGCACTTATTTCTGCTGCGTTACGAGCATGGCGAGGTCTGCGGCGATCTCGCTCGGCTTCCAATCGTTTCCACGATACAACTTGACCAGTTTTCCGTCCGGTCCAATCACCGCCGTTCGCAGGGAGTGAATTACCTGCTCATCTCCGGATTCCGTATCGTGAAAATAGCGCATACCGAAAAACTGCGCGATCCCTTTCACCTCATCTTTCGATCCAGTGAGAAACTCCCAGTGCTGAAACGTTTCATCGGAGTAACGGCCAGTATGCGATGCGCCATAACTGCGCATAACTTTTGGCGTGTCGTAATCCGGATCGAAGCTCACCGTCAACAAATGCGTCTTGGCATAGACATCGGGCTGGGCCTGCAACTGTCGATCGATCGACGCGAAGTTTGTGCTCATCAGCGTGCATTGGTCCGGTTGCGGACAACGCGTGTAGATAAATGTCAGAGCTATCGCCTGGCCTTTGTACTGCGACAACCGAATGCGCTTGCCATCTTGATTCAGCAAACCATAGTCAGGGATTTCATCGCCCGGTTTTGGCTCGCCCGGTACGGCCGCCGTCGGCGCAAGCGGCGAGCCGCCTTCAATAATCGCTGTTATTTCAAGCCAGGATGAAAGATCATCGACGACCAGGGTGGCAGTGACTTCATCACCCGGCTTCAACATTTCCAGATCCGCATCTTTCTTGATTTTGAACGGCATCGTCATCGCAGGCATATAACCCGGAATGTCTTCATGAGAAACTGTCGCCGTGCGATCGCCCTTGTCCACCGCAATCACTTTGCCTTTAAGCGGATATCGTTTCTCATTTGCTGAGCGGCGCGGGCCGCAGCCAAAAGCCAATGAAAGAATAATTGCCGTACTGAGAAAAATTAGTTTTTGCAGTCGTGTCATTTGATGAAAGGGATGTGTATATGGCGCTCGTCTCGCAGGACAGCTTAGTTGCATCACGTTTTCTTCCGCAAGTTCACGTAACGTAACTCTCTGCGATGTCTGTGCGATGGGTCATAGCCGCACGTGAAGGTCAGCACCTGATTTCCATCAATGATTTCTATGTTACGATTGCCACGATGATCGCGCGCGACACTTACCAGGCAGAGATACTCGACGGTCGAGCGGCCGCCGCACAAATTAAGAACGAGGTCGCGGCAGAAATAGCTCTCTTGAAGAGCAAATATGGCGTGACTCCCCGACTGGCAGCAGTTTTAGTCGGAGACGATCCGGCATCCGCCGTCTACGTGCGCAATAAGATTCGCGCGTGTGAAGAAGTTGGTATTGCATCCGACCACCGGCCAATGCCGGCTGAGACAACTACGGAGGAGTTGTTATCGGTCGTGGCGGCTTTGAATGGAAGTTATGATGTGGACGGAATCCTGGTTCAGTTACCCCTTCCAAAACATATTGACGACTCTCTGATCATAGAGGCCATTGACCCGGCTAAAGATGTCGATGCTTTTCATCCGACGAACGTGGGCCTACTGGCAATGGGCCGCCCGCGGTTCGTCCCCTGCACGCCGGCGGGAATAATTGAGCTGTTGGATCGCAACCAGATTCAGATTGCCGGCGTCAACGCCTGTGTCGTGGGCCGTAGTCAGATTGTTGGCCGCCCTATCGCCAGCCTGTTATTGCAAAGGAACGCCACGGTAACCGTCTGTCATTCGCAGACACGAAACCTGCCGGATGTAACTCTGCAGGCTGACATTCTCATCGCGGCAATTGGCCGGCCGGCTTTCATTCGCGGCGCCTACCTTAAACCTGGTGCCACCGTCATCGATGTCGGCGTTAACAAGATTACGGATATCGATCAGGCGCGCGACTTTTTTGGCCATGCAGCAGAAAAGCGGGTCGAGGCGATCGAGAGACGCGGTTATACCCTGGTTGGGGACGTCCACCCGGCCGAGGCCGATCGTGTTGCCGGAAAAAGGACGCCGGTGCCCGGTGGTGTTGGCTTGCTAACCGTAGCGATGTTGATGAAAAACACTCTGCAGGCGGCGAAGTGGCGAAGAAATGTTTAGAGTTCAACCTTTAGTTTGCTTGCCGGGCTGAAGCTTGAACTCTGAACAATGCTCAAAGTTGGTCTCACGGGATCGATTGCGGTCGGCAAGTCATTGGTCTTGCGCATTCTGGCGGAGCTGGGATGCCGCGCGATTGATGCGGACGATATTGCCCGCGCCGTGGTCGCCCCTGCCAGTGCGGGTTTGAAACTGGTGACGGAGGCTTTTGGTGAAAGCATCTTACAAGCTAATGGTGCGCTCGATCGGGCGAAACTGGGATCGATCGTCTTTGCCGACGCGCGGAAACGCGCGCAGCTCAATTCAATTCTGCACCCGCTTATAATCAGTGCGCAGGATCGAGACATCCGGGAAATCGAATTACAGGATCCCGCGGCCGTCGTCATAGTCGATGCGGCCTTGATGATCGAGTCGGGTGGGTATCGCCGTCTGGACAAATTGATCGTCGTACATTGTCGTCCCGAGATACAGTTAGCGCGATTGATGTCACGCGACAATTTTTCTCGTGAAGCAGCAGAGCAACGAATCGCCTCACAGATGTCGCAGGACGACAAAATGAGATATGCCGACTTTTTGATCGACACATCGGAAGGCGTCGAGGAGACGCGCAAGCAAGTAGTGACGGTTTTCGAAAAGCTTACGGCCATTGCGCCCCGAAAAGTTACTGAATAGTGCGGCGCTGCGACTGGTCTTCGACGAACCCCGTTTGTGTGAAAGCAGCTGTCGGTAAAATACATCTCGGGCACAGAAGCCGGAAGAAGGATTATCCGGATTGAAGTAATTAGTTATTGATGCATCATAGCTGTCGTGTTAACGTTCACGTTTGGGGCGGCAGCATTCAGAGTGAACATATCTGTCTCGGGCGCGCGATTCATACCATACTCGATTGTTCTGCTCTCGTGTCTTATCGCTGCGGGTTGCGCGGCTTCAGCAAACAACAACGGCTTTTTCGGCAAGACGGATCCGCCCCGCGACAATATTCTGCGCTACGTGTCAGGTTCCGAGCCGGAATCAATCGATCCTCAAATCCCGAACGGCCAAAATGAAGCGCGTATTTGCCTGGCTTTGTACGAAGGCCTGGCCGAATACGATCCCAGGAGCAGCCAGCCGATTCCCGCCCTGGCGGAGCGCTGGGAAGTCAACAAAGACTCATCTGAAGTCGTTTTTTATTTGCGACACGACGCGCGATTTTCGAATGGCGATCCGATCACCGCCCGCGATTTTGTTTATACGATTCGGCGTGGGCTGACGCCGGAAGTGGCCGCGAGCTATGCCTCGATGGCTTATCCGATCAAGTACGCGGAGGCCTTTAATGAAGGCGAAGTATTCGTGTTTGATCCAAACAGCAAAACGTATCTGCTGGAAAAAGACTACGAAACACCCGCCCAGTCTTCTGCCGCTGCAAATTCTTCGGCGACCGAGTCGGAGCCCTTGAGTTCTCAGGCGATTGAATCTGTTGCGGCAGAATATCCTCCGAACGCGACCGTTGCCGCCGACTCTGCTTTTCATCATTTAGTGCATGGACCCGCGCGGTTGGTATTGCCGGCAAAAGAGAAGGATCGCGCCGCCGCTCTCGATGCAAATCCCAGGTTGAAGGCGGCGGTAGCTGGAAAACAATTTGTTGCGGTGACGGCGAGCGATGTCGGAGTGGAAGCGGTGGATGACTACACTTTGCGCCTCGTCCTGGTAAAGCCGGCGCCTTACTTTATCAGCATGATGCCTCATCAATTCTTCCGGGCGCTCCATCAGAAAACGATTGAAAAATTCGGAGCCGCATGGACCGATCCGGCCAATATTGTTACCAGCGGTCCCTTTACGCTCGAGAGCTGGAGCCATTATGACCGGTTGATAGTTAAGCGAGAGCCAAAATACTGGGATGCCGCGAACGTTAAGCTGGACAAGATCGTGTTTTTCATGCTTGCTGATAGCACGACTATGCTGAATCTCTACAAAGCAGGGGAACTGGAAGCAACGTACAACCACACGGTGCCGGCGGCCTGGCTTGAGATGATTGCTCCGCTGAAGGATTTTATGGACGCTCCGGAAGCAGCGATTGATTTCTATAACTTCAATACGACAGCCGGTCCGACCAGGGACGTGCGCGTTCGCAAGGCCCTGAACATGTCGATCGACAAGCAAGCAATTGCGGACTGGCGTCACGTGAAGCCTTTGACCTCTATGACGCCAGCCGGGATTTTTCCGGGGTACCCGCAACCCACGGGCGATCCATTTGATCCCGGCAAAGCCAAGCGATTACTAGTTGAAGCCGGTTACGGCGATACGGCAGGGAATTTCGATGCCAAAAAGTTTGCCACTACCGACATTGAAGTGCTGACAAATCCGGATGGCAGCAATGTCCCGTATGCCGAGTTCATGCAGGCGCAGTGGAAACAGAATCTTGGCGTCACAATTCCGATTCGGGTCATGGAAAGCAAGACTTTTTTTAAGGCCCAGAAACAGCTCGAATACAAAGGAGTTTCACGCAATGGTTGGGGAGCTGACTACATGGATCCCTACACATTCCTGGTGCTTTTCTATACGCCGACGGGCAACAATGGCACTGGATGGTGGGATCCGAAATACGTCGCACTGCTCGATCAGGCCAACCGGACAATTGATCATCAGCAGCGTTATGCGTTGTTGGCCCAGGCCGAGCAGATTCTGCTTGACGCTCAACCGGTCCTTCCGATCGTAGTTGGCACTACGCGATTGTTGAAGAAGCCGTATGTGAAAGGCTTGTACCCGAACCCGGCGACGCTCAATCCCTGGAAGTGGGTTTACATCGAGCGCGACCCCGCGAAGTGGGACTACGGATTGCCGGATATGAAATGATTAAGTTCAGAGGCGACGCCGCCGCCCGGGGGGGCACCAGGCTCTAACTCTAAAAACCGTCGATTTTATGCTTCGATTCATCACCCGCCGCGTCATCGTTATCCTTCCGATGTTATTCATTATTATCTCGCTGACCTGGACGCTGGTGCGGCTGGCGCCGGGAAATTTTTATACCGGCGAGAAGAAGCTTGCGCCCGGTGTTGAAAAGAACTTGCGCGAAAAATATGGACTGAACCAACCCTGGTACGTTCAATACGGGAAAGTCCTAAAGAATATTGCCCGCTTTGATTTTGGTAATTCACTTAAATACGAAGGCCAGTCGGTTAACCAAATTCTGCTGCGCGGTCTGCGGGTATCGGCCGTGCTGGGGCTGAGCGCTTATCTCCTGGCCCTGATTGTCGGCATTACCACCGGAACTCTCTCAGCTTTAAAACCGAATTCGTGGATTGACTATGCCAGCATGTCTTTATCAATGCTTGGGATCTCAGTCCCCAACTTCATCTTAGGGCCACTGTTAGTGTTGCTGTTTTCATTAACACTCTTCTGGTTTCCGCCGGCTCTTTGGGACGGATTTCCGAGTCGAAGTTTGGTTTTGCCTGCGCTTACGCTCTCGGCCATCTATATAGCCTACATAGCCCGCCTGACGCGTTCAGGAATGTTAGAGGTAATGCGCTCCGACTACATTCGTACTGCGCGCGCCAAAGGGCTGAGTGAAACTCAAGTGGTGGTCCGGCATGCGTTGCGGGGGGGGCTGTTGCCGGTGATTTCGTTTTCGGGCCCGGCGCTGGCGTTTTTGATTACGGGAACCGTGGTTGTCGAAAAGATCTTCTCGCTCCCGGGATTGGGAAACTACTTTATCAATGCCTGCTTTAATCGCGATGAGCCCCTGATCATCGGCATCGTTGCGTTCATAGCCGTCGCGGTGCTGGTTTTCAATCTGCTCGTGGATATTGCTTATGGATTTATCGATCCGCGAATCCGTTATACCTAAGCCTGACTGTGCAAATGGACGACGAGAGAAATTCAAATCGACAGCACGATGAGCAACCCGTTTCGGCACGCGAGACCGTCGCGGATGCGCCCCTGATTCAAACTCCTCCCGAGTTTGCTTTTGCCGACGAAGAAGCCCGCGGAGTGATTAGCGGTGAAATCATTGTCGGCACGTCGTTATGGCGCGACGCGTGGCGGCGTTTGCTCAAAAACCGGTTGGCTGCGTTTGGCATGCTGGCCGTAATCGTTGTTGCGCTGGCTTCATTTGTCGGCCCGGCCTTGATCAAGACCAGCACAGGTTACAGCTACGATTTCATTCCCAGCGATGCGTCGCTAACGAAATCATTCGCGCCGTTTCGCGGCCCGAATGGCCGCTTCTCGTGGACCCATCCGATGGGCACAGACAACGCGGGACGCGACGTCATGGCAAGAGTCCTGTCGGGTGGTCAGATATCGCTGATGGTGGCGTTGATCTCGACGCTTGTGTCGCTCTTGATTGGCGTCTCGTACGGCGCCGTGTCCGGATACATTGGCGGAGGGCTCGACGATCTCATGATGCGAATTGTCGATGTGCTCTACTCGCTGCCTTACGTGATTATCGTCATAGTACTCCTCGCATTGCTTCCCGCAAAAACGGCGACCGGTCAATTGGCGGAGCTGTTTTTTGCTTTGGGCGCCGTATCCTGGTTGACGATGGCCCGCATCGTTCGCGGCCAAATAATGTCACTTAAGAACCAGGAATTTGTGTTAGCCGCGAGGGCCACTGGCGTCTCTACGCCGAAGATTATCTTCCGTCACCTGGTTCCAAATGCGCTCGGTCCGGTGATTGTGTATGCAACCTTGACGATTCCGACAGTAATGCTAAGCGAAGCATTTCTTTCATTTCTGGGTCTCGGAGTGCGGCCACCCCGCGTTTCATGGGGCAGTCTCGCGGCCGAGGGCGCGCAAAACCTGGCGGTATATCCATGGCAGATGATCTTTCCGGGAGTAACGATGGCCTTAATGCTTTTCTCTCTGAATTTTGTCGGCGATGGACTGCGCGACGCGTTGGATCCGCAGACGCGGAAGCTGTGAGCGATGACCGTGTGAGAAGCTTGTGCGTTCCGAGCGGCGTTCCCAATCAGACTACGGTCCGGCTTTTGTGACGCCGGAAGCGATCGATTATGTCCACAAACAATAATGTCCTGGCGGTCAAGGACCTGCGCACGTACTTCGAAACTGAGGACGGCACGGTGAAAGCTGTCGACGGCATTAGCTTCGAAGTGAAGTTGGGACAGACCCTTGGCATCGTCGGCGAGTCAGGCTCGGGAAAATCGGTCGCCAATCTCTCGCTGATGCGATTAGTTCCGGATCCGCCGGGGAAAATCGTATCAGGCTCAGTCCTGTTTCATGGGCGGGATATCCTGAAATTCTCGGGCCGCGAGATTCGCGAGTTGCGCGGCAAGCGCATGGCCATGATCTTTCAGGACCCGATGACTTCGCTTAATCCGTTCATGCGTGTGTCCCGGCAATTGATGGAAGTCACGCAATTGCATTTGGGCCACACGAGAGAGGAGGCGCGCGCGCACGCAATTAAGATGCTCGAGCATGTGGGCATTCCCGATGCGCCGGACCGCCTTGACAGCTATCCCCACGAATTCTCCGGGGGCATGCGCCAACGCGTTATGATTGCCATGGCTTTGTCATGCCAACCTGAACTATTAATCGCCGATGAACCCACAACCGCGTTGGACGTCACGATTCAGGCGCAGATCCTTGAATTGATTAAGCGCCTGAAAACGGAAACCGGGGCCAGCGTAATCCTGATTACACACGATCTCGGGGTGGTTGCCGGCATGACTGATCACGTCATCGTGATGTACGCCGGAAAAATTTTCGAGCAGGCGGCCACCTTCGAACTGTTTCAGCGGCCCGGCAATCCCTACACGCGGGGGTTGTTGCGTTCCGTTCCCGATCCGACTGCGGAACAAGGCAAGCTCTATCAGATTCCGGGACAGCCGCCGGATCTCGCGCGGTTGCCGGCCGGTTGTCCTTTCGCGCCCCGGTGCGATCGCGCTGAAGATATTTGTGTCCGTGAGTTTCCGCCGCTTGTGGAACTGACTCGCGATCACCACTCGCTCTGTCATTTCGCTCGTGAGGTTTACGCTGAGAGTGCGAATCTCTGATGACGACTAACGGCAAAGCATTGATTTCTATCAAGGACCTGAAGGTTCACTTTCCGGCCGGAGGCGCAGGGATATTTCGTCGCTCAAAACGGGTTGTGAAAGCGGTCGACGGTGTGAGCCTCGAAATTCTGCCCGGGGAGACAATGGGTCTGGTGGGCGAGTCGGGCTGTGGGAAAACAACTCTCGGTCGGGCCATTCTCAGGTTGGTCGAACCAACGGCAGGACAAATCCTTTTTCGCGATCAGGACCTGGCCCAGCTAGGCGCGCGCGAGATGCGAGCGCACCGCCGGCGTCTGCAAGTCATCTTTCAGGATCCTTATGCTTCGCTAAACCCGCGTATGACTGTTAGCCAGATCATCGGGGAGCCGCTCGATACATTTGGTCTGGCCAAGGGCGCGGCAAAGCGACAACGGGTTAATGAATTAATGGAAATGGTGGGCTTGAGCCCGCGTCTGATGAAGCGTTATCCGCACGAATTTTCTGGTGGCCAGCGCCAGCGAATCGGAATCGCCCGCGCGCTGGCCGTAGATCCTGAGTTTATCGTGGCTGACGAACCGATATCCGCACTGGATGTTTCGATTCAAGCGCAAATCATGAATTTGCTTGATCGATTACGAGTGCAAAAGAACCTTACCTACTTGTTCATCTCTCACGATTTGCGGGCCGTGCGACATGTTTCTGATCGAGTGGCCGTCATGTACCTGGGTAAGATTGTCGAGTTGGCAGCGGCGCGCTCTGTTTATGCGGATCCATTGATGCCCTACACGAAGGCCTTGATCTCTGCCGTGCCTGTGGCCGATCCGGAAATCGAATCCACGCGGCGCCGAGTGGTCCTTGAAGGGGACGTGCCTTCTCCCGTCAATCCTCCGAGCGGCTGCCGCTTTCGGACGCGCTGTCCATATGCGATAGAGGCCTGCGCGGAAGTCGAACCTCGCCTGGTCGAGATAAAACCAAAACACTTTGCGGCCTGCATTCGCATCAGTCCTTCACAGCCCGACATCGAACGGGTAGTCCCGGGCGAAGCGCCGGGGTTAAAGGCTGCATCGGCGACGCCTCAGACGTGAAAACCTCAGCCTATTAGTCGTTTACGCACAAGGTGAGATGAATATCTGAGGAGCCGGGGACGCGGCCTTGAGGGCTGTGTTTGCTTGCTCGCAACGGTTGGATCGACGTGCGTTCGCCCCTATACTCGCGTTCGAGTTGATTGCCTCCGTTTGTCCCGTAAACCCATGAAGCGTTCGAATCCGAAAGCGCGAACAACAAAGACGGATGCCGTAATTCGACAGCAATCGGGCCAGGAGGCTCCGGCCGGCTGGGCCGAAAACCTGCGCGAGGTTGCCGAAAGTTCCGGTATATCTCTTTTGTTGGTGGCAGGCCATCAACCGCCGGCGCTGGCAATCGCGAACAACAATTCCATCTGTGAAGCGCTGCAATCTTCACCTAAACACGTGAAGCTTTGCGATCCGTACTGTGGCCAGGCGCATGCGCGAGCAACAGCCGCCAACACGATTACCCATTACCGTTGTCACGCGGGCCTGCACTGCTTTGCGATGCCCCTGGAAATCGAGACCGAGCGAAAGCTGGCCGTTATTGGCGGACGCGCATTCGTGCGTGGCGTTGACTATCGCGAACTGGCCGAGCGATTTCGATCAGGTGATCTTCAGGATTTATTCTCTGATGAACGTTTTCGGAATGTGATTTTTGCGGACGAAGCGGATCTCGATCATGCGGCGTTGCGCCTTAGTGATGCGGCGAGCAGGATTAAGCTCGCGGTCGCGCCAACGATTGTGCCAACAGCTCCTTCTGAAAACATCACAAAAAGTGTTATCGAAACCGCGCCCGCCGCAGTCGAATCGCCTACGACTGAAGGTGACGAGACCGGGTCCGGCACGACGCAAATCCCTGAATCTCGTTCACTGGCCGATTCAATCCGCAGATTCTCGGAAGAAATAGATGCGACCGATCCAACCCAGACGTATCAATCGATTGTGGCCCGGTCCGCCGACTTGTTGCATGCCCAACGCAGTTCGCTGCTCTTGTTTGACGAATCCGCAAATCATCTGACAATGACTGCTTCGCGCGGAATTCCCACGCCGGCCGCGGACGTCGTGCCAATCCCTATAGGGCAGGGAATTGCCGGCGCAGTTCTGCGCGAGAACCGGCCACTGGTCGCGACCGTGGACGAGTTGGGTCACTCGAGCCTACCCGAGCGGGGCTATAAGACGAGTTCGTTTATCAGCTACCCGATTGCTATCGGTCAGCGGCGTTTTGGCGTCCTGAATCTCGCCGACAAGATTGGTGGCGGAGCTTATGATCTGCATGACCTGAGCGTAATCGATCTGGTGGCGCCGCAAATTGCCCTCGCTCTCGAACGAGCGCAGTGGCAGCAGCGCGCTAACCAGTTTCAACTTATGTCGATTACGGATCCGCTGACCGGTCTGCACAATCGTCGATATCTCGAAGCCCGTCTGGCGGAAGAGTTAAGCCGATCGAAGCGGTATGAGTATCCGCTCAGCTTCATGATGATCGACATCGACGACTTCAAGCTCTATAACGATTTCAATGGGCACCAGGCTGGAGATCGGGCCCTGGAAATTATATCGCAATGCCTGCACGCGGCCCTGCGCAAGGTAGACGTGGCGTCGCGTTATGGTGGCGAAGAATTCTCGATTCTGTTGCCCCAAACCACGCTCGAAGAAGCGGGCGTGATCGCCGACCGTATCAGGCGCAAGATCATGACCACCAGGTTTCCGCATGGAGCCTCGCAGCCGCTGGGCATGGTGACGGCCAGCATCGGGCTCTCTTGTTTTTCGCCCTCGTTGAATTCCGCAGAAGCAATCGTGCGCGCCGCTGATCGCGCGCTTTATCACGCCAAGGGTCACGGAAAAAATCGCGCGTACGCTTATCACCCAATCCAGGGCACTGGCCGGCCCACAGTGGCCGAGCCGCAAGAGCAGTAAATGGTCCAGCCGCGCATTCTCGGTCGCATCAATCGCGATGAGTTCCTCGGCCGCGATGCTGAATTGCGGCAAATTGTGCAACACGCTTCGCCCTTGGCTGACGCGCGCCTGCTGACTTTGCTCGCGGTGCCGGACGGCGGCGCGTCTGAGCTCCTGCGACAGAGTTACGATCATCTATTTGCACGCCGCGGCGACCCAACTCCTTTTCACTTTGCCTTTCAACGGAGCGACGCGACGATCGTCGACGTCGGCCGGCGCTTCTTTCAAATGTTCTTGCAGCAATACGTCGCCTACCGGCGCGTCGATCCATCGCTGTGCCAGGCTCCGCTGACTCTTCACGACCTGCTCGAGCTGGCTTTGCCGGCCGATTATGAATTCATCAACACATTGATTGAGGGTTTCGAGCGCGAGCAAGTTTCCAGCGAAAACCTGATTACTTTCTGTTTCAGCCTGCCGCACCGCTTTCTGGCGGAGGGCCGCCGCGTCTTCCCGTTAATCGATTGCATGGGATTGCGACCGGCGCGCGACGATGTGACGCTGGCCCATCGACTGATCTCTTCAATTGGGCGCGCAGGAATTCCGGCTGCGGCCGCCGGCTTGCGGCGTCAAATGACCGAGGTGATCCACGGCCTGGATAATGTCGCCGGCGAAGGGAACCTGATGGTCCGTGTCGACAGTCTGAGTGACGACAGCGCCCGCCGGGTTGTGGGCGTGGTGGCCAGTCGATATGAAATCGAAATGAACGAGCCGACGCGCGATTTGATTGTGCAGCAGCTCAACCGCAGTCCTGTTCTGATTTCGCAATTGCTTCAATCCGCGCGTGAAACCGGCGCCAATCTCACCAGCTTCCTCGCCTGTCAGCGCTTGTATGTCGACGATTTGATGGGTGGACGCCTTAAACGGTACTTCGATCGAATTGTCGATCTTGTCGCCGGCAGCCCCCAAACCAGGCGCATGCTCTGGCGTCTTTTGTATGAATCGGCGCAGAGTGAAACGCACAAGTCTTCGTTGTGGACATGGAAGAAAAGGCTGGGCGTGACCGCGCCTGAGTTCGAGCGGGTCATCGACGCGCTGCATATTTGGGAATTGGTTAATTCGAGCCGCGCCTTTATCGAGGTAAACGCCGAATCGACCGCCTGGCTTGACTACCTGCGCGTCCACTATGCCATGCAGGTTAGCGCTGAACCTCGCGCCAGGATTGTGGGCACGACGCTGCTGCATACCTTGAAGCGCGCGCCACAGACGATGGCGCGCAAGTATCAGCACGAAGCAGCGTTGAGCTTGCGGGAACTTGTCTCCCACTTCAATTGTCAAAGCGTTCCATCGAGCCTGTTCCACTATGATCGATTTGCCGCCGCCTATCGTGGTGAAGACCGGGAGGTGATTGAGAGCGGTCTCGAATCTGAATCCGATCTGGTTCGCCTGCCGCAGATTGTCTACACCGCGGCCTGTTCAGCATATTCAGCGACGATTCAATTCGACAGTGAACGTTGTGCCGTCGCGCATGGCTTTGAGGCGGCTGAGTACACGGATGAAAACGAAATCGCCTGGCTGGTTGCTGAGATCGATTCGAAACTTGAAGCAAGCCGCGAACTAACTGAGGAGTGGTGCACTCGATTGTCGGCCCTGGCGCGCGAGAACGGCTTCACTCGATTTCGAATCTGGCTCGTGGCGCGTGAGGGATTTTCTGAAACCGCCAGTGATTTGCTAAATCAGCTCGAAGCGTTTGGATCGAGCCATAGCCAGATTGAATTCCTGACTTCGCGGATTCAATCTGATGCGGCCAGCGCTGCCTCTTCGCCTGGCGCGGACGAATATGAAATGGTAATTCCGATGGGTGACGACTCTGAATTGATCGCCGCCCACGCCGTCGAGCAGATCGCGCGGCGCGTGAACTTTCGGCCGGAGGCGATCAATCAGATCAAGACCGCTTTGGTCGAAGCCTGCATCAACGCAACCGAACACAGCCTCAGCCCTGATCGGAAGATTTATCAGCGCTTTGTCGTGGAAGATGATAAATTGGTCGTTACTGTTGCGAGTCGCGGCGTAGTGCCGGAGCAGGTTGCGGGTCACCTGGACGAGAGCACCATTGACCAGAGCAATGGCGCCAGCCGGCGTGGCTGGGGATTGAAATTGATAAAGACCTTAATGGATGAGGTTGAATTTGAACGCGTCGATGACGGAACGCAATTGAAGATGACCAAGTATGTGCGGTAGGTTCGGAGTTCGCTTTAGGGTGCGCGTGATCGCTTCGAGCCATCTAAAGAACGGAACTCTACATAACGCCTAAGGAGGGGGGCCTTAGCGAGATGGGGGAAACAACCGGGGAGATTTCTGTACAGGCGCGCCGCGTTGGTGACGCAGCCATCATTTACGCCAGCGATTATCTCAACAAATTGAGCGGTGAACGCATCGAGCGCGAGTGCAAACGGCAGCTGGAATCAGGCCGCCGGACGCTCATCATCAACTTCCGAGACACGGAACTCGTCAACAGCATAGGCGTGTCGATTCTGGTTGGAGTTATCGATGCTGCCGAACAAAGTACTGCGCGATTAATCTTTTCAGACGTTAACAATCACACCGCGGAATTATTCCAGATGTTAGGTCTGACACGTCATGTCAGTCTCGCGAAGGACGAAGGCGAAGCATTGTCATGGCTCGCACCCGAGCCCGACGGGGTAGCTTAATAATTATTCATGGAAACAAACACGCAACGGTTACTTCACACCTTCTCAGCCCTGGCGGATCTTGGTCAGGAGATCGCCGCAGCCGGCGACTTTGATGAGATGCTGCGGACGTCTTTTCACCTATTGCTCGGCTCGCTTGCGATTCGCCGCGGGGCGGTCGCTGAATACGATCGCCAGGAGTGCCGGTTGCGCCTGGTAACTACTCGCGGGTTTCCAGAAATGCTCCAGGGCGATCTTTCATTCTCAAATGATCACGCGCGGGAGCTTGCCAGCCTTGGCTCGTCGATTTCTCTGATCGATGCAAGCCGCGAGGCGGCGCGATTTCTGGAAGATCACAAAGAAGTATTTGCTCGGGTGGAAATCGATATCGTGTTGCCGCTGGTCGTCCGCGATCGATTGATCGGATTGGTGCTGCTCGGCGAAAAAGCGTCCGGCGACAAATTCACGGAAGAAGATTTGGAAGTCTTAACTGCATTGTCCCGGCATGTCGGTGTCGGTATTCACACCCATCGCCTGCTTGATGAGGTTGGGCATAAAGCTGCTGAGAACCTGCGCCTCTATGAAGGTCTGCGGGCAATCTACAAGGAGACGGTACGGGCGTTCGCGGCGGCGATCGATATCAAGGACCGTTATACGCAAGGTCATTCGGTGCGCGTCGGCAAATACAGTGAAGTCATCGCGCGCGAAATGGGCTGGGCCGACGAGGAAGTTGAAGGGATTACGATCGCCGGCTACCTGCATGACATTGGCAAATTGATTGTCGATCTGTCGGTGTTGAACTCGCCCGGGCGCTTCAATGCCAAAGAGCAGAAAGAAATGAATCGACATCCATCCGCGGGCTACGAAATCCTGGCGCCCATCAGCCATCCGTATGCTGACATTCCCTTGATGGCGCGGTATCACCACGAGCGACTGGATGGCAAGGGTTATCCCGATGGCCTAAAAGGAGATCAAATTCCCGCCGGCGCGAAGATCGTGACCCTCGCCGATTCGTTCGACGCGATGACTACTGATCGGCCTTACCGCAAAAAGCTTCCGCTCGAAGATGTGCTCGAGGATTTTCGCGTTAACACCGGCACGCAATTCGATCCTGAAGTAGTGTGTGCCTTTTGCCGGGCCTTTTTGAAAGAGCTTGAAGGAAGTAAAGACAGACGCCTGTTGAATCTGCTGAATAGAAATTACAGCAACGTCGAGAGGTTGAGTCCGATGTTAAGTCAGATGCTGACGGAGTTTCAGGGCGGGGGTGACGGTCGGAGGGTGAACGCAACGGGTCATTGAAAACTGACTGCGTGACGCCCTCCAACTACAAAGCGGCCAATCTAAATAAGGTTAAAATCTCTCCAGAGCGGGCTTTAAGGCGGACCGGCCTTTTGTTCAACAGACAATTTACAAGCAGAAAAGTCCACCCCGCATTACTTCGGCTGAATCCTTAGCGTATAGCTGCAAATCCTAATCTTCTCGTCGGGCTGCACAATGGTGCGCTCGTCGCGCGGTATCTCGCGACCGGAAATCAAGGTCGGATTTCGTCCCTTTGAAGTTACCCAGTAACGACCCTGATCGTCGAACATCAAGGTCGCGTGAACCCGACTAATTTCCGGATCACCCTTCAATGCCAGATCTACCGCGATGGTTCGCGATCCTCGACCAATGGTAATTTCAGGTTTGGTAATTTTAACGACTGTTTGTCGGACGCCCTCGCGCCACAGTTCGACTGAATAAAGCTCAAGCACGCGCGGACGCACGACAGTCACTTCGCCTTCAGTGTTGCCCGCGCCGGTATCATCCAGTTCAGGCGCAGCTTCTGAGGTCGCAGTAGCAGGGCCCGTCGCGGTGGTCGTCATTGCGGGACGCGCAGTGACCATGGTGTGGCCCGTTTCGGTTTCATCCCAAACCGGCTGCACGCGAAATTCGCCCTTGTTCAGCGTGCCGTCGACGCGCAGTTCGATCGCGAATGACTTAGTTTGCAACTGAACGGATCCAGCCAGCTCGCGGGCGCGTTCAGACAAAACATGAAACAGTCCCTGTTCGAGGCCGCGACGCTTGTCGCCCTGCCATTCTTTGTCGTCGTCATTGCTGAGATAGACGATGTATTCGCGCGGAATATAAGTTGGACCGCCGGGCGGCGTGAACATCTCGCGTTGCATGCAGGCTTCGACTTCGCGCGCGATTTTTACCAGAAACTCTTCCCACACCCGCCGCGGTTTTGCATGCTCTTCGGCTTCTTCCAGTATGTCGTCGGTGTTTTCACCGTCGATCCAGCGTCGAATTGATTCGATTAAGCTCACTGCCGACTCCTACTGTACTTTATTGAGAGCGAGGACTCGTCCTCGCCCGCGCGCGCAAGTGCGCGCTCTAACTAAAAGTGAGTATATCAGTCAAATTTCAAGAACGTTCGATTCAACCATCCCCGATCCAGCGATGACGGCTCATCTTTCGGCCGCGAGTGCTGCAACACCTGTACCTCGCACCAGTTGCTATTGGGCGAAATAGTTATTACTTGCACTTTCGATCCGGCTTCAGCCCGGCCTACAATGTCTGTTTGCCGGTTAGGCCCAGCGCGCAGGTTTACGTCAGTGGTGGTCACCGCCTGCCGCCCCGTATCAGGCGTGGTCGTTTGCTGCGCGGCGCGCCCTTTAATCCACGAGCGCACGTAAGCGCCCGTAGCTATCAGCAAGCCAGCGAAACATAACACAAGAGCCATGCCTACCACGAAGTCGCGCCCCCGGCGGCGTGAGCTGGCAACGACCATCGACGGTCTCGGTTGCTCGGGTAGGCCATGTCGGGCGCCTGGAACGTTGGGGCGCGGCGATTCGATTGCCGAAAACTCGGGCGTGGGCCCTGGTTGAACTCCGTGAATCGGGACGACTATCCGGGGTCGCAGCGGTCCGTCAGCAACTGCTTGTTGCTTCAGTTCGCGCGAAGTTTCGAAGCGTGGTCGCGGCGGTGCGGCCACCGTCAAGACCTCATCGATATTAAGATCCGGAGTGATGTGTGGCCGCGCTTCCGGGCCGGCCAGCGGCTGGGTCACCGGCATAGGCACGTCATTAAGATCATCCCAAAACTCCTGCACGGTTTGATACCTGTCAGCCGGCCGCGTTTGGGTTGCGCGTTCCAATACCCGTAGCAATGATCCCGCCCAGGGGCGAAGCGAGATTGGCGCCGGCAATTCTGTGATCGGCTGATGCGCGAACGCGCGCGGCGAGGCCCCGCAAATCATTGTGTAAGCCGTTTTTGCCAGCGAATAAATGTCCGCCGCCGGAGTCAATGACGACCGCAACGCGCTTGTGATGTCCAGCTGTGCTGTTTGAATAAGCGGATTATGCTCTGGCGCTGCATAGATGTTGGTGCCCACGCGGGTGATAGCGCCGTCCGAAGACTCGAGTCGCGCAACCCCAAAGTCTGCGATCTTTACTGTTTCACGATCCGCGGTCAGCAAAAGATTCTGCGGCTTGATGTCCCGGTGAATTACGCCGCACGCGTGCGCATGAGCGAGGCCCGCGCAAACCTGCTGCAAATATTTCAGAGCTAGCTCAAGGGTTAAAGGCTCCTCCCGGCAAAGTTTGGCAAGGTCTCCGCCGCTCAGGTATTCCAACACCAGATAATGAAAAGCAGTGCCGCTGAGATCGATAGCTGTCCCGTGTCCGAGACGGCTGATGATATGCGGATGACGCACGCGATCGAGGGCCACCGCTTCATTTTGAAAGTTTTGAATGAGGGTGGCCTCGAGCTCCGCGTCCTGGTAACCCTGAAGCAGAACATTGAGCGCCTTGATTACGACGGTTCGAAATCGCTCGTCCGTGGCGGCCGTGTCACGCGCCAGATAGATCTCCGCGTAGCTGCCTCTTCCCAGACAGTCCTCGATGTCATAGCGACTGTCGACTCTGCACTGAAGAAGCTTTAGTTCAGTCATCGACGGTGAGTAATGTTATTTGGGAGGGGTCTCGCCCTTGAGGCCGAGCGTTTCGTCAAGAATGCGAATTGCTTTGTCTTCAGCCATTGAGGTTTCCTGCGATTGGGCATTCGCTGATGCCTTGTTCAATTTCAAAGTGGCCGCGGCGTTCGCCAGTTTCGTTTCAGAGTCCAAAGACAACGAGTTCTGACCCGTAGAACGAAAATTGTTTAGCGCGAGTTCAAAGGCATCGCTGGCGCCACGTTGGTCTCCCGTAAGCATTAAGGCGCGGCCGTACAAGTATAGAAATTCAGCATCTTTGGAATCAGTCGGTTTGGTGATTGATTCTTTTGACAATCGCCCGGGCACGTTGTCAGCGAGCCATTTTTGCGGATCTGAATCAACGGCGGCACGGTTCGACGGAAACGTCGACTGCGGCGACGGACTCGGCTGTGGGTTAGTGCTCGTCATGGTGAAGTGTTGCTGACGCTGGTAAAGCATGCCGCCGTAAAACGCGGCCCCGACAAGTCCGATGAACAGAAGAAAGACCAACAAACGGAAGATTCCACGGCCGCGCGCTGGTTTCCTGGCCACGCCCGCCGATGCCGCTGCAGTTTGTTCGACCGGTGTTGGCGCCGGAAATGCTATGCGAGATGGCGGCGTCAGGAGGCTTGCATTATCGGTCGCCGGGGGCGCCGGCGCAGGTGCGGGCGGTTTTACTTCGAATGAAACCGTCGGCTCGTCATCGATCGGGTGCCGTGCAAATGCCGGCGTTCCGACTTGTACGATAATGGCGGTCAGATTGTCTTCTGCGCCGCGTTGATAGCAACGGCGTTTCATTTCCTCGCACAGCTGTGCGGGAGTGCCATCGCTGGTCAACAGGTCGCGAAGCTCGTTGTCGGGAATATGACGGGTGATGCCGTCCGTGCAGAGAAGAAACGCACTGCCCTCCCTGACCTCGAGGGTTTTCATGTCCGCTTCGACTGAGTCTTCAGCGCCGAGGGCGCGGCTGATTACATTTTTGCTGGGGTGGTTCGCAGCTTGCTCGGGAGTCATTCTACCCGCCCGCACTTCTTCTTCAACGATCGAGTGATCTTCAGTTTCGCGCTGTAGATTTCCGTCGGGCGTTATCCGGTAGAGACGGGAATCTCCCACGTGGCCAATCGTCGCGCGATTGCCTTCAAGGTGCAGCGCTACGACCGTGGTGGCCATCATCGAGAATCGTGGATTGTCCGCGGCCATCTGATGGATCGAACTGTTCGCGCGTTGAATGGCCAGCTCCATCAAATCTTCTACGTCTTCGCCGTCATTGACCTTATGCCGAAACGCATCATCCAGAACATCTACCGCAGTCTGGGAGGCGACTTCTCCGGCCTCAGCGCCGCCGACGCCGTCCGCGACGACGAAGATTCCGCGCTCCACATCCGCAAGAAAAGAATCTTCGTTAAGCGGGCGCTTCTCACTCAAACCGCGATCCGAAACCGAGCCAACTTCGATTTTATTTGCGGGTGATGGTGTGCTCATTCGACTGCCTCCAAAGGGATAGAGGTTTCAGACTGCCGTGCGATTTTGCTGACAACCCGAGCATCCTGGGCGTTTCGATGTGAAAAAGCCATGAGCATACCCAGCATCGCGAAACTGGTGATTAAGCTAAAGCCGCCGTGGCTGACAAATGGCAAAGTTATTCCGGTCATGGGTAAGGCACGCGTGATTCCTCCGATGTTCACTAACGCCTGAATGCCAATGAAAGCCGTGAGGCCGGCGGCGCATAACTTGGTAAACATATCACGCGCTTCGATCGAAGTCCGAATGCCAGCGATGACGAAAATAATTATGCCGAGAATGACCAGCGCGCCGCCAAACAACCCGAGTTCTTCAGCGATTGCGGCATACACGTAATCCGAGTCGGCGATGGGAATGACTTCTGGAAATCCGAGGCCGAGACCGCGGCCACTGGCTTTGCCTGAAGCAATTCCGAAGGTGGCTTGCGCGGGTTGAAACGCCAACTTATCGAACCAGACATCTGTATTGACGCTCTTCTTTTCGGCTTCGTTCTCGTCGGC
>JBHELZ010000006.1:0-134195 GCA_046262835.1 Pyrinomonadaceae bacterium
TTCCCATCCTGATCAATCAATGGGCGAATGTCGTTCGCTGGGAAATGCGCCCGCGCCTTTTCTTGCGGACCGCGGAGTTTCTCTGGCAGGAAGGACACACCGCACACGAGACCTCGGAGGAAGCCGTGGCCGAGACCCAGCAGATAAGAGAGAGCGTCATCAAACCGCATGTTTCAAGTTTCAGTTCTCAAGTTCGCAAATCAGCAACCTGAAACTTTAAGCCTGAAACTTGGGACTTTTCAATGATATTAGGATTCATCATGAAATCCAGCGATTTGGCCAGAAAGGGCCGCATCTGCCGGCGATCAACGATCCCATCAATCATTCCATGATCCAGAAGAAATTCAGAGCGCTGAAAATCCTTGGGAAGCTTTTGCCGGATTGTTTGCTCGATTACGCGCGGGCCGGCAAAGCCAATCAGAGCTTTTGGCTCGGCCAGGATCAAGTCACCAAGCATTGCGAAACTGGCGGTGACTCCGCCGGTGGTCGGATCAGTCAGCACGGAAATGAACGGCAAATGGCGTTCTTCGAGGGCGGCAAGGGCCGCTGAAATCTTGGCCATTTGCATCAGTGACAGGGTGCCTTCCTGCATGCGGGCACCGCCGGACGCGGAAAAAATTATCACGGCGCCCCGCTCACTAATGGCCCTCTCGATCAGACGCGTGACTTTTTCGCCGACGGCTGAGCCCATCGAGCCGCCGATGAAATTCATGTCCATCGCGCCGCCAAACACGCGATGGCCACCGACCCTGCCGCGCGCAGTGATGATAGCTTCCGGCAAGCCAGTCGCGCGTTGAGCCTGGGATATGCGATTTGCATAGGGCTTGCTGTCAACGAAATTTAGCGGATCGGTCGAGACTACTTCTGAATCCAACTCTTCGCAGTGGGCATCGTCAAAGATCTTCTCGAGCCGCTCGTATGCCCCGATACGAAAATGAAAATTGCAGTGAACGCAGACCTGAAGGTTTTCTTCCAACTCCTTTTTGTAGAGGTGCGCCCCACATTCGTCACAGCGCACGAAGACATTTTCGGTGCGCACGACGCGATCTTTATCGCTTACCGGCTCGATCTTCCCTTTCTTTTTTCGAAACCAGGGCATAACAAGACAGAATCAGAAGTCAGAAATCAGAATTCAGCAAGTGCGCGTGTTCATTAGAATTGGAAAAGGGTAGCATAAAGGCCGCAGTTACAGAACCAGCACCTGATAACCAGCGGTTACGACAGTTCATATTTTTATTTCACAATAACTTTTAGCAGCCACTTGGAATCGCTCCCGGTATAACGAACCAGCATAGCTCAAAACTCTATCCCTCGTTGCGCCCATATTCCTGCCTGAAACGGATGCTTCACTTCAGTCATCTCGGTCACCAGATCGGCAGCTTCGATCAACTGGCTCGGTGCGTCCCGGCCGGTGACGACGATGTGAAGCGATGGCTGGCGCTCGCGCGCTGAGCGAATTTCAGAGAGTACTTCATCGACTGCCAGCATGGCGTAGCTCAAAACGTACACCAACTCGTCGAAGACGAGCAGATCATACTCGCCGCTCTGTAATTTCTCGACGCACAGATCCCATGTGCGACGCGCGGTCTGGCGATCCTGCTCGGGGTCCTTTGTGTCCCAGGTGAAGCCGTCGCCCATAGTGTGAACTTCGATGCCCAGTTTTTCCGCCGCGACGTGTTCCCCGTACCGGTCGTTACGCGACTTCATGAATTGAATCATGCAGCAATTCAAATCTTGTCCGGCAGCACGCATCATCAGACCCAGAGCGCACGTCGTTTTGCCTTTGCCGTTTCCGGTGTGAACGATAAGGAGTCCGCGAGTGTTTTCCTGATAGTCAGCGCGCCGCCATTTGTATTTGCGTTCGATGGCCATGCTTAAAGTTTAGAGGCGGGCTACTGCCCGCCTTCTTGAAAAGAAAATGGCGGTCTATGGCCCGCCTGTAAACACTTATAGACTGCTAACCGCCGCTCTCAATCAGGGCATCCTCAGTAAAATCCTTCAGCCCGTTAGATCTTTTTACCGCGTCCTGCAGGAGCGGCACAATTTTCTGTTCGACCTCTGAGCAAGAGCCTTTCAGCGTACAGCCGGCTGCGTTGCGGTGACCGCCGCCGCCGAATTGCTCAGCGATCCTGGCGACGTTGACATCGCCTTTTGATCGCAGACTCGTGCGGTACACTCCGGGAGCAGTTTCTTTAAAAAGCGCCGTCGCTTCGACTTCACCAACCGCGAGCGGGTAATTGACGAAACCGTCCGCGTCTTCTTCCGCGGCGCGCGTCTGTTCCTGCATCGCCAGCGTCTGCCACATCCAGGCAACGTGTCCGGTATCGTCGCGCTTCGCCGTTGAGAGCACCTGACTCAGCAATTCGATCTTGGGCCATTGGTAGCTGCCGAAAATGGCCTCGGCGGTCTTGGCTGGTCTGACTCCCGTACGCACCAACTCAGACGCGATTTTGAACGTGCGCTCGGTCGTGTTCGAGTAATGGAAAGATCCGGTGTCGGTCAGCAAAGCAGTGTAGACACATTCCGCAATTTCCTTCGTGACGCGCACGCCGGTGGCCTTGCAGAGGTTGTAAATCATTTCGCCGACGGCGGCGGCCGTCGAATCGATCCAGTTGATGCTGCCAAAGAGTTCGGTAGTGGAGTGGTGATCGATATTGACCACCAGCTGCTGGTCCAAATCCTCGAGCCCCGGCCGCTCGAGATCTGAACATTCAATCACGAACACCGCATCGACGCGCTCGCCAACGCGGGGGGCCACCCGAATCCAGCCGGCGCCCGGCAATTGCTGATAGGAATGGGGCGCCGGATCGCGCATGACCACTTCCACATCTTTGTTTAGTGATTTCAGCAGCCAGAACAGGCCGAGAGAGGAGCCTAGACCATCGCCGTCCGGCCGAACGTGGGAAGTAATCGCAAAGCGATCCTTTTTTTCAATCAGTTCAACTACCTGACTAAGCATTTCACGGTGAATCGTAAATCGTAAATGGTAAATAGAAAGGGCCGACTATTTACGATTCACGATTTACTATTCACTTCCTTTCTCAATTCCGTGCAACAACGCATCGACGCGGCTGGCTTTTTCTTCCACAGTGTCACGAACGAAGTGAAGCGCGGGAGTATGCCGCAAATTCAACGCAAAGCCAAGTTGCTTGCGCACATAAGGCGCGGCATGGCGCAGCGCACTCAGCGCGTGGTTGTGTTCCTGCTCGTCGCCCTGAACGGTGATGTAGACGCTGGCATCGCGCAAGTCGTCCGCGACCCGGACTTCAGTAACAGTTACCATTGTCAGTCGCGGGTCTTCGAGTTCGTAACCAACAATCTGCGCAATCTCTTCGCGCAAAGTTTCGGCGATGCGTTCCGGGCGGTGCATGTCAAACCGTCTGCAGTGCCGGGCGGTTTTACCCCCCCCACGACTTTTCCGTTCGTAAATCAACCGACCTGCTGTCGCAGGCCTTTTTCACTTTAAAGTTCCGTCGCGGCGATTTTCTCGATGATGTACGCTTCGATCTGATCGGCGACCTTCACGTCGTTAAAATTCTCGAGACCGATGCCGCATTCGAAACCTTCGCGCACTTCCGACGCGTCGTCTTTGAACCGTCGCAACGAAGCAATGTTTCCTTCCCAGGTGACGACGGCATCGCGAATCAGGCGCGCGCGGGCATTCCGGCGAATAATTCCATCGATCACCATGCAACCCGCAACTGCCCCAATTCGCGGCACGCGAAATACTTCTCGCACTTCGGCTTTGCCCAGGATTTTCTCTTTTTCAATCTTCTCGAGCATGCCGATCATGGCCGCTTTAATCTCTTCTTCAACCTTGTAAATGATCGAGTGCAACCTGATGTCTACGCTTTCCTGCTTTGCCAAATCGTTGGCCCGCGATTCAGGACGCACATTGAAACCAATGATCACGACTGCGGTTGAAGCCGAACCGGCCTGGGTAGCTGAAGCCAGCAACACGTCTGATTCAGTTATCGCCCCGACGCCCGAGCGGACGACTTTCACTTTCACGCTCTCGCTGGACATCTTTTGCAGCGTTGATTTCAAAACTTCGACTGAACCCTGCACGTCCGCCTTGATGATGACGAGCAGTTCTTTCACGTCCGTCTCGCCGAGGGCTTCAATGCCGCGCTTCGTCGTTTTGATCAGGGTGCGTTGGCGCTCGGCAGTCTGGCGATGACTCGAGATCTGCTGCGCGCGACTGACGTCGGCAACGACCTGGAAGCTCTCGCCGGCCTGCGGCACGCCTTGCAGTCCCAGTACTTCAACCGGCGTGGCCGGACCGGCTTCCAGCACCGGCTCGCCGCGATCATTGAACATCGCGCGCACCTTGCCGAAAATTTGTCCGACAATAAATGGGTCGCCAACGTGAAGCGTGCCCTGCTGCACTAACGCAGTCGCGACCGAGCCGCGGCCCCGGTCGAGTTTCGCCTCGAGCACGACACCCGATGCCAGGCGAGTAGTGCTGGCTCGTAAATCCAGAATGTCCGAAGTCAGCAGGATTGTTTCCAGGAGTGTCTCCAGGTTCTGTCGCTTCTTCGCAGAAACTTCGACCATTTCGGTCTCGCCGCCCCAGGCAACCGGATTCAGGCCTTGCTGTGAGAGCTCCTGTCTAACGCGATCGGGATTTGCATCCGGCTTGTCGATCTTGTTAATTGCGACCACGATCGGAACGCCGGCAGCGCGCGAGTGTTCGATCGCTTCGATCGTCTGGGGCATGACGCCATCGTCAGCGGCCACGACCAGGACAACCACGTCCGTGGCTTTGGCGCCGCGGGCGCGCATCAGCGTGAACGCCTCGTGACCCGGCGTATCGAGAAAAACCACGCGCCGTTTTTCATTCGGATTATCCGGGCTGGGCACCTGGACACTGTACGCGCCAATGTGTTGAGTGATACCGCCCGCTTCTCCGCCGGCGACGTCCGTGGTGCGAATTGCATCGAGTAAAGAAGTCTTTCCGTGATCGACGTGGCCCATTACCGTGACGACAGGCGCGCGTGGCTCCTCGACATCGTCGGCATCGGTGGCGATCAGTTCCTCGAACTCTTCTTCGGCGACCATGTCCTCGAAGGGCACAAACGCCACGTCATAGCCAAACCGCTTGCCCAGATCGGAGGCGACGCTATCATCGAGCGCTTGATTGATCGTGGCGAAGACCCCGCGTTGCAGCAGCAGGCCGACGACTTCTTTCGGCTTGATGCCGAGCTTTTCAGCAAACTCTTTGACCGTTGAGCCTTCAACCAGGCGGACTGGTTTTAGATCGCCAGATACTTGAATTCGCCCCGCAATGCGCTCTTCAAGTGTGCGGTGGTCGGGCGGCGGCAAAATCTCTCGATCAAGTCTCCCGGTCTTGCTATCCCCG
The DNA here is from genome assembly GCA_046262835.1 of Pyrinomonadaceae bacterium. GTDB lineage: Bacteria > Acidobacteriota > Blastocatellia > Pyrinomonadales > Pyrinomonadaceae > UBA11740. Next base: position 5,363 of record JBHELZ010000006.1, read on the forward strand.
GTCCGCTTTCCGCCACGCGTGGAACCGCGACGCGAGCGTCGCCGGCCGGCGTCTGGCGGCGGGATATAAGTGGTTTTTGGCGTGGCAGTTTCGCCGGGCGTGCCGGTGTATTCGACCCGTCCTCGCGTTGCGCGCTCGCGCGGGCGAGTTGCAGTTGCGGCGGTCGGTGACGGCGCGGGCGCGGGCGCGCGTTCACCTGGACGAATTCCAGCGTTCAAGGCGGCTGCCGTCGGCCGTAATACACGTACCTGCCGGCCCGGAGGTATGGGTTTAACTTCGGCTTGCGCCGGTTCCGCGCTGATTGCTTCGGCGGGCGGCGCCTGGGCTTCCGGCTCAACCTGCGGGGGCTCTGAAGCTTCGGGCGGTGCGGGGTCGGGTTTGGGAGCGCGCACTGCCGGAGCCAGGCGTCGCACGACGTGTGCCGGAGCCTGCGGAGCGGTGGCGGGTTCATCCGCAGCGAAAACAGGTTCAGGTTCTACGATTTCCGGTAGGGCCTCGATCTCCGGGACCTCGACGGGTGGCTCTTCCTCAACGGCCGGCCGCGCAGCTTTTTTGACGATGCGCACAGTGCGTTTGACGGCAGCTTCTTTTTTCGGAAAGTACTTGTCCCGAATCTTTTCGGCGAGTTCTTTCGAGATCGAATTCGAGGGGACACTGACGTCTACACCTTCGCGCCGCACCTCTTCAATCAGGCGCTTGGTGTCGATCTTCAGATCTTTGGCGAGGTCGTATATGCGAATTTTGGAGGTTACTGCTGACATGCGCTCCTTGCTGCTTGCGAAAGTGTTGCCTCAACCACCTCTCGCATGCAGGCTCCAAGAGCGCTGCTACGTCAGGGTCGCAGGCGAGGCATACGCGTCCAGGCGCGTACGCAAAAAAATATTTGGACGCATCAGAAGCATTTCATCGCTTCTCGTCCTCTATGCCTTCGTCCGTCGCGGCCGCATCGCCGGAAGACGGAGCGAAAGTTTGTTCAACTGACGCCGAAGCGATTGCCTCATCTTCGGCTGCCGTGACGGCGTCGGGATCGACGGTCAAAGACATGTCCGGCGCAGGCGTTATCACATCAGGTCGCAGATCACGCCCAGGCTCTTGCAAAATCAATTCGCCGACACTCATCGGATCGGCTTCGGTAAGAGCGACAGGATCGGCCGAATCTTCGGCGCGAATCGTTGCCTCGGCAGAGAAGGGCACTCCCTGCTCTACGGCTTCATCGTATCCGGCGGAAGTCATTTCTTTGTTAGGCTCGATTTCCGCGACCTCAGCACTGTCGTCCGCTTCAACCGAGGCTGCATGTTGCTCGACCTGATCGTCGCCGTCGGTGTCCGGCGTTTCCGTTTCCTCACCCGGGTCCGATACGGCCTGTTCGCGTATCTGGATGACCGCGTGGGCGGCAGTGAGCATTTGCTCAGCCTCGTCCAGACTGACGTCGAGAAACTCAACCAGGTCGTCAACCGTGGTCGCCGCGAGGCCGTCGATATCGTTAACTCCATGAGTTGCCAGGGCTTCTGCCTGTTGCGAAGTGACGCCTTCGATCGCCGAAAGGGGGACTGGCGCGCCAGAGGCAATCATTGCGCCCATCTGCTCGGCGACTTCTTTCTTTAACTCTTCTTCGCTGCGAATGTCGATGTTCCAGCCAACCAGTTTGGTAGCCAGCCGCACGTTCTGGCCGCGCTTCCCGATCGCCAGGCTGAGTTGATCCTCATTTACGATCACTTCCATCTGCCGATTTTCGATGTCCGTGATACGCACCTGATTCACTTTCGCGGGCGAAAGCGAGTTAGCGGCGAATACCGACGGCTCTTCGGACCATTCGATGATATCGATCTTCTCGCCGCGTAGCTCGCGAATGATGGCCTGGACGCGCGAACCTTTCATACCCACGCACGCACCCACGGGATCGACGTCCCGTTCATTGGAAACGACAGCAATCTTGGCGCGTTCGCCGGGCTCGCGGACGCACGATTTGATTACTACTGTGCCGTCATAAATCTCGGGTACTTCCATTTCGAACAGACGCTCGAGCAACTCGGGTGAGGTGCGCGAGACCTCAATCTGCGGACCTTTTGATTCTTTCGAGACGTTGGTGATTACCACCCTGATGCGCTCGCCCTGGTTCCATTGCTCGCCGCGCGACTGTTGAGAACGCGGGAGGATCGCTTCCAGGTTTCCCAGATCGACAATCATATTGCCGCGCTCAAAACGCTTCACGAAACCATTCACGAGTTCGCCGACGCGATCGATATATTGTTCGTAGACGTTCGAGCGGACCGCATCGCGAACTTTCTGAAATAGAATCTGCTTGGCTGTTTGTGCAGCGATGCGTCCGAGTTCTTCCATCGGCATGGGCAGCAGCAGAGCATCGCCCACTTCAACTTCATCGCCGCCTAATTCGCGGGCTTCGCCGATGGATAGTTCGGTCGAAGCATCAGCAACTTCTTCGACGACAACTTTTGACGCCGCCAGCTCCAGGCCAGTTTCAGGGCTCCAATCAACCTGAATATCCTCGCCGCCTTTGAATTGTTTTTTGGCGGCCGCGCGCACAGCTTCCTTGATCGCTTCGATTACCAGATCGCGATCAATACCTTGCTCCTGGCAAAGGGCTTCGATGTTTTGCGCAATACTTGTGCTCATTTAGTAAGTTGTATTCTTCGTGTCAACCGGTGTGCCTTTTGATAAATGTTGATCTTCATGACGCCGGTTCACGCGTCTGACGAAATTCATTTTCTACGTCAACTTCCAGATTCGCTTTGGCAATCGACTTAAACGGGATCGTGACTCGGCCGCTCGTTCGATCCTGAAAGACGACGCTATCAGCTTCGAGACCGATTATGCGGCCACGAAAATTTCGCTGGTTGCCGATGGCGACGCGCGTCTTAAGTTTTGCGGAATGCCCGGCAAACCGTTCGTAATCGGCGGATTTATACAGCCCGCGTTCTATTCCCGGCGATGAAACCTCCAGGGTGTAGGCCGAATGGATGAAATCCTCAACATCCAATACTGTGCCTATTTGGGTACTCACGTGGGAACAATCTTCGTGAGTTACCCCACCGGACTTATCAATAAACACGCGCACTACCGGTTGACCTTCGGGGCCCGCAACCTCGGCGTGGACCAGCTCAAGTCCGTGGTCAATTGCAGCCTGTTCCGCAATTTCGCGAACGCGATCTGCAACCGAAGCTGTTTCCATGACCAGGAACGCAAATAGCAATTTGCGCTACTTTTGCCCAAAAGAAAAAGTGGGCCAAAACCCACCGGATAACGCATCCGAAGATCCGAGCAAGTTGGGGATTATACGATCACGATCTGGTTGAAGCAAGGCGCGGCAGGTTTCCGGGTTCAGTAGCCAGGTTGCGAGCCTGATGTGCGTAGCCGGCGGAACTGGAATTCGAGCTCTGAGCGAAATCTACGCCGATTTGTGGAACCGAGCTTGTTCCGAAGCCGCCGGCAGCGCAGGCATTGAAAACGCGCTCGAACCACTGCCCAGGGCTAATTCGGAAGACGCGCCCAGCGAAGGCGAACGACGAGAACCAATGTACTGCCGGACGGCAACGGCGAGAATCAAAACCGATAACGAAATCCAAATAATCGACCAGACCAAAGCCGGCACGCCGGTCGCGTTTGCCATATTCAGCGCATCGGTGGGGACAGTGGTCGCAAAAGGCGACGACAAGAAGAAAACAGTTTTCAGGTCCAGCAGAGCATTCAGGACGCATTGCACAGCGAGAAAGCTGACCAGAAAAGTTGGCACGCGGGCTGAGGCGAATCGAGCTACAACAAATAGGCCGACAGAAATCAGGACGCCCGCCAGTAAAGTGAATGGAAGGCCGTCGATAGAACCCCAGCTTCCGGCCAGGATAGGTTTGACTACTCCAAAGATTGCCGTCAGCGCGAACACCAGGACCGCCGAACCAACCAGCACCAGGCGCGCTGCTATTGAGCGACGAATGAGCACCAGAAGCAGCGCTCCATATGTCATCGCCCCCAGATATCCGGCGCTCGATACAAGCATCTGCGAAAACATGCCGCCCTGCGTGGTGTATGTCTCACCGCTGCCGTTCATTGCGACACTCAAACTCTGAACCGAATTGCCGGTCAGCAGGGCAGCGATCGCATGGCCGCCTTCATGGATGAAAGTTACGAAGATCCGGAACGGATAGCTAATTATCTCAGCGAAGGGAATGAACCAAAGCGCAATCGAGAGTATCGCGGCCAGCAGCAGGGTCATTGCCTGGGGCCGCGCATCGTTGTTTAGTTGATATTTCATTATGGGTGCCTCGCTAAGAAATCCGTTTGTTTAGATTCGGGTTCTACTGCGCCATCAGACGCGGTAGCCGCTAAACAAAATGCGAACCACGATTATGAACGTCGATTCCAGTTTCCTTGTTCCCTCAAGGATGCGGTTCGCGGCGATATTCGCCTGATTTCCCGCCGGTCTTCAATTCCAACTGGATGTCCGTGATCGCCATCGATTTATCCAGCGCCTTGCACATGTCATAGATTGTCAGCGCCGCGACGCTGACCGCGGTCAGGGCCTCCATCTCGACCCCGGTCTCGGCGTGCGTCGCGACCTCAGCTTCCAGGTAGATGTCGCTGTCGCGCAACAGAGCGCGAACGTCGATGTGCGTTAGAGGAAGTGGATGGCATAGGGGAATCAGATCGGCGGTGCGTTTTGCGGCCAGGATGCCCGCGAGCCGCGCCGTCTCGAGCGGATCGCCTTTCGGAGTTTGATGCTCGCGGATTGCAGCGACCGTCAGGGCGGAGATGAGAATGCGGGCAGAAGCAACGGCGCGCCGGGCGGTTGCTGACTTTTCGCTGGTATCGACCATTTTGGCGCGACCGTGCTCGTCGATGTGCGTAAGCTCACTCATGTTGATTCAAGACGGCATGAATAATCAGGGTATTCCCTCCGAGCAGGACTTCCTTTGAAACTAACTCGTCGGTCCACCGTTCGGAACGCTTATCCTTCGGAGTCAGCTTGGCGACCAGTTTTATAGTCGCTACGATCGGCCAGTACATCCACGCGTTTCCTTTGGCTTTGTCGCGATGCGCGCTGACTATTTCAAAGCCATTCTTCTCCATAAGGTAACGGAGCTCAGAATAAGAGATTGGATTTACATGCGCGGCAATCTCTATCCGATCGCTGTATTCCGCGCGCAAACGCTCCGCGGCCGCGCGTGAAATCGGTTTGAAGTGCGACGTGTAGCCGTGAATTAGCCACTTTAAACGCTCTTCGACATTAAGAATGTTCGGCACACTGACAATCAAATGGCCGCCCGGTTTGAGCACGCGCGTAAACTCGCGCATCGCCTGCTGCGGGTTCTCGATATGTTCCAGACCTTCCAGACACGTCAGATAGTCGAATGACCGATCGCTGAACGGCAATTCCGCGTTGAGGTTCCCGCGATGAATATCAACACCATTAAGACGAAAGATTTCAGGATAAAGATCGCAACAGCGAACATCGAACCCGGCATCGATCAAACGCGCGGCGAGCGCACCTTCCCCCGCAGGTATATCGAGCAGAACGCCTCGCGGCAGTTCTTTAAGAATGCCGACAACCGTGTCGTGGATCGCCTCGTGGGCCAATGGCCGCAGCTGCGATCTCTCGTCGCGATCCCTATCAAGTGACGGTCTGGCGGTCGTCATCATTACATTCGCAGCAAGAATAGCAGAATAATCCGGACGCGAAACTTAAGACAACGGATCCGGATAGGTAGTGTACAGTTTGAAAGGAAAGCGGTACCGCTGCGGCAGCGTTAGGATTGCGCCTTCGGCCAGCAAATTGCGGTGAGCCTTGCATCACCGTCCGTTGATATTAGAACTGTCGAGGCGACGCCTCAGACAGACGGCTGCCTGATACGAGAATCTAAAGTTCCCGGTAAGCCAGGGCGCACTGCGCGTGTGCTCTCACAAAGCCACCGCCCCGGTGAGTTCCGCGCTGGGGGATCATCTTCGTCGAACTGTACCCAGTTTCCAGAATTACTTGTCCGCACAATACTCCTGAGCCGGTCGGGCAATTACTCGCGGAGGCGACTAATCTTCACCACGGTTCCGGCCGGCGCTGATTTGGTTTGCATGGGTAAATTGATTAGCGCCGTCGCGCGCGCGAACGCAACGAAATCAGAAGAGCCGCCCCACTTCAAAGGGTCAGCCAGCAGCACTCCTTTTTCGTCCGTTCGCAACACTGCCGGCAAGTAACTTTCGCGACCCGGCGACCCCTTCACATCACGCGCCAGCACCGCTTGATCTGCGTCAAGTGTCACGCGTGTCGCACCTTGCATAGCACGGAGTGCCGTCCGCACAAACAAATTAAAAGTAACCACCACCGAAACGGGATTTCCCGGCAATCCAAAAACCAGCGTATTCCCCAGGCGTGCGAACACTGTCGGTTTGCCCGGACGCAACGCGACTCGTTCAAAGAAAATCTCAGCGCCGAGTTCTTTCAGCGCCGCTTTCGTAAAGTCGTAAACACCCATCGAAACACCGCCCGAAGTAATCAGCACATCCGACTTTTGGGCCGCTTCACGGATCATCCGTTTCAATTCTTCGGTGTTGTCCCCCGCGAGCGGAAACCTTTCGACGATGGCGTTCGATTGCGACGCGTATGCTTCGATGGTGTAGTTATTGGAGTCGCGGATCTGATCCAGCGCAGGTTTTTGATTTACGTCTACTAGTTCGCTGCCCGTGGCCATCACCGCCACGCGCGGACGCCGCCCAACTTTGATTTCGGCATAACCAAACGAGGCGAGCGCGGCAATCATGGCCGCGCTTATCTGTTCGCCTGCGCGCAGCACAGTTTCGCCCGCCTTGATCTCGCTGGCTTTTCTGACAATCGATCGGCCGGCGCTGACCGGTTCAAGAATCTCAACGCCGCCCGAATTATCTTCGCGAGTCAGTTCGACCTGCTGGACTGCGTCGGCTCCTTTGGGGACCGGCGCGCCGGTCATAATCCGCACAGCCTCGCCGGCTTTCATTTCCTGATGCCAACCTGCGCCCGCGGCTGACTCACCCACAATTCGCAGTTGCGCCGGCGTGTTTGCCGCGTCATCCGCGCGGACTGCGTAACCGTCCATCTGTGCGCGATCGAATGGGGGTAGATCAGTGTCCGCAATTATGTCTTCCGCCAGAATTCGTCGCACACTGTGGCTGAGCCCGACAGATGCGATGGCCAGTCTTTTTGTGTGGCGGAGTACGATCTCAGTTGCTTCGGCTACCGGAATCATCGGGATGGATAATAGCTATTGGTGACCCTATCTTAAATGGAGAGAGTCGAGAGGTCACGCGAACGCGGACCTGATGCTGAAGCTTCGCTCGTGTTTGCGGAATTAAAAGCGACAAGCGGTGTTTCCTTTAAAGAAAGAGCTACGGCTGGAAAAGGCGTGGAGAAAAGCCCACGGCGACGCGCATTACCTTCCAGTGGTGGAGAATTTGCCGAAATTGAAGATGGCAATTGCGAACGTCGAATCTCGCCCAGCGAGTGACACCCGTTCCTTCTTTGTCTCCTGCATTTTCGTCTTCTTCGGCTGGAGTGGAGAGGTCACCGTGAAATTTAAATGCGTTGTCTGGTCAGCAGAAAAAACTCACGGTCGGAGAAAGACAAATAGCCGCCCAGGTGGACGGCTATTTGCTCTAAATGGCGGAGCCGACGGGACTCGAACCCGCGACCTCCGACGTGACAGGCCGGCGTTCTAACCAACTGAACTACGACTCCGCGTTTCAAATCTCAATTTTTGAGATTTGAGATTTCACAATGGTGGGCGCGGAGGGACTCGAACCCCCAACCTCTTCCTTGTAAGGGAAGCCGTCTACCATTGACATACGTGCCCGTTTCAAAAATCAACTACCGATTTCGATGTCTTCGACGCCACTGTCGCTTTTTATGATAGTGGTACGCAGTGCCGCCCGCCGCTCCGGCGCCGGCGCCAATGAGCGCGCCTTTCTTGCCGTTAATTAAAGCGCCCGCGCCCGCTCCGATGGCAGTTCCAATCCCGATGCGTTTTGCGGCTTTCGCTTTTCCTGCCTGCGGGTTGTGCCGCCGGCGGCGGCGTTGCGCCGCGCCGCTCGGCGCGAACAGAGTCATGGACAAAACGCAAACCGCCAGGAAGAGCGAGATGAAACGTAACGTCGTCATTCGATGCATACGAACAGTCTCCAAAGTCACTTAGGATTAATCTTCCGGGGGTAATGTGCCTGGTTCTGACCGTTAACGACCGTGATCGTAAGGAAAGCAGCGAAGGCTGTCAAGACGCGGCCTCCCCATTTCGCGCCCACGTTCCGTTTCCTGGATTGCTGCTCCGCTCGTGCCACACTTGGCCTGCTCATAGTTTGACGTTATTATTTTATCAACCCTGGAGCTGTCGGCTTCGTCAAATCCATGCGCGCATATCGAGTCCCCTCTAATTTGTGGCTTCATTGTTTTTGGCCGCTCCTTTTGGTTGCGCTTCTGTTTGCACAGCAAATTGTATCTTCACAGAGCAATCAGCAAACCAATCAACAGCAACGGCCGCGCACGGTTGGGACCAATCAAAACACAAGCGCGCCGGCCGCGAGCCCGTCGCAAACAAATTCAGCCGAAGAGGTGGGTGAGGGCGACGTCGTGCGCGTGGAGACACAGCTCGTCACCGTGCCCGCCATCGTTACTGACAAGACTGGCCGGCCGATCCCGACCTTGCGACAAGAAAACTTCGCGGTTTTCGAAGATGGTAAGCCGCAGCGCTTGACCAACTTTGCCACCACTGAGGCGCCGTTTGAAATTGCGCTGTTGTTGGATACATCGGGTTCGACGCGTGAGGACCTCGGTCTTATTCGAGATGCGGCGGGCGTATTTATCAACGCGTTAAGAGCAGGGGATCGTATTGCGGTCGTGGCTTTCAATAACGAGCCTGGGGCTTCCGGTCCCGTCGCTTCAATCGACGTCCTGACGCCGCTGACGGACAAACGCGCGGTCCTGCGCACGGCGGTGGCCAATCTCGGCACGAGTAACGGCACCCCTTTTTACGACGCCTTGTTGCGCATCGGGGATGAGGTTTTTCACGATCCACCAACAGATCAATTTCGCGGCCGCAGAGCGATTGTGGCGCTGACCGACGGCGTCGATTCAAGCAGTAATTCTGATTTTAATGACGCGCGCGCCAGACTTTCTCGCGCCGGGCTGGCGGCTTATTTCATTCAGGTGAGTACCGAAGACTACGTCGAAGATCGTTTGTTAAAAGACTGCCAGGATGACGGTCGCCTGGCACTTTCGGCGAAACAGCTGGAACGGTTTAGACGACTGTTTTCGCCGGCCGCGCAACGCGAGGATTATCAGGATTTTTGCCGGCTGGGCCAGTTCGAACGAATGGACATCAGTCGCCAGCTTTATAATCTGGCGCGCCGCGAGATGGGTGAGCTGGCGCGCGCGACCGGTGGGAAAAACTTTTTTGCTGCCAGTCTTCAGGAAGCGAGCGCCGCCTTTGCACAGGTGGCAAACGAAATCGGCACCCAATACAGCCTGGGTTATTATCCTTCAGACAAAACTCGCGACGGCCGCTTTCGCCAAATCAAAGTCGAGCTAAGTGGCGTAAAAGACGCCAGCGTACGGGCCCGAGATGGCTATTACGCGCCGAAAGAAAGTAAGCGGTAAGCATTAAGCAGGGCAATAAGATGGGTGTAAATTTGGCGTTAGAGTACCGATTTCAGGCGAGTCTTCTGATCAACTAAACCCAGCTGAAGTTGCGAGTCTAAGACCTCTAAACTCAGAACTCTAACATGGCTCAAAAGTCCCCTTTCCAGCGCATAACTCTTATGGTTCTCGACGGCGCGGGCATCGGCGAGATGCCCGACGCCCCCCAATGGGGCGACGCGGGATCCGACACGTTCGGTCACATTTGTGAAACGCGACAACTTCAGCTGCCGAACCTGCGAAGCCTCGGCCTGGGGAACATTCGTCCATTATCGGGCCTGGCGAAGATCGATAATCCCCGTGGCTCGTATGGCAAGTGCGCGCTGAAATCCAACGGCAAAGACACAACTACAGGTCATTGGGAGATGGCCGGCATCATTCTTGAGCGCGCGTTTCCAACTTATCCAAACGGCTTTCCCCAGCCAGTGATTGATGAGTTCATCGCCAAAACCGGAGTACCCGGAATTCTCGGAAACATTCCGGCCAGCGGGACCGAAATCATCAAAGAGTTGGGTGAAGAACACCTGAGGACGAAGAAGCCGATCATTTACACCTCGGCCGATTCAGTTTTCCAGATCGCTGCTAATGAAGAAGTCATTTCGCTGGATCGTCTTTACGAGATTTGTGAAATCGCCCGCGATATTCTCCGCGGCGAACATGAGGTCGGTCGCGTGATTGCGCGTCCCTTTTTGGGCCGCCCCGGCTCCTTCTATCGCACTGAGAACCGCCACGATTACGCAGTCCCGCCCCCGCGCGAAAACCTTCTGCCTCTTCTAAGTGCTAACGGCTTCGACGTTGTCTCGATTGGTAAGATTGCTTCGATCTACGACTCGCAAGGCGTGACGGAGGATTTGACGGCCAAAAACAACGAGCAATCGATCGACCAAACAATCCATGCGCTCAACGACGACACACGCGGCTTGATCTTTTCGAATCTGGTCGACTTTGACATGCTTTATGGCCATCGCCGTGACGCGGAAGGGTATGCGCGCGCTCTGGAGCATTTTGATTCGCGCTGGCCCGAGATTGAAAACGCTATGAACGACGGCGACCTGGTAATGATTACTTCCGACCACGGGAACGATCCCACCTATCCGGGCACGGATCACACTCGGGAGTATGCACCTCTCATCGTTTATGGTAAGAAGGCCCGGCGGGCCGTCAACCTGGGCACGCGCGATTCGCTGTCCGATATTGGACGGACGATAGCGGAAAACTTCCGGCTAAATCTTGCCGCGGGTCAAAGCTTTTTAGGTGAATTACTCATCCGATAGACCAATCAAAAATCGTGAAGTACCCTTACGGTTCGGGCGCGCTGCCCGCTTTCCTGCTCGCGGCGTCCGGGCATACCGTGAACGAGAGGCCCAACACCGCCTCCGCAAAGGGTTTTTCAGGATCTCACAGATAACGTCATTCGCCGGCTTGCAGTTTTTTAGCAGTCGACATAGTCTCTGCGGACATTTTCCAACCAGCAAGGGGATCCCAATGAACCGAGGTAAGACTAAACCGACCATCATCGGCTTTTTTCTCGTCTCGTTCCTTGTCCAGGGCCAGGTTGTGGCGCAATCAACCTTAATGAATGTGCCGTCGACAGACGTCGTGTCGACCAGGAAGGTCTATTTGGAAATGGACTTTCTCACAAACTACGCCTGGCAAAGGGAAGGATCATTTCAGAACTACATTCCGCGCGCCGTCGTTGGCGTTGCGCACAACGTCGAGGTGGGCGCAAACGTTTCATTCACACATGTCGCGGGCCAGCAGTTGCCAATCGAAGTGCAACCGAACGTTAAGTGGCAGTTCTATGCGAATGAAGCCGCCGGGACTGCCGCGGCCGTGGGTTGCATTCTGTACGCGCCGATTACGCATCGAGCCGGCAGCGACGGCCTCGGCCAATGTTATTTTGTAGGCAGTAAGCGCTTTAGCGGTCGCCTGGGCCCGCGCTTCACAGGTGGAGGATTTGCCTTGCTTGGCGCGGGGACAGATCAGCGCACGAAGGCCGGGGCGATCGCCGGTTACGAACAGCCTCTGACGAAGAGGTTTTCTTTTCTGGTTGACTGGTTCACTGGTGACAACCGCTTTGGTTATGTTAGTCCGGGTCTTTCGATCGTTACTTCAAAATCCACGGCGCTCACCACCGGCTACGCGATTGCGAATCACGGCCGCGGAAAGAACGCGCTGTTTATTTATTACGGTAAGCAGTTCTAGCGCGGCGACAAATTGATCTCCGGTCAGTACCGAGAGCGTAGCGACCGAGCGGAGAGGCTGGAGGGCGACCGTCTCGGTTGCCTCTCTGAATTATCGTCAAGCGCGGACGCTTGCGCTCCAGTCCGCCCCTCCCTCCGCTCCCCTGCTGACCTCGTCTGGGCCATCTCACTGATTCGGGTCCTTCACCACTGCGATGAACGGAAGGTTGCGATAGCGCTCGGCAAAATCCAGTCCGTATCCGACCACGAACTTATCGGGAATCTGAAAACCCAAATAATCGATCGGCACTTCTTTCTCACGTCGTTCAAATTTATCAAGCAAAGCTGCCAGCTTTACGCTGGCCGCGCCGCGCGACTTCAAATTAGCCAGCAGATAACTGAGGGTCAGACCAGTGTCAACTATATCTTCGACTACGAGGATGTGCCGGCCTTCAATGGCCACGTCCAAATCCTTAAGAATGCGAACCTCGCCGGAGGTGCGCATACTTGCGCCGTAACTTGAGATCGCGATGAACTCAAGTCCGAGAGGAATGTTGGCGGCTCTCATCAAATCGCTCAAGAAAATGCAGGCGCCCTTCAACACGCCAATCAAGAGAGGGTTGAGTCCGGCGTAATCGCGGGCGATGTCAGCGCCTATCTTTTGAATCCGCTGATGAATTTCCTCAGCGCTGATTAAGACTTCGAGGTTCGAGCTGCTGAACTCAGACATAATTCGTGCTTCCGATGTTGCCATTATCTGCGTTTCCCTTCAAAAGGATAGTCAGCCGTCAGTTGCCAGTGGTCAGTTGTTCGTTGTCAGTAGTTCTTTCGCTTTCATTCGAACCCGTTTATCTGTGCCCACTGCTTTCCTTACCGGGATTGCGTGGTCATCAATGCTGCGAGATACTATTGAAGCTCTCCATCACAGGTCAATCATAAGTGATCACCGGCTTGTTATATTTTCAAAACGACAATTCTCAAACGAACCTGATTACATGAAAACATTTATTGAACGAAATCCTGGGGAGGGCTTGCGGCGGCTGCTCTTGTTGCTGATTGTGGTGTGGGCCGGGGCCACGGCCTCTCTGGCCCAGCCCGCGGCCAAGCCAAAGAGGAGCTCAGCGCAAACAGGCGGAGCAGATATTCACGCCCGCGTCACCGAAACTTTGATTGATGCTTCGATCTCCGATGATCCGGCAGTCGATAAAATGGTGGCTGTTTACGCGCCAAAAGTTCGCGAGCTTGACAACGTAATCGGCAAGCTCAGAGGCGACTTGCACAAAGGCGGAGTTGGCGCGAGCTCGCTCGGCAATTTTGTCACAGACGGCGTTTTGGCTGAAGCGCGAGCGAAGGTGGGCAACTCTGTTGTTTTGGCAATTACTAACGCCGGTGGATTGCGCAAGAGTGCCATCTCTGAAGGCGAGCTGCGACAGCGAGATATTTTCGAATTACTTCCCTTTGAAAATGCTCTGGTCGAATTCGATCTGACCGGCGCGCAGGTCCTCAGTGTGCTGAAGCAGGTCGTCTCGCATCGCGATGCCCAGTCCGGGGCGCGCATCAAGTATGTGAACGATGCCAATAACCGACCGCAGTTTGAAAGTGCTCGTTTGTTGATCGATGGCCGGGAGCGCGAGATTGATCCGGCCGCGATTTATAAAGTCGTTTCCATTGATTATCTGTGGAAGCGTAGTTCAACCGTCCCTTCTGACACCGAAGGCAATTATTCGGTGTTGAGCCAGGCGAAGAAAATCGAGCCGCTCGGTCTGACCATTCGCGACGCGATAATTCATTACGTGAAAGCTGAAACGGCGGCTGGCCGCGACATCAAGGCAAACATGGACAATCGGTTCATGCTGGACAACAGCGTCGCTCCCGAGCCGCAGGAGGAACGCCAATGATAACGCGGCGATTGTTCTTGAAAAGTTCGCTTGCCGGCGGCGCTGCACTCGCGTTGCCCGGCGGCGCCGCCAGTTTGATTTCGACGCGCGCAGCGTCGGCAGTTGCTGAGCCGCTGCTCGAGGCCGCTGCCGGTGAAACGTTGATTACGTTCCTTCATACCAACGATACTCACTCGCAGATTGATCCGGTCGCCGCGAGCGACCAGCAGTAGGGCGGCAAAGGCGGCGTCGCGCGGCGCGCCACACTGGTCAAGCGGGTGCGTAAGCAGAATCCGAACACGCTGCTAATCGACGCGGGCGATGTATTCCAGGGGACACCTTACTTCAACTTCTATAAAGGCGAAGTTGAATATAAGGCGATGTCGCTAATCGGCTATGACGTTGTGACCCTGGGCAATCACGATTTTGATAACGGCGTCGCGGGGCTGGTTTCGGCGATGAAGTTTGCGAACTTTGATTTTGTTTCGACGAATTATGATTTTCGCGGCACGCCGCTGGAAATGCGGGTTAAGCCCTATGTCGTGCGGACGGTGGGCCGTGTGCGCATCGGTCTGTTCGGTTTGGGAATCAGTCCGGACAATTTGATTACGCCGGAAAATTTCAAAGGGGTTAAGTACCTCGATCCGGTGCAGGCAACGCGTGGCGTTGTGCGCGTGCTGCGCGAACAAGAGAAGTGTCACCTGGTTATCGGCATGTCGCACCTTGGGTACTACGCGACTCCAAGAACCGGCGAGATTGGCGATACGCAGTTGTGCGCCCAAATCAGCGGCATCGATTTCATTGCCAGCGGCCACACCCATACGTTTATGGAGAAACCGGTGCTGCAAAAAAATCCGGAAGGGAAAGATACGATCATTTTCCAGGTTGGCAAGAGCGGCATTTATGTGGGTCGAGTTGATTTCAAGCTAAAAAATGGGAAAGTGATCGCCGCCGCGGGCCGGTTGTTGGATCTTAGGGACGAGTCGCTGGCGTAGCTCGCATCTGTTCGTTTAGAGTCGGCTACTGCCCGACCAAGGCGGGCTAAACACGATCAAAGCGGTGACAAGTCACCGCACTCCAAAAAATGGCTGACGATGCAACCAGAGATCGAGTTCGCGCGCTGGTGCGGGACGTTTTGAGCAAGACGCTGCCGGAGTCAACGGGTCAATCTGAGGCGCAGCCGAAAACAGCTGCGAGTAGCCCGCCGCTAAACAATTCACAGACAACGGCCCCAGTCACGCGTGATGAATCGGCAAAGGTTGTCATTACTGAAGACGATGTGCGGGGGCTGGAGCGGGGGGCGGTCCTGCGAATCGCCGAAGGCGCGCGACTGACACCGTTGGCGGCGGACATCGTGAGCGAGCGCGGCATAGAGCTGGTTCGCCGTGTTCCGCGCACGGGCGTAACGCAGAAAAGAACGGTCGCCATCGGATCCGACCACGGCGGCTTTGCGATGAAGGAAGAGCTGAAGAGCTTTCTCAACGGACTTGGTCACCGCGTTAACGACTTTGGAACTAATTCTGAAAGCGCGGTTGATTATCCTGACTTCGCTCATGCGGTAGCGCGCGCCGTCGCCGACCGTTCGGTCGATGTGGGAATTGTGATCGATGGCGCCGGTGTGGGTTCCGCCATGACGGCCAATAAGGTCCCGGGCGTGCGCGCGGCCGCGTGTTACTCAGTTGAAGTCGCGCGCAATTCCCGCGAGCATAACGGCGCAAATGTGTTGACGCTCGGCAGCAAGACAATTTCCAACGATCAGATGCGCGAGATCGTGGGTGCCTGGCTGTCCACCGATCTCACCGAAGAGCGTCATCGCAAACGCGTCGGTAAGATCGACGCTATCGAGCGGCAATATCAACGGTAGAGTGTTCGTCGCCGGCCTCATGACTTTCGCAGACAGAATTACCCGCTCGATTACGTTGTGGTCGGTTGCATTTCGTCTGTTTTTGGTCTGGTTCCGATCATCTTCCATCGACGTATCAAAGAATGGTCCGACTACTGCCACTCCAAAGACTTTCCTATCGGCTATGGAGGGATGTGGAATACGAGTACACCAAAGGCGGCTTGATCCTTGCTTACGGCTCAATAATTATTATGGGCGGGACCTTTCTAGGGATCGGTATCGTTCTCATCATGAAAGCGGTCCGCGGCTAATATCAGGTTGCCGCTCTTCTGCTACCAACTCGCGTGGTAAAATAACCTGGTTAATTGAATATCGGCGCGTAAACAATGCCCTACTCATCGAACGGCGATTTTGAACAACTGGTCGAACAGATCACTGATGTGATCTATGCACGCTTGAATGGCGAGCACGCCGATCAGGAGCAGATGTGTGGCTGCACGTCCGAATGTTTTCATCGCTGTCCCGAGCGCATGCACCGGGTCGTTGACGCGGGTGCCGCCCGGATCGGATTGGTCCTGGGCCAGACTGCTTCGGCGCGCGACTGGGCCAGCTTGATTGATCATACCTTGCTTAAGCCGGATGCCTCGCAAACTGAAATCAAACATCTGTGCGAAGAAGCTGCGCAATATCATTTTGCGTCCGTTTGTGTGAATCCCACGTGGGTCAAGGCGTGCGCCTGTCATTTGCAAGGCAGCGGCGTTCCGGTCTGCACCGTTATAGGTTTTCCGCTGGGCGCGACGCTGCCCGATGTGAAGGCATACGAAGCGCGTCGCGCCATCATGGACGGCGCTCGGGAAGTTGACATGGTAATTAATGTGGGCGCATTGAAGAGCGGCGACGATTGTCTGGTCGAGCACGACATCCGATCCGTTGTTGAGGCCGCCCACGAATCCGGCGTGACTTGCAAAGTCATCATCGAGACGGCGTTGTTGACCGATGACGAGAAAGTGCGCGCTTGCCAGGCGGCCAAAAGTGCCGGAGCTGACTTCGTCAAGACCTCAACCGGATTTTCGAAAGGCGGCGCGACGGTAGCCGACATTGCTTTGATGCGGCGCGTGGTTGGATCAGAACTCGGGGTAAAAGCATCCGGGGGCGTCAAGAACATCGATGACGCGCGGGCCATGGTCGAAGCAGGTGCGACCCGTATCGGTGCCAGCGTCGGAGTCAAGATCGCGCAGGAAGCGGCTGGGGTAAAAAGCAACGGACGCGGCCCGCTGCCGTATTAGCACTAGTTCGCTTTAACCAGGTCTTTCGGAACTGCAAATTGAACATTGGAAACTGAAAATTGCAAATCTGTTCTGCGCGGCGGGCGTGGCCTTCGAATATTCTCGCGTTGGGCGCAAAAACAATTTTCAATTTGCACCACGCTACCGCTCCTCGCTGTCATGGCTTTCAGCGTAGCCGCTGACGCCCAAACACCCGTCCCCAGTCCGGTGCCGACGCCTCCCCCGGGAGATGTTGACGTTCTGCGCACTGAAACCGATCTCACCAACCTGCTCTTTACCGCCACCGACAAACTCAATCGCTATGTCACGACCCTTCAGCAGGGCGATATCCGTGTGCTCGAAGACGGAGTGCCGCAATCCATCTTCGCTTTTCAGCGCGAGACTGACCGGCCCCTGGCAATAGCCTTCGTGATTGACGTGAGTATTTCAGAAGAGCGAACGCTGCCGGATGAAAAAGCGGCCGCGCGTTCTTTCATCGAAAGTGTGATTCGGTCCGAGAAGGATCAAGCGGCCATCATTCCGTTCGAAGGTTACGCCCACCTCGAGCAGCCTTTGTCGCGTGATGTCCTTTCGATTTATCGCGCCCTTGACGCGGTCGAAGTCGCTTTTCCGGCCTACACCGGAGCGGCTCCCCCCATTGGCGGCATCGTCTCCGGACCCGGAACGATTAGTCCGCCCCGTGAAGGGTCGACGGCGATTTGGGATTCGATTGGCGTTACTTGCAAAAACATTCTCGGCCGCAGTAATGCGCAACGCCGGCGCGCGATCATTCTGCTGACTGACGGACAGGACACGAGCAGTCGCATCTCGCGGGCAACGGCCATCGACATGGCAATTGAAGCCGAGACGGTAGTCTATGCGATCGGTATCGGCGACAAAAAATACGAGGGCGTGAACAAGAAGGTCCTCGCTGACATCACCGAAAAGACCGGCGGTCGCGCCTTCTATCCAAAAAAGAGCAGCGATCTGGTAACGGCGTTCCAGGAGATCGAGCAAGAGCTGAGATCACAGTATTTGATTGCTTACAGTTCGACTAACAAACAGCACGACGGCCGCTTTCGTTCAATGAAAATCGAAATCGCTAATCCCATCTTAGCGAAGGAGAAGCTCACCCTGCGTTATCGTCCCGGATACTTTGCCAGGAAAGACAAGTAAGTTGGCCAGTCAATCAACAATCGCCGCCCGCGACTGACGGCTTCAGCCTAGTTTCTACTCAAACAACCGCGAGCGTCCTAAGACTTGCCGCGGAATTTCACACTTGACCGATCTCGTCAGGACCTCACTGTTCTTTCAATCCGCCGATCCGGCGCGAGCCACATTACCGCAACCAGTACGTATAACGCGCAGGCCAGCCATGACCTCACAAAGGCGAGCGGAATCGCAACCAGATAAATCAACATTGAAACTTTCGCTTTAAAGTCCTCGCCCAGCGCGATCGCCAACAGCGAATCGCGCGCGTGAATAGAAAGCAATGCTCGCGTGAGCATAAAGTACGCGATTGCCGACAACAACAGGATGAGCCCATACAGCGCTACCGGTAATGGAGCAAATCGATTCTCGCCCATCCACGCGGTCACAAATGGAGTCAGCAACAGACAGAAAAGCAAATGCAGGTTGGCCCATAATACGCGGCCGTTTACTTGTTCGACGACCTGCAAAAGGTGATGGTGGTGCTCCAGTAGATGCCCAGAAAGGCGAAACTGAGCAGATAGCTGAAAAACACTGGCACCACCGGTCTCAGGGCCGTCAATGTCGAGCCCGCGGGCACACCAGCTCGAGCACCATGATCGTAATGATGATTGCGATTACTCCGTCGCTAAAGGCTTCCATGCGAGTGCTATTCATGGGATTTAGTTGCTGCGGGAAACGCCGGGAAGTAGCCCGCCCGGAAGGCGGCGTTTTATTTCGCGCGACATTCGTCATCCCGGACACCGAACCCCAGCCGGCGACGAAGAATATACGCCCAACAATCGGGCTACTGCTCCGAAGCAGTTGCCAGCGCTTTGAGCAGCGCTCTCAACTCAAGGCTGCCACCGCGGTCCATTCTAAACATTCGCAGTTGAGGTGACTGGCTCAAGATGTTAGGAGAACGGCTCTGTACGTGTTGCCAGGATCGGCGAATGGCTTCGACGAGAAATGGCTCGTCAGTAGTCACGTCCGTGACGAATTGCACCCGATCCAATGACACGGCGTTGATAAGCTCGTTAATTTCAAAGATGCAGCCTCCATTTCGGCGCGAGAAGCCGCGTAGATCCATGAACACAACATCAGTATCACTGACCAATCTGTTGAGGACGTGGCGCCAAGTGTGGTCATGACAGAAGAATTCATTGACGCGAAAGCGACCGTCGTGATCGGGGCGCGCGTCCAACTCCGCCAACTTCCGATCCAGCGTGGGCGGGTCATTGATGAACCGGCGTCCCAGCTTGCCGCTGAGGAAATCCAAAAACTCGTGAGGCTCCAGGTTGTCGGTTGCCAGATCGGTTCCGGCAATCAACTGCACGCTACCCGCATATCTCCAATACGTTACCAACCACCGAAACAAACGCTGGCTGCGCTTGCCGAGAGAAAAGACGCGCAGCACCAGCAGTTTGCGATTGCCGTCAGATGACCGACGAATGAAATAAAGCCCTGTAACAGAGACGACCTTGTAAACCAGAAAAGCGAACAGACCCGAGCACGCCCAGAGTCCGTTCGGTGACAGTTGAATCGACATCACCACGGCAAAGAGTAACCAGATAGCGTCAACCGCGATCGCCTGATCGCTGGTTTTCTTTCGCTCGTAACGTTTGCGAATCCAATGCAGGATTAGCCAGCCGAACGGCGCTGCCAGTACGAAGCCGAGCAGGTTGAGTGCGATAAAAGTGATTTCCGCGCTGGGGCCAAGGTTTGCGGCCAAACGCATCAGAGCTTCTGAGCTGGCCAGTAGTGAGATTACCAACAACGAGCCGAACGCCGATACCATCAAAAAAATCAACACCAGCGGGCCGACGGGCCGAACCCTGCGGTTAAGAAAAGCAAACAGGATCAAAGACGCGGGAGCGTTATAGAGAAGCCATAACGTGCCGTGAGCGGTCCAGTTCGGCTCGCTGCTGCCGGCGTTTATCGCTATCACAATTGAGGCCAGCATCAAAAAGTAGATGAGTACCGTCGCAATCTTTGGCCGCCACGAGGCCGCTGCGATAATATTGATAGTTAACACGATTGGCCATGCATAAATCCAAAACAGCGAGATAAGACGCGCCAACACAAACTCACCCTCGCTTAGGCCGAGAAGAACGGCGGCCGCCATGATCAGCGCGAAAGTAGTTCCGGCGAAAACGTACACCATCGCGACCCGCCAGGGCCTGCGCACCAGGTGCTTGAAAACTCGAAGATCCGATATACGCGCTGTTTCGCGACTGTCGACGAATTGCAATTCCGAAACCGGCTGCGACACTTGCTGGGCCGGCGTTGGCCCAGACGGGTTCGCCACGTTCGCGCCGCGACGCATGGATTTCCAGACCGCCCGTCGATAAAACAGAATCAGACTAATTGAGATGGGCCAAGCCAGCGCTGTGGCCACCAACAGGATGAGAGCCATCCAGATCGGAAGGCTGCTGATAGATTGCGTGAGATCTTCCATCGTTCGCTTAGATCCGCGGAGTAGCCCGACCGTAAGGGCGCGCGTTTCCTAGTTTGAGTCATCCTCATTGTCGGGACGGAATAGATCTGCGTTGAATTGCTTCAATTCCTAACGTTCTTGAGGCGGCTCAATGTGAGCTACTTATACCTAATCGCGCCTTGAATCGCCACTGGTTTTACCTATATCCTCGCCTCATCTCCATGCCCAGCAGACACAATATTTTGGCGGTAATTCTTGGCGGCGGCGCGGGCAGTCGTTTATTTCCGCTGACCGCGCAACGATCCAAGCCTGCGGTGCCACTGGGCGGAAAATACCGTCTCGTCGATGTGCCGATTTCGAATTGCATCAACTCAGATGTGATTCGCATATTCGTGTTGACGCAATTCAATTCGGCGTCGCTCAACCGGCACATTGCGACGACCTATCGCTTCTCGCCGTTCGGGGATGGATTCGTCGAAATATTGGCTGCGGAACAAACTCCTGAGCGGCCGGATTGGTTTCAAGGAACCGCGGACGCAGTGCGCCAGGTACTGCCGCACATCCGCGATTGGCGCATTGACACGCTGCTGATTCTCTCCGGCGATCACCTGTACCGGATGGATTATCGAAAATTTCTCAAGCGACATTTCGATACCAACGCCGACATCACCGTCTCGGCAATTCCGATTCCACCTGATTCCGCGAGCGAATTCGGTTTGCTTAAGGTTGACGAGGCCGGTCGCATTATCGAGTTTCGCGAAAAGCCTAAAGGTAATGCGTTAGAGGCAATGGTCGTGGATACGAGGCCGCTCGGTCTGACAGCGGATGACGCGGGCGCCCGACCGTTTCTCGCTTCAATGGGCATCTACGTTTTCAAATATGATCGGTTGGAACAAGTATTGGCCGAGGATCCATCGCGCCTGGATTTTGGCAAGGAAGTGATCCCCGGCAGCATCAACAAGTACAACGTGCAGGCTTATCTTTTCGATGGATACTGGGAGGACATCGGAACGATGGCAGCTTTTTACAAAGCAAACCTCGATATGACTTCGGCCATTCCGCCTTTCAATTTGTTCGATGCCGAGGCCCCGCTATTCACTCGCGCGCGTTACCTGCCGCCTTCGAAGATGGACAACTGCGAAATTCACGAATCGATCATCAGCGACGGTTGCATCATAAACGGCGCCAAAATCAATCGTTCATTAATTGGCTTACGCAGCCGGATTGCTGAAGGCACCCAGATTGACGCGGCCTACATGATGGGCGCGGATTACTATCAGACTTTGGAAGACATGATGGGAGATCGAGAAGCCCGCCGGCCGCGCGTCGGGATTGGCGAGCAGACGGTCATTCGCCGCGCGATCATCGACAAGAGTGCGCGGATCGGCCGGAATGTGCGGCTGCTGAACGAAGGCGGGATTGAGCAGCTGGATGGGCCGGACGGAATGTACTACATCCGTGACGGCATTATCATCGTGCCAAAGAATGGATTGATTCCGGATGGAACGATAGTTTAGAAAAGGCGGCCGCGGCTGAAGTTGCCGCAGTTCCCGCGTTATCGCCCTCCGCCAAAATCCTTTTTCAAAACAGGCGGCCTGGCGGGTAGCGAATTGCCTTGCGCCGTGGCATTTGCGCCGGGCTGGAAGACATAGCTGTCACGTGTCCGGACCACCAACTCCGGACGATTCACCTTGACTCTAATGCTGCGCCGCTCGCCGGCGATGGGCGGTTTGGTTGGGTAGTAGCCGAGGCTGTATTGCCGCCGCAGTTCTTCCGCGACCGATCGAAAAGCAGTGTTTAGATCCTGTTGTTCGGCGTCGTAGAGTCTGGCACCGCTCACGCGCGCGAGATCATGCAGGTATTGATCGGCCACCTGATATTCGCCTCGGCTATTGCCGGCGCCTCCGCTGCCGGGCCAGCCGCCACGGCCATTTCGCCGGTTACCGCCACCACCTCCGGGATAACCGCCGCCACCGCTCGGATAGCTGCCGCCGTTGATGATTGCGCCGAGAATATCCAGAAGGCCGCCGCCGCCATTACCATTCGGATAATTTCCGCCACCGCCCCTGCGCGAACCGCCGCCCGGCCACCCACCGCCCCAAACACCCATGTCGCCTGACGTGTCGTACTCCACCGGATAGATCAGCGCGTCAAGTTCTTCCGAGTCACGCACCGTGCTTTCATAGCTCGCATGTTTGCTCGTGGTATCAACCCCGTCAGTGAAGAGGACGATCGCTTTGCGGCCTTCGACGCGATTAAGGTATTGATTGATGACCTGATCGACCGCATCGTACAAACGAGTTCCTGATCCGATCCGGGTTTCCAAAATCGCATTGCGCAGCGAGTTACGATCGTTGGTTGGTTGTTGCAGAACGCGAATCTTATCGTCGAAAGAAACGACCATCACTTTGTCGTCTGGTCTAAGTTGATTCACAAAAGCAATCGCCGCATCCTGGATTTCTTCGATCTTGTAACGGGTTGACGCACTCGTGTCGATGACCAAGGCCACCGTGAAGGGTTTTTCTGTCGAAGCGAAGTAGGCCACCCTCTGCTCAGTCCCGTCTTCCCACACGTGAAAGTCCTCTTTTGTGAGGTTTGGAATATATTTCCCGTCGCGATCCATGACGCTTACGGGAATACTGACCAGCGTCGTTTCAACCTTCACCACATCGCCTTCGCCCACCTCTTCAGGCCCGGCATCTTTCGGCGGCGCGCTTGGTTTTTGCTCATTTGAATCGCGGGTCGCTCCGCCAAGTACCGGCGGCCTCGTTGGGCGCGCCGCTTCCGTCGAATTCGTCTCTTGCGGCGCCGATTGTGACTGGCTTTGCTGATTCTGCTGTTCTGCCGGCGGTGCTGAGTTAACGCGACGCGGGCGTGTCTGGGAAAACGCGGTTTGCCCGGCCAGGATTGTGAGCAAACAGACTAGCGAGAGGGCAGTAAACTTCTTCATGGTACAACTCCTGTCGGCGAGAATGGGTAATCCTAACGAACAAACCGGGAATATGCCTGTTCCCAGCGGTTTGGATGCGGCTCGCCCGCTTCCTAGTTGTAGCGAAAGTTCTTTTTAGCCGTTCGCGAACAGCAATGAACTCACGACAACCCAATGATTTTTGGAGAGAGAAACGGGGAGAGATATTGGAACCGACGAATTCAAGATAGCACCCGTGACGAGACGGAGCAAGCTTAAGACTGCGGGGTGGGCAACAGCACCACTCGAGGAAAAGCATCCTCAGCGTGCGGTCACAAGCCGGGAACTAAGTGGGCGACGATTGTGCCCGAAATCTACTGTCCTGAACCAAGGTTGATCGCGTTCCAGATAAAAGGGAACGTGCCCCAGGTTTGACCGCGATGCTGGGGGCGAAAAGCAAAAAGCACGACGCGTCCTTTCCCGACCGGAACTTCAGCCAAAGCTATCTTGTCTTTGATTTTATCTTCGCCCCGCAACCAGCCGGATCTGAGCACATCGTCTTTGGCATAGCGAGCGATGACCCGGATTCTGTTGTCCGTTGCTTCGAATGCCGAACTATTGATGAAGTAGGCGTCCGTGTCTTTCGGCATGGTGCGGGCGAGGGGACTTGAGGTGTCCACGTTCAAGCGCACGATAGACCCCGGACAATAGAAGTCCGAAGAACGGACACCGGCCAAAACGTTTCGTAAAGGCAGCTTGATCTGTCTGATTACCGCGGCGCATGAACCGTCAAAACAGATCAGGGTGCCGCCATCTTCAACGAACCTGGCCAGGTTGGCGTAACCCTTATCGCTGATTCCTCTGGTTGTTTCGCCCGGCGTATCGCCGTCCGGATTGGCGCGAGTCTGCTCAGATGGTAGAACGATCGCGTCGAAGTTTGCGCGCGGATTGCCGTCGTTGAGGGTCGATTCGTCGAACGACTTGTAAGGGACATTAAAAGTATCGAACGCATACCGCGTCCAGCCTTCATCCATGTTTCCAATGCGTGAATTTTGATAGAGGCCGGTGCGGATCCCTGCGCTGATCGGATTCGGAATTGGTGATTTATCACCGGCCCACAGCGTCAACGCGAGATCACGCCGCACCTCATTCTCGGACTTGATCAGGGTTAGTTTTCTTTCATTCACCGGTTCGCCGATGGACATCACTGCGGGGGCATCAACACCCATCTGCATTGGGAGGGTCCATCCTGCGACGTCGTATGGCCGCTCGGCTTCACCGATTGCCGTGGTGCGATCCGGATAGACTTGCGGCTCGAATAGCGCGAGCACATCCTGACGGTAAGGTTGATTAAGAAAAACGATATAGCTGCCGGCCGGAATCTCTGGCATGCCACCGGCGACGCTTGCCAGCACATTAATTTGGCGGCTTCCTCCGGCCAGCTTTCGCAAATACTGCGCACCCGTAATACCGTGCAATTCTTTATCGAGCCGGTACACTTCCACTCCCTGTTCGACCAGGGTACCGATCATCTTGGCTACGTTTTCGTCACGGCCCTGACCGGCCGGAATTAAGTAAGCGATCGGATCCCCGGTGGCTGATGAGGACAGGTTTGCTTTTCCCAATTCATAAAAATTTCGCAGGTAGTCGGCACGATAATTCGAGGCCAGGGACAAAATCGAATGGCAGGCG
Source organism: Pyrinomonadaceae bacterium (assembly GCA_046262835.1). Lineage (GTDB taxonomy): Bacteria > Acidobacteriota > Blastocatellia > Pyrinomonadales > Pyrinomonadaceae > UBA11740. The sequence goes on from JBHELZ010000006.1 coordinate 30,420, forward strand.
ATGAATTCCATCTGCATTATGTCCCGCGGATGCCATGAGCCACCGGGCCAGGGATTCGGAAAATTTGTGGTCGCTTCCGTCGCGCTGGCCATGCCGCGCGTGCTCGATCGGACGAGTTGTTCGCGTGTCACATTCGTTGGCGTCATGATGCGGGCGCTCGACGCTTCGGTGAGGATGCCGATCGAGTTGTGAAAGTAAGGCGCGGTGCGAAAGCCGCCATGCCACCACGTGTCGTAAAGCGCGTTCGTGAGGATTCCCTTGAAGCCGGCAGCGGTGACGTCGGCGGCGATCTTGTGACCGATTAGGCCGACCTGCCGCAACAACAACGCGGCGATGTGCGGATTGGCCGGATCATAAAAAGGCGGGACGAAAAACCTCGAGCCGTTGGATCCCTGCTGATGGATGTCGTAAACAATTTCCGGGAACCATTCTTTCCAAAACAGCCGGGTGACTGCCTTCGTCTCTTTCAAATCGAGCATGAACCAATCGCGATTATCATCGTGACCCGCGTAGTGGTGATAAAGCTCGGGCGGCTCGCGGCCTTCACTCGGCGTGCCGAGGGTCTTGCGGTACCAATTAGCAACGATATCCACGCCATCAGGATTAGGTGAGGGGACCAGGATCAGAATTGTGTTGTGCAGGATCGATAGCGTGTCTGGATCATTCCCCGTGGCCATGTTGTATGCGAGCTGCGAGGCCATCTGGGACGCCACGATCTCAGTCGAATGAATCGAACATGAGATGACGACCACCGTTTTCCCGTCACTAATCAGTTGATCTCGCTCGGCATCGGACGCAATTTTTCGGGGATCGGCCAGCCGCGCCTGGATGGCTTTGTACTTGTCAAGATTGCGTATATTCTCAGGCGCGCTGATGAAGGCGGCGATCATCGTTCGACCCAAAGTCGACGTGCCGATGGTTTGCACTTGCACGCGATCACTCGCTTTGTCGAGGCGCGAAAAATAATCGATGATCTGACTCCAATCAGCGATCGTTCGATCGTCGCCGGGATTGAAACCGAAGACTGAACGCGGCGAAGGAACCGAGCTTGGCGTTTGCGAGGCCCGGCGTTGAGCCTGCACGGCGAGTGAAAAGTTCGGGGGCGCGGATAAAAAGAGAATCGCGAGGCCCGTAAGAGCGAAGTATTTATAGAAAGGGACAACCCCTTTTTCACCTAGTTGATTACTGCCTCTTTCGGTGACGTTTTGAGCAAGCTTAGTGCGATACATTCGGGCTTCCTCCACCAGGTTTTGAAACATGCTGATAAGGGACCCGCCCGCTACCACAGGCGGTAATGACCTTGATTCGAAGATGTCTGATCAAATCGCGGCGAAGTCTAGCACAAGACGTGGCCCCCACATTATCGGCGTCTTGCTGTTCGCGTGGTCATGGTTTGTCGCCGGCGCTCTCTTGTTAATCTTCGCGCCACCGGTCCTGTTGATTGGCGGTCTTTTCAAGCGCCAGGATTGGATTTACTGGTGGGCCAACTGGGGGGCGCGCAACTGGCTGCGGCTAACCGGCGTAAAGGTAAGCGTCACGGGCCGAGAATATCTCGAACCACACCAAGCGTACGTTTTCGTTGCTAACCATTTTTCCTACCTCGACGCGTCGCCGCTGTTTGCTTTCACGGGTCACCGGATGGGGATGGTCGCCAAGAAGGAACTGTTAAAGGCCCCGATTCTCGGGTTTGGCATAGGCTTCGTCAACGTGATCGCAATCGATCGATCCAACCGCGAGCGCGCAATTGAATCATTAAGAATAGCAACTGAGCGGCTGCGCTCGGGAATCTCGTTTGGAGTGTGCCCCGAAGGCACCCGCGCGCAACCCGGAGAAATGCTGCCTTTCAAGAAAGGCGCGTTTCACATGGCAGTTCAAGCGGGCGTTCCCGTAGTGCCTATTGCTTTGAAGAATTCAGATGTGTTGATGGGGAAGGGGACCGGCGAAGCGTGGCCCGGCACGATCGAGATGGTCATGATGCCGCCCGTTGACACTTCCTGGGTGAAAAGCGATGACGACCTCGATGCGCTCGTGCGGCAAGTTCAAAACAGCATTATGCACGAGTTAGGAATCGAAAAATTGTCTCGCAGAACAAAATGAAGTTTTTCGAGTTCGCCGTTAGGCGTAGACGAAAGCTCTGAAAATTCATTATAGCCGGCGCCCGCACCCGAATTCCGGCCGCCCGAACTACTGCGCCTCAAAATCGTAAGTGAGAATTCCGAAGATCTTTACCGGCACACCATCCACCGTCTGCGGTTTAAAGCGTGCTCGTTTCGCGGCCTCGACTGCGGCGGGTCGCAGCGCTTCGGGCCCAAAAGTCGCCTCAGCGGAGACAATCTTCCCGGTTTCATCGAGAAAAACTTTTACCTGCACCTGACCGCTGACATGATTTTTCTTCGCCTCGGCCGGATAAATCGGTTTCGGCAAATCTGCTGCCAGGTTGTTCAAAATGCCGAAATCTCTCGGCGCGTCCTCCGCGTTCGCACTTGAAGTAGGACCGCTATTAGAGGTCACACCTGTGGGCTTCGTTGGCGAGGTCGTTGCGGCCGTCGGAGCGTCCGCCTTGGAAGGCGTTTCCGATTTTAAAACTTCCGGAGCTTCCGCAATTTCGGTAATCGTTACCTTGCCGCGCCCGACCACAAAATCGGTATATTTCACGCGCATGCGGACGCGATAGTCGGTACCGTTGTCAAATACCAGATCATCGTCGGCGTAGGCATAGGTCGGGAACCAATACTTGCCATCAACCTGCTCGCGATAAGTTTCGACTATGGGGAACTTGTTCGTCTTGGTTTCCGGAATGGCCTTGCCTTTTGACTTGACGATCTGCAGGTCACGATCGTCGACCCAGATACGGCCGACGAAATATCTTTCCTTGGTCTTCTTTGGGTCGGGGGTTATCTTTGGCGCAACTTCGAACACATACAGATCCAACTCATCAATTCGTTCTTTGCCGACGTACTTAAAATTGTATTGATTGATCTTGGCCGCTTCCAAAGCGAAGGGGTTCACTCCGCCCAAATCTTCCAGATCCTCCTGGGTCACGCCGGTGAAGGAAGGCATGGGAAAGTAGTTAATTTTTTCGAATCGATTGCCCTTATCGTCGAAAGTAAAATCCGACACGCGATGGTATTCGCCCGTGACCTGGCCCCCCATGCCGATAGTTTGCAGCAGCGCGTCCCGCTTGAAAGCGTACGAATTCAGCGCCTGCCGAAACTGGGTTTCTTTCGCTGCAAACTTGCGAATGATTTCATCTACCTGGGCCTGGCTCAGATTCGCAGCCCCGGATAGTGCCGGCGCTTTCGCGTCCGCCATTGTTTGTTGCCCCTGGGCGAATAGGCTCGTCCCCGCAAGCACGGCTGCGCAAAGCACGATCTGAAGAAATTTCTTACTAATAAACACCATTTTTCCAGTTCCTTCCACGAGGAGCAGAGGCCTAATTCGGATTCGGCAATTATATCAGCTGTGACGAGTTAACAATGTTCTCAGATGAAAGAAAAGGGAGCGCTGTTGCCAAGCGAAATCGCGGTTATCGCGCTCGCGTTCATGCGAGGTTTCGCGCTAAGATGTGTGGTTTGCGAGGCGCGCGATTTTGTGACTGTGTGGCTCGCGGCACGAGCAAATGACCCAGGAAGCTATCGAAGTACGGGGCGCACGCGTCAACAACCTCAAGAACATCTCGTTCTCGATTCCCATAAACCAGTTGACTGTCGTCACCGGCGTCAGCGGCTCAGGTAAATCGTCTCTGGCATTCGACACCGTTTACGCGGAAGGCCAGCGCCGCTATGTCGAGTCGCTGTCCGCCTACGCCCGGCAGTTTCTCGAGCGCATGGACAAACCCGACGTCGATGAAGTCCGTGGAATAGCGCCGGCGATTGCTATCAGGCAAAAGAATTCGACGCGCAATCCGCGCTCAACGGTCTCGACCCAGACAGAGATTTACGATTATCTGCGGCTCTTATATGCGCGCATTGGCACGACAATTTGCCGGCTTTGCGGCCGCGAGGTGCATCGCGATTCGCCGGAATCGGCCGCAGATGAAATCCTGAGCGAGCTTGCAGAGGGCACGCGGTTCTTCGTGTTGTTTCCCGCCGGGGCTGGGTCAAACGTGTTAGAAGCCGGGTTGTCAGCCAGCGCCGACTCGACCCAGCGAAATGGTTCCAAAAGGACGAGTAAGCGGACCGACAGCGCCGAGAGACACAACCGCCAGGTAATCACCGCCCACCTCATGAGCCTGATGCAACGGGGCTTTACGCGCTTGCTGTACGAAGGAAAACAGATCGATCTGTCATCGCCGGATGATTTCCACCGGGACGATTTCAATGACGTTTATGTGCTCGTCGATCGATTAGTCGCGCGACCGGATGTTCGGCAGCGACTTGTTGATTCTTTAGAAACCTGTTTTCGCGAAGGTCATGGGCAAGCGGTAATACAGGTGTCAGAACCGGGAGCGGTAGCGACCGGATCTGCAAATCTTGTCAAAGAGAAAGAGTCCAGGAATGCTCGTTGTTTGCGATTCTCAGAGCGCTTTGAATGCAAGTATGACGGCGCAGTTTACGCGACCCCCGAACCGCGCTTGTTCAGTTTCAATAATCCATTCGGCGCGTGTCCAACCTGCCAGGGCTTCGGCAACACAATCGGCCTCGATCTAAATCTGGTGATTCCGAACCCAGGGTTGAGTTTAAGTGAAGGCGCCATCGAACCATGGACCAAACCTCAATACGAATGGGCCCAGGCTGAGCTGAAGCGGTTCTGCAAATCGGAACGAATTCCGATGAACGCTCCCTTCAATGACCTCACTCGCCCGCAACAACGGGCAATCATTAACGGCAAGGGTGAATGGCGTGGCGTGCGCGGGTTTTTCGATTGGCTCGAAACGAAAAAATACAAGTTGCACGTGCGCGTCTTTCTTTCCAAGTATCGCGGATACACGCTCTGTCCTGATTGCGACGGCAGCCGCCTGCGCCGGGAAGCGCGCGATGTGCGCGTTGGCGATCGCACGCTGCCGGAAGTGTCCGCACTTTCGATTAAAGATGCGGCCATGTTCTTCGACAGTCTTGAGCTGTCGTCTGAGCAATCGGCGATTGCTGATCGCGTGCTATTTGAAATTCGCCGCCGGCTGAAGTTTCTCGTCGAGGTGGGACTGGATTATTTGACACTGGATCGTTTGGCTTCGACTTTGTCGGGAGGCGAAGCTCAAAGAATCCAATTGGCGACCAATCTGGGATCGTCGCTCGTCGGCGCGCTTTACGTTCTGGACGAACCCTCGATTGGCCTGCACCCGCGCGACAACGCTCGGTTGATTCGCCTGCTGCATAATTTGCGCGATATTGGCAACACGGTCCTGGTGGTTGAGCATGACGCGGAGATGATGCGTTCAGCAGATCACATTCTCGACATTGGCCCAGCCGCGGGCGAGCTGGGCGGCCGGCTCATTTATGAAGGCGATTTCCCCGGGTTGTTTAGCGAGTCGCAATCGCTTACGGGCCGTTACCTGCGCGGTGAAGCGGAAATCAAAGAGCCGAAGCATCGCCGCTCGCTGCAGTTGAAGCGGCTGAAAATTCGCGGGGCGAGCGAACACAATCTCAAAGGCATCGACGTGGATATCCCGCTGAACATGCTCGTGTGCATCACCGGCGTCAGCGGCTCGGGCAAATCCACTTTGATTCACGACTGCATTTATGCCGGCTTTAAGAAGCAAGCGGGGGAATGGCAGGGGCATGTAGGCGCGTTTCAAAAATTGGAGGGAACCCAGCACATCGACGATGTAATCCTGGTCGATCAATCGCCGATCGGCCGGACGCCGAGATCGAATCCGGTTACCTACATCAAAGTCTACGACGCCATTCGCGAAACCTTCGCGAACACCCGCGAGGCGCAGTCGCGCGGATTCGATCCCTCCCATTTTTCTTTCAACGTCCCCGGCGGTCGTTGCGAAGTTTGTCAGGGAGACGGCACGGTGACCGTGGAAATGCAATTTCTGGCAGACGTCGAACTCATTTGCGAAGAATGCAAAGGCACACGGTTTAAGCAGCAAATCCTCGACGTGCGCTATCGCGGCAAGAACATTCACGACGTGCTGGACATGACCGTGCGCGAGGCGATTACGTTCTTCCGGGATGTCAACAAGATTACCAATCGTTTACGCGTGCTGGATGAAGTGGGCCTCGGTTATCTTCGTCTGGGCCAATCAGCGACGACGCTTTCCGGCGGTGAAGCTCAGAGAGTCAAGCTCGCCGCGCATCTTTCAAAGCGGGCGGGCGCGAAGACACTTTATATTTTTGACGAGCCAACCACGGGACTGCATTTCGACGACATCAACAAGTTGCTGGCGGCATTCCGCGCGCTGATTGACGCGGGTGGGTCGCTGCTGGTGATAGAGCACAATCTGGATGTGATCAAGACTGCTGACTACGTTATCGATCTGGGGCCCGAGGGCGGCGAGGCGGGCGGCTATTTAGTGGCGACCGGAACGCCCGAAAAGATCATGCAGGCGAAAGGGTCTTACACGGGGAAATACTTACGTGAGTATCTCGGGCGATCGAATGGCGGGCGCACTTCAGCTTCAAAGCTGACCGTCGCTTAACATCGATGTTCGGCCGCACTAGCCCGATCGTGCGTCGCGACCGGTCTAAAATTATCAAATCGATTGCTGTGAATACTCCCATCGCTCGGACTGGGCTGGCCGCGGCGTGACCATCGAATTTCGTAATCGTCATTGAAAGACGAACCTTTTCTTATTACCCGGGTTAGGTCCCGAACCGACCGCGCGTTGCCATTACCGCGCACTTCTTTCCAAGTTGGATGGTGAAAAATTCCTGAAAAAGAGTCTGTTCATTTTGAAGCATTGCACCTTAGCGAAGTTCGCAGCGATGCGCTAGAGTATCAGCACGGAAAATCGAATGGGCCTCAAAGATAAAATCATTGCCGATATGACAGCCGCCATGAAGGCGCAGGATGCGGCGCGGACTTCGACGCTGCGCATGGTAAAAGCCGCGATCATGCATCGTGAAAAAGAGGGCGCGGGCGAACTGGCGGATGAAGACGTGCTGAAGCTGCTGCGTTCGCAGGTCAAGCAGCGGCGCGATTCAGTAGAACAGTATGAGAAGGCGAGCCGCCAGGATTTGGCCGAGAAAGAAATTGCTGAAATTACGATTATCGAGTCGTATCTGCCGGCGGCCGCCTCCCAGGCCGAGATCGAAAAGGCCGTCAGCGAGGCGATCAGCGAAACGGGTGCGACGTCGATGAAAGACATGGGCGCGGTGATGAAAATCGTGATGGCCAAACTCGCCGGAAAAAACGCCGACGGGCGGATAGTCAGCGACAGTGTGAAGCAGAAACTGGCGGGTTAAGACTCAGCGCAGAGCGACTACGGAACAATACACGGACGTCGGTGCGTATCAGACAAAGTGATAAATGAACAATTTAATTGTCTGGTTCGATAGGGAGTTTTCGTGTTTGGAACACGGCTGGCGCGAATCGATCCAGCGGACCCCGGACGATCTGCTTTATCAAAAGATTGACCAGCGAGATTTGTCAGTTGGCGAACAGGTTTTGCAAAGCGCCCGGACGGTCGAGCAGGCATTTGGCGGGATCACTGCAAACCTTTGGGACGATCCGTTTGAGTGGACGCTGCCGGAATATCTCACCACGCCGCCAAAGTTGCTCGCCTATCTTGCCGAAGTCGAAGATGCGCGGGGGCGCGGATTCGAGCTCTTCAAAAGCGATGAAGATTTGCTGAAAACGATCATGACCCCGGCCGGCCCATCGCAGGTCGTGTCTTTATTGCTGGACACACTGGTGCGCGCGGGGCATCATCAGCTCAACGCTGTGGAGTGCTTTAGGAAACTCGCGCCCAGGAGAACATGAACAGTCTTCGTCGGCCGGGCAATCTTCGTTCATATTAGTCGCGGTCTCGCTAACAACTGAGGTCTCTCCAAAATGTACTGCCCCAGATGCGGACAACAACAGGCCACTGATTCCATGCGGTTTTGTTCCAGGTGTGGCTTTGCGATGGAAGGCACAATGCTTTTGCTGGCCCACGGCGGCATGCTTCCGGCTTATCAGCCACCGCCGGGAGAGAAAACGATCTCGGCTCGTCGCAAAGGGGTGAAGCAAGGAGTACTGTTGATGCTGATTGGCGCCCTGCTGGTTCCAATCCTGGGCATCATGTCGAACTTCGCGCCTCCAAGAGTCGACAATGTGTTCGTCTTCTTTTGTGCCGTTTCGGCCATTGTCTGTTTTCTTGGCGGGCCGCTTCGGATGCTCTTTGCGGCCATCTTCGAAGAAGGCGCGCCCCCAAACCAGTTCGCGCCACAGCTCAATTACAAAGTGCCGGCGCAGGCGATCCCTCAAGCTCGAATGGCGGCGCTCCCGGTTCAGCCGGCCGCGGTTAATCCCGCCAGCCAATGGCGGCAGCGACCTCAGACTGCGGAGATTAAAACACCGGGAAGCGTTACCGACAGCACTACGCAGCTGCTCAACCGCGAACCACGAAAAGAGTGAGTCGCAGCCTGTAGCAGAAGCGCGATCACTTACAATCACAACATGCTGACCAGCGACGATTCGCGCACACCGGCGCTAGCTGATCGATTACGCGAAAAGATCCGCCTGGCTGGTCCCATAACGTTTCATGACTGGATGCAGGCCGCGCTCTATGACGAGCGTGATGGTTATTACTGCCGCCGGGGAAAAATGCGGCAAGGCCGCGGAGGAGATTACCGGACCGCGCCGGAAACAAGTCCGCTGTTTGCCGCCACTTTCGCGCACTATTTCATGAAGAGTTATTTCGACCTGGGCGCGCCGCAGCATTGGACCATAGTCGAGGTTGGAGCCGGTCGCGGAGATTTTGCTCTGGGCGTGCTCACTTCGCTGCAAAGAAACTTTCCCTCCGTCTTTGCAGCTACTAGATATGTCGTCGACGAATTGAGTGATGACGCCAGAGCTGAAGTCGAAGCAAAACTTTTTCAATTCAAAGATCGGGTCGAGTTTCGGGCGCTTTCAGAAATCGAGAAACCATTCAGTTACGTAATCGTTTTTTCAAACGAATTGCTCGACGCGTTCCCCATACATCCCGTAATCGGACGCGGTGGCAACTTGCAAGAGCTGCGAGTCGGCGCGAGCGAATCAGGCGCTTTCATTTGGTTCGAAACCGAGTTGCAACCCCTCGTCGCTGAATATTGTGAGCGCACGCAGCTTCAATTGAGGGAAGGGCAGATTTATGAAGTAAATCTTGAAGCGGAAAATTTTGTGGCGCGCGCAGCCGCGTTGATCGAGAGAGGGTATCTAATCACAGTCGATTACGGCGCTAAACGAAATGAGCTGCTTGACGATCCCAACCGTTTCTCAGGAACGCTCAGGAGTTTCCAACGCCACCGGATCATTCAGGATGTATTGTCGCAACCCGGCGAGCAGGACCTGACGACAACCGTCGATTGGACTTTGATCGGGGCAGCCGGCGCCCGGGCGGGTTTGGAAACGTTAAGGTTCGCGCGCCTTGATGAGTTTCTTTTGGGTGAAGGCGCGCTGGCAGAAATTGTGTCGACCGGCGATCGCCTGGGTGATCAAATTGAGCGTTTCAATTTTAACGCCGCTGCGCGCGAAATGATCATGCCGGACGGCATGGCCGCACATTTTCAAGTCCTGGTGCAGCGGAAAGGGTGAAACGTCGGTAAACAGTTCGAGCCTTACGCGCGTCTTTGAGATTGGAATCACTCAACCGAGGGATGGCAACGATTCGCACAATGCATTCTGGCGCGAGTATCATACGCCCTAACAGCTGTCGCTAAGAGGGCGGAGTTTTCAGTGCTACGACAATAAGACCAAGGGGCACGGGCTCCCCACCCGTGAAATCACGCGCACGATCCGCGTGCCACACGAAACGGACCCAGGTCAGTTCCAAAGGAGCGCCTATGCCCGACATGCATCCCCGGAACCTTATAGTTCTCGCTTCTGTATTAACCCTCTCGATACTTCAGTTCGCAAATCTCGGTCAGGCCCAGGATAAATCACAACGCACGGCGCGCCTCAGCGGCCGCGTGGTTGACGCGCGTACGGGCGAAGCGCTGGCCAAAGTCAAAGTCATTGTTAGCGGCACCGATCAAGAGACGACGACCGACGATAATGGAGCCTTCACGCTCGAGAGTCTGCCGGCCGGTAAGATCGATCTTTACATAACTACGGTTACTTTTGGTTTAGTGAAAAAGAGCGTGGTAGTTAAGGACGGTAACAACTCTGATTTTCAGATCGCATTGAATGAAGATGCAGCAGCCCTGACGGAAAGCGTTACTGTCAATACGGCTCCGTTTGAAAGCACGGACAGCAGCGCGGTTTCGCAGCAGTTGCTTAATAAGCGGGAGCTGCAACAACTCTCCAGCGTGCTTATCAACGATCCGATTCGCGCCGCTCAAGCTCTGCCGGGCGTCAGTGCCAACGATGATTTCCGCAGCGAATTCTCTGTGCGCGGCGCCAGTTTTGATCGCGTCGGCTTATATCTCGATGGAATTCTCACTGAGAACTTTGTGCATACGGTAGCCGGAGGATATCCGGACGCCGGATCCGTTTCAGTAATCGACGCCAATACCGTCGATTCAGTGTCGCTGATGAGCGGCGGGTTTCCTTCAAAGTACGGCGATCGCACGGCTGCGATCCTCGATATTCAAACCCGGGATGGGAATCGGATAAAACCAACGGGTCGCTTGCAAGCGGCTTTGACCGGCCTCGCCGGTGTGGTCGACGGTCCCTTGCCGAATAAATGCGGCTCGTATCTGGTAGCCGCGCGCAAAAGCTTCATCGGCTATTTGGTGCGCCGCTTTAACGATCAGTTTCAACCTGGAAATAGTCCGCCGGTGGTCAACGTGGCGGATTTTCAGGGCAAGTTTGTTTACGACCTGTCCAGGCGGAACCAGGTGGGCGTGAGCCTGATTTTCGGAGATTTTACGTTCGATCAAAGTCGCGATCGTGATTTGCTGGGAATTAATCAGGTCCTGCGCGGCAATACGCGAAACCTTTTGGTGAATGGACACTGGAGTTTCACGCGCGATTCGCATTTATTCTGGCAGACACGCGTATTCGGTCTGCGCACCACTTTCAAAAACACTAATCGCCGCGACGAGCCACTTCAGAACGAGCGCCGGACGCAGTTAGGCGTCCGCAGCGACGTTAACTATCAAATCAAAAGGAACCGGATCGAGTCCGGCCTGTACCTCCGCCGGCTCAACGTCGACAGCGTCAATCAATCGTTCAATTTTTTCGAAACGACCGCGTTCGATGAAGGAAGTTTCAAACGCAAAGGGACCGAACAGGCCTACTACCTTCAGGATACGTGGAACGAGGAGAAACGCCGTTTGAGTTTGACTGGTGGAGTCCGCCTAGACCACAGCGGACTAACGCGCGAGACCAAATTGTCCCCGCGCGTTTCGTTTGCCTGGTCGCCTAACGCGGAGTGGAAAGTGCGGGCCGCCGCCGGCCGCTACTATCAATTCCCTGATTTGAATTTGATGTTTGGCCTGTTCGGGAATCCCCAGTTGAAATCCGCGGCGGTTACGCTTTACAACGCCGGCGTCGAACGATCGATTGGCAATCGCACACGAGTGCTCGCGGAGATCTACGATCGCGAAGAGAGCCGTCTTTTCTTCAGTTTGAATGAACCCCGACTGACAGGAACGTTGCTCAACTTTAATGGTGCACCGTTTCAAAATTCTTTGACTGGTCACGCCCGTGGCTTTGAAGTCACCTGGCAACGTCGCAGCGCGAACAGGCTGGCGGGCTGGATCGCATATGGATACTCGCGCACGAGCCTCACCGATGCCCCGGACAGGCTCACTTTCGTCAGTGATTCAGATCAACGCCACACCCTGAACGTTTATGGAAACTACCGGTTCGCGGACACCTGGAACTTTAGCAGTGAATGGCGCTATGGGAGTGGCCAACCGGTGCCTGGCTTTTACGGCCAGGGGTCAGCCGGCTACTTTCTAATCAACCAGCGAAATCGGACGCGCGTTCCCTACTACAGTCGCGTCGATGTCCGGCTCAGCAAGGCATTTCTTTTCAAGAAACCGAAGCTGACACTGACCGCCGAAGTCCTCAATCTTCTGAACCGTAACAATGTTCGCTACGCCGGCTTTGAGGGTTATTTCAGCGATGGTCGCGTGAAGGGACGACTGCAGCGGGTTCTCCCAATCCTGCCGTCAACGGGCGTCGTCATTGAATTCTGAGAGAGCCCGCCGCATAGCCTCCCGGGTTTGGTTTCTTCAATAGCGACTATCGCGATACTTAATAGCCCGCCTCCCTCTCCCGGGACTGAGTTCGGCCTGCCTTTTGCCGGCAACTCCTAAAAAATTAGTTGACAAGGGCAATCGAGTGGGCGTATAAGTCCTAAACGCTTAGGAGACGACAGCGAATGCCACGACGCAAGAGTGAAAATCTGACGCCACTGGAATTGGAAATCATGCACGTATTGTGGGCTGAAGGGCCGGCGAATGTGCAATCGGTGCAGCAACATTTACCGCGCGAACTGGCGTATACCACGGTGCAGACGATGCTGAATATTTTGCATCGCAAGGGCAAAGTTAAGCGCACTTTGAAAGACCGGGCTTACGTTTATAAACCGGTCGTCAGCCGCAGCCAGGCGCTCGGCCAACACGTCAGTGACGTCGTTGAGCGCTTGTTCGGCGGCTCGGCGGAAAATCTCGTAATAAGCCTGATCGAGACCAAGCACCTGACGCCGAAGAAGCTGGCGCGACTTCAAAAACTTCTGGAAGAGGAAGGTAAGAAATGAGAAACATCATGCAGGCTGTTTTCAGTTTCTTGCTGAATGGCGTTTGGCAGATCACGGCCATCGCTTTGTTTGCGGCCCTGGGAAATTATTTGCTCGGATCCGCGACGCGTTATCGTCACCTGCTGTGGGTTGCGGCCCTGGGGTTGTCGCTGCTGCTGCCGTTGATTTCATCAGCGGCGTTTCAAACGTTTGAGACGTCGCCTGCGGTTAGCGTCCGCGAACAGAGCAACGGTCCTTTTATGATTGCGCCGACGCCGCGCCTTGAGTTGACCCCGCCCGTCGCAGTATCTGTCAGTCCTGGCTTTCACGTGGGTGAACGGCTCGCAATTTTCCTGCTGACGGTTTACTTGCTCGTCGTTTGCTATCGAAGCGCGAAGCTAATCAAGGCGGCGCTGAAAACCAGGGCGGTGCAGTTGGGTGCCTCGGAACTTAAGCCTGAAGGAAGCCTCAGCAAAATCATCGAGCAATGCCGGCGAGAGTTCGGCGTAAAAAAAGTCAGATTTCTAAGCTCGCCTTCGATGCCGGCGGCCGCGACTCTGGGAATATTCCGCTCGGTCGTAATCCTGCCGGAAGAACTGCTTCGCGCGGGTGATGACAACGCGCTGGCAGCAGCCATCGGGCATGAGTTGGTGCATATCGCGCGGCACGATTACCTGCTGAACCTGATCTATGAATTGATTTTTCTCCCCCTGTCGTTTCATCCGGCCACGGCTTTGATCAAGCGATGGATAACTCAGACCCGAGAGTTGCGCTGTGACGAATTGGTTTCCGAGCGCTTATTGCATCCGGAAGTCTATGCCAGATCGCTGGTCCGCCTGGCCGGACTGGCAATGCCGTTCACGCGTCGCTCGCAAACCATGATCGTCGGCATCGCTGACGCCGATATATTGGAGGTAAGAATTATGACGTTACTTAGAAGTAACAAATCAAATTTCCGTCGCAGTGTTTTTGGATTGACACTGGCTGCTTTGCTGCTGGCCGTGCCCTGCGTGGCCGCCGCGGCTCTGGCGGTCCACTTCAATATCGATTCTCCGCCGGCTGGTGCCGCGCAGGAGCCCTCACGCGAAGTCCAGGAGAAGCCTGAACTCGAGGCCCGCCGGGAGCGGCAAGTCAGGGAGCGTTGGGAGAAGGAAACGGCTGAGCTAAAGCAACGCATCGCTACCGAAACCAACCCGCAGTTTAAGGCGGATTTAGAAAAGGCGCTGGAACAACGAGAACGAGAAAAAGTAACATCTGTTTATGCGCTCGAAGGCGTAGGCTATGCCGTCTCAATGTTAAGGAATGAGGAAGGCGCGCGGCAAGAGCGCGAGCGGGAAGAGAGGCAGAAGACGGAACTTGCCCGGGCGGCCAAGATTTCGATGGACCAGGCCATTCAGATTGCTACCAGCAAGACGCCGGGGAAAGTTCTTGAATGCAGTTTGGTCGCCGAACGGTGGGATGGACAGGGCGAACTCGCAAAACCCGGATTGGTTCTTTATCACGTCATCATACTGTCAGGTGATGAATCAAATCCGATAACTACTCACGTTTTGGTGAACGCGGTTGATGGAACCATCTTCCGCGCTGAGAGGCAGGAACGGAAAACCGAAGAGCCTACTTTTTTACGCACTCGAAGGCCGCAACCGATCGAGGGCGCCAGGTTGAACGGCAAAGCCATCACTTTGCCTGAACCTGTTTATCCTGAGATGGCCCGCGCCGCAGGCGCCCAGGGCGACGTGAACGTGAGAATCATTGTCGACGAGAACGGAAACGTGATCAGTGCCGAGGCCGTTTCAGGGCATCCATTGTTGCGAAGCGCGGCAGTGGATGCAGCACGTGCGGCGAAGTTCGCGCCGACGCGTTTGAGCGGCGAGCCCGTGAAAGTATCCGGCTTGCTGACTTATAACTTCCTGGTTCAATGATGTGTTTTCGTTAGTCTCTGCGGGCGAGTTTTAGAAGCCGCACTTGTGTAGCGCTCTAAATTTGGGGAAAGGCTCCTCCAGGAAAAAGGCGGCCGGAAATGGCCGCCTTTTTTATTTGAGCCTGGACTTACGGTCGGGTGGCGCTAAACAACATAGGCCGCCAGGACAAAAGTTGTTGATACGGCTTGCTACCTGTCGCGGTTCTGTAAAGGCTTATCCCCATCCGCAATCCGGTACTTCTCTTTCTCCTTCTCCCGCTGCAGATAGGGAATGCCTTTCTCCATCCACTCGGGCGCGGCCGCGCCTTTCAAAAAGTGATCGAAGAATTCCTGCAAGCGACGCGTATAATCTTTCTGATTAATCCGCTTGCGCAGGCCGTGCTTCTCCCCGTTATAGCTGAACATGTAAACCTCTTTGTTCAAGCGTCGCAGCCCTAAGAAAAACTCGATGCCCTGGTACCAGGGCACCGCATCGTCTTCATCGTTATTGATTAGCAGAAGCGGTGTTTGCACTTTGTCGACGTGAAACAACGGCGAGTTCTCGATATAGCGCATGGGGTATTCCCAGAGACTGCCGCCGATGCGCGACTGTGAGTGCTCGTATTGAAATTGTCGCGGTAAACCAGTGCCCCAGCGAATGCCGCTGTAGGCGCTCGTCATGTTCGCGACGGCAGCGCCCGCCTCTGCGGCTTTGAAGCGATTCGTCTGTGTGACCATGTAGGCGATTTGATAACCACCCCAGCTATGTCCCTGAATGCCGATGTTCGCCTCGTCGACAAAACCTTTATCGACCACGGCTTGAATCGCGGGCAGTACGCACTGCAAAGCACTACGTCCCGGATACCCGGCGGTATAAACGATGTCGGGCATGAAGATCAGATAGCCGTTACTGACGTAGTAAGTCGGATTGATCGAAGTCCCCGGGCCGGGATTGCGGAAAGCGTGCAGCCCTTGCGTCAGTCGTTCGTAGATGTAAACGATCATCGGGTACTTCTTTTTTGCATCAAAGTTGTCGGGTTTAAGGAGCAGGCCTTTTAAAGCCACGCCATCGGTATTTTTGAAACTGACCAGCTCACCCGTGCCCCAATTAAACTGCGCGCGCTGCACGTCGCCATTGCTGACTTTCCTGGCATTCTTGAAGTTCGCATCAGTGATCCAAATGTCCGGAAACTCGTCAAAGCGCGAGGCCGTGAACATCAGCACGTCGGTGTCTTTCGCTTTGGTTGGGTTGTTGTAATCTTTAGCGCCCATGAGCAATTTTTCCGGCAACCCACCATTGATTCGATCGCGATAGAAACCTGAATCGCGGGTATCTTCGTTTTCTGCGTGCAGCAACAAAGGTTTGGCCGGATCGATCGAACGTTCTTTCGGATCGAGCCGCACATATCGAAACTGGGTCTTATCGCGGCGGCCCACGCCATCGGTCAGGTTCTTAGCTGCGGTCCCGTCGGGCGAGATCTGCCAGACATCGTAACGATCATAAACCAGCAGGTCACGATCGTCTTTGGTCCATCCGGCGACACCGTAGGACCCCGGTAGTTCGGGCGTGTCATTGTCTTCGTTGAAGAAATGAACCGGTAGGTTCTTGGTCAGATTGACGGTCGTGCCTGCGGCAGTCGAATAAGCGTTCCAATCTTTGCCATCAAAATAGATCGCGTACTTTGCACCCGGCGACAGCGAAACATTACCACGTTGTTTTTGAGTCACGAGTTTGCGCGCGCCGTCTGCGGCGCTGACGAGGTAAAAGTCAGTCAGGCCCGGATCGTAATCGCTCATGATTCGATATGGGCGATTGTCCGATCCGATCGCCCATCGCCCGTCGGTCGAAGGAGCGAGTGACTCCATCTTCTCGTCCGCGAGTTGGACGAACTTCTTCTCTTTGACTACATAGACTGCGCGATATGATCGCTGCCGGTCCTGCTCTGCGCGAACTTTCTGAATCGGCTGGACGTAATCGTCGCGCCAGTGCCATAGATCGACGAGTACTTTTTCGTCGGCGGGAGTGTCTTCGTCTGCGGTTTTCTCAGGTTCCGACGGCGGCGCAGCGCCCAGGAACAGGCGGCTGCCATCGAGTGAGAAGCTGAGGTTGGCTTTGTCGCTGACCACGAAGTCTTTGCGAAAGCCGGCTGATGAGTTGGAAATGATTTCATATGCGGCGGGGGGCGCCAGGGTCGCATGATTTCGGCTGGCACCCTGACTGGCGGCCGGGTTTCCACCCGAGCCCTGCGTCACGGCCTCCGCGCTGCCGCGTTCCCAGAGATAGACCTTGAATTTTGCCTGCTTTGATTCCTGGTCGTCGCGATCGCTGATAAACGCGAGTTCAGTTTGATCTTCGTCCCACGTCAGCTTTTGATACTTGCCCTTGCCGGAGAGCAAGGGGGTGGGCCCCGCGTCGGTCTGCGGTGTTATGACGTATACGCCGTTCGTGTCTTCATTTTTCGATGAGACGGTGAAAGCGAGTGTCTTTGCATCTTTGCTGAAACTGTAATCGAGCACGTCGTTGAAAGTCCGCTCGGTCCCGGTCGTAGTATTTCGCAGGATTAGATCAGTGCCATAGTCTTTCTTTGGCCCTCGTCCCGCCGGCCGCGCGCCGCCGGATTGTGGCGGGGCGGACCATGCATCTTCATCCTGCGGACTCTCGGCCAATGGCGCCGCCGGATTCTCTTTCGCGGGTGTCGCTGATCCGTCTTTGTTCGGTGACGCCCCTGGCTTTGCTTCCATTAGATACGCGACGAAGCCCGATCCATCTTCGGGCACCTGAAAGTTCTTAACTCGATCTATTTTTGCGACTTGCCCATTCGAGAGATCCATTATGCCCAGCCCGTTTTTCGGCATGTCGTCGGGTCTCTTTTTGTCCTTCTTCGCCTTGTTCAGCTCCGCCTTCGCCGGCTCAATACTGAAAACGACGAAGCGACTGTCCGCGGTAAACGCCGGCCGGGCCAAACGAGCTTGCGCGGCGATCAGCTCAGCAGAATTTGGAATCGAATCATCCGGAGCAGGAGCCGGCGGGCGATATCCGCGCGTGGCACGCCATTCATTTCCCGAGGCCACGTTGCGCGCGACTATTTCGCTGTCGGCGTCCTGGGCCATGTAGGCGTAGGCGACGAATTTCCCGTCCCGGGATATTTGCGGCGATTGGATCGAACGCCAGTTGTCGTAATCCCTGTGCGTCAGCGGCCGTTTCCGGGTCGCCGGCTGTTGCGCCAATGTTTGCGCCAGCGAAGTTGCGATTAGGGCAACCGCAAGGATGAATGACACGCATGGTCGCGGAGATCTAATTATTCTCATGGCTCACTCCATTGTTTGCTTTATAGTCCAGGCGAGATCAGTTTTGCGGCCCACACTCTTATCACAGGAGATGCGGATGTCCAAAGTTATTTCACAAATTAGTGTGCGCCACTGTTTCTGTAACCAAGCGCTTTGCGAAGGCGTCGATCCTATGCGACCATAAGACAACCCAGCTATTACTGATTCTTGTCGACCCCGGTTGCCCATCGCGGACATCTCGCTGGGCGGGCCTTGATAGATCGCGATGGAAGAACACATCTCCAGGGAAATTCCAAATCCATCAGCCGCCCGCGGCGCAGGTGGCAGCCAGGTCAGCAAATCCACAAGTGTCGAGACTGTCACGGTTCGCCGTCCCGCAAAGACGCGCGCGCGCATCGTTCAGATCGTAAGTATCGTCGTGTTAGTGGTGCTGCTCGTCGTTCTCTGGAGATTTCTCGGCGATCGGAAGGCCGCCCCTGGCGCCGGCCGTGGCCGCGGCGGCGAAGTTGTCCCGGTCGAAGTCGCTTTAGTGACCCAACAGGACGTTCCCATCCAAATTAAAGGCATCGGAAACGTAGAGGCAGTCTCAACCATCGCCGTACGATCGCAAGTCGAGGGCACTTTGATGAGCGTCGCTTTCGTCCCGGGCCAGGAAGTTAAGAAGGGCGCAGTACTTTTCACGATCGATTCCCGTCCACTGCAGGCACAACTCAGTACCGCCGAAGCAAACCTGCTAAAGGCCATGGCCGCGGTGCGCCAGGGGAATGACATCGTCGCGCGCGACCAGGCCACTGCCGCAAATGATCAGGTGATGGTCAATCGCGATCTGAGATTGGTTGAAGCCGGCGTAATTCCGCGTGAGCAATATGACAACGACTTGGCCAAGCTGCGCTCAAGCGAGGCGACAGTACGTGCCGATCAATCGGCGGTGGCGAATTTGCAGGCTGCACAGAAAGCAGAACAAGCGACGGTCGAAAATGCGCGCATCCAACTGAGCTATACGACTATTCGTGCGCCACTCGCGGGCAAGACCGGCAACCTCGCGGTGACGGCGGGCAATCTCGTGCGCGCAAACGACACCACTGCGATGGTGACGATCACAACTTCGTCTCCGATTTACGTGACTTTCTCGGTTCCCGAACGCGATCTCGTTCGCATCCGGCAATCATCGGCCAAAGAAGGTTTGGTCGTGCGCGGCGAGATCCCGGGTGATGAATCCAACCCCGTGATGGGAAAGCTTTCATTAGTCGATAACACAGTCGATCCGGCCACGGGAACGGTGCGGCTGAAAGCAACTTTTATCAACGACGATCGCCGGCTTTATCCCGGTCAATTCGTTAACGTGGTGATGACCCTGGGAACTGCGACCCAGGCCATTGTGGTGCCATCTCAGGCGGTGCAGGTAGGACAGGACAAATCATTCGTCTACGTCGTGAAATTCGACGGCACCGCCGAAATGAGGACGGTCCGTCCCGGAACGGTTATGGAATCGATGACCCTGATCGAAGATGGATTGAAGCCGGGTGAACAAGTGGTTACCGACGGGCAACTGCGACTGGTGCCCGGGGCGAAAGTAACGATCAAGGGACAAGGTTCGGGGCAGGGCGGTCGCGGCGCACAACCAGAAGGCGGTCAGGGTGGTAATCAAGGCGGGGCTGCGGCAGCGCCAGGCGCGGATCAGGGCCAGGGTGCGGGTCAAGGCAACGGCGGTGGCCGGCGCGGCGGTGGCAATTCGAATCAATAGAAATGTCGTTGATTTGAGTTCCGCTGGGGCGAAAAATTTATAGACCGAATGTTTTATCAGATTGGACAGTTCCGGAGGAACGAAATGTGTTCTGATCGACAGAACATTCGCTGCTCCGGAGCTCATAGTCTATGCACGATTCTCGTCATAAATATACGGCCCCCTGACGCCTGGCCGGCGGCGGGTTGTTAAATGTCTGAACTTTTCATTCAGCGCCCCATCACCACGACGCTTATCATGGCGGGCATCGTGCTGTTCGGCTTTATCGGTTATCGCGCGCTGCCCGTTAGCGACCTCCCCAACGTCGATTATCCAACCATACAAGTAACTGCCGAACTTCCGGGTGCCAGTCCCGAAACGATGGCTTCATCGGTAGCAACTCCGCTTGAGCGACAGTTTTCCACCATTGCCGGCCTGAATACTGTCAGCTCGACAAGCACGCTCGGCAATACACAAGTCACATTGCAATTCGATTTGAGCCGCAATATTGATGCGGCGGCCCAGGATGTACAGACCGCGATTGCTCAATCCTCGCGTCAGCTGCCGACCGGCATGCCCAATCAGCCGACGCTGAAAAAAGTTAATCCCGCCGATCAGCCGATTGTTTATTTGATGGTGAGTTCGCCCACGCTCCCCCTTTCGAAGGTGAATGAGTACGCCGATACGACGCTGGCCCAAAGACTCTCAACCATCAGCGGCGTGGCGCAGGTTTTGGTCACCGGTGAGCAGAAATACGCCGTGCGCGTGCAAGTCGATCCTTCCGCGCTAGCTACGCGCGGCATCGGCATCGATGACGTAGCCACTGCTTTACAGCGCGGCAACACCAACATGCCCGTCGGCACGCTTTACGGCATTCACCAAAATCTGACAGTCCAGGCCAACGGCCAGCTCACCAACGCCGAAGAATACCGCCAACTGATTGTCGCTTACCGAAATGGCGCCGCAGTAACTTTGCGCGATTTGGGCGACGTCGTGGACAGCGTTGAGAATAACCGTCTCGCCAGCCGCTATAACGGTCAGCAAGTGGTGACTTTAACCATTCAACGGCAGCCGGGAACGAATACAGTTGCGGTAGTAGATGCTGTCCGAAATCTGCTGCCGTCGTTTCGCCAGCAATTACCTGCTTCGATCACACTCGATGTTCTCTACGATCGATCTGAATCGATCCGTGAATCTGTCAACGACGTGCAGTTCTCGTTGCTTCTGGCAATTGGACTGGTGGTGCTCGTTATTTTTCTGTTTCTGCGGAACGCGCGGGCGACTTTCATTCCCACGCTGGCGCTGCCAACCTCCATAGTCTTTACCTTCGCCGTTATGTATCTGTTGGGATTCAGTCTCGACAATCTTTCACTGATGGCCCTGACGCTGTCTGTCGGTTTTGTTGTTGACGACGCCGTCGTGATGCTCGAGAACATTGTGCGGCGAATGGAAGAAGGCGAAGCCGCGATGGAAGCCGCGCTGAAGGGGTCGCGCGAAATTGGTTTCACCATCGTCTCGATGACCGTTTCACTGGTCGCTGTTTTCATTCCGGTGCTGTTTTTGAGCGGCATCCTCGGCCGTCTCTTCCGTGAATTTGCGATCACCATTAGCGTCGCAATTTTGGTTTCAGGCTTTGTTTCGTTGAGTCTTACGCCGATGCTTTGCAGTCGTCTGCTAAAAGCGATCGGCTATCGCAGCAGAAACCCGAGCGTCAGAGACGACAATACCGAACCAGAAGAGGCGGGCGACGTGGCCGCGCTGCAGCATGGCAGATTCTGGGAAGCGACCGAGCGCGGTTACGAATGGCTGGTCGGCGGATATCGCTGGACTCTGCAAGTTGCTTTGAAGAATCGTGGGTTGACGCTCGGAATTTGCGGCGTGCTGTTTCTGGTAACGATCGCTTTGTTCTACGTTATCCCAAAGGGCTTTATACCTAACGACGACACCAGTCGCATCGTGGGCTACACCGAAGCTGCCGAAGGCATTTCGTTTGCTGAAATGTCACGGCATCAGGATCAGATCGTCGATCTCATCCGCAAAGATCCAAATGTCGTGGGCGTC
Source organism: Pyrinomonadaceae bacterium (assembly GCA_046262835.1). GTDB lineage: Bacteria > Acidobacteriota > Blastocatellia > Pyrinomonadales > Pyrinomonadaceae > UBA11740. The sequence continues at coordinate 52,146 of JBHELZ010000006.1, forward strand.
CTCTCGACGGTCGGCGTGAGTGACATTAGCGCCGCCAGCAATACAGGAAACATTCTGGTTCTCTTGAAGCCCGTCAACCAGAGAACCAAAGATGTCGAGGCGATTATCGAAGATCTGCGTCCCAAGCTGGCGACTGTGCCCGGGGTGCGTATCTACCTTCAGAATCCGCCGCTCGTTCAGGTGGGCGGCCAGGTCACCAAGAGTCCGTATCAGCTGACCCTGCAAGGGCCTGATCGCAACCAGCTTTATGCGAGCGCCAACGCGCTGATCAAAAAGATGGCCGACGTTCCGCAGCTACTCGATGTCACCAGCGACATTCAAACCAAGAACCCGCAGCTCAACGTGGACATCGATCGTGATAAGGCCTCCGCCGTAGGGGTGACCGCGCAGCAGATCGAGGATGCGCTTAACGATGCTTATGGGACGCGACAAATATCGACGATCTATGCGACCTCCAACGAGTACCAGGTGATCATGGAGGTAAAACCTGAGTACCAGCAGGATCCTTCCGCGTTAGGCCACTTATATATTCACTCAACCGCGCCGCCGTCCACCTCCAGCCAGGTGAATCAGGTGCAGAACGTTGTGACCCAGCCAGCCCAAACGATTGTGAGTTCAGCGCAGGCCCCCGCGGGACTGTCCGCACCGGGACAAACAACGGTCGGGAGGCTGGTTCCCTTGAGCACGGTTGCGACGTTTTCGCGCGGCGTCGGCCCATTGCTCGTGAACCATTTGAGCCAGCTGCCTTCCGCGACGATTTCGTTCAATCTTCGTCCGGGCGTGTCCTTAAGTGCGGCGACCGATCAAGTCCAGCAGCTGGCGAAAGAGACACTGCCGGGCACGATCACTACCAGCTTCCAGGGGACCGCGCAAATCTTTCAATCATCGCTGCAAAACCTGACGCTCTTGATGCTGGTAGCGGTGCTGGTTATCTATCTGGTCCTGGGAATTCTGTACGAGAGTTTCATTCATCCGTTCACAATCCTTTCTGGATTGCCGTCGGCGGGACTGGGCGCTTTATTGACGTTACTCGTCTTTGGCCGCGAGCTGGATGTTTATGCTTTTGTGGGTCTGATCATGCTGATTGGAATTGTTGAGAAAAACGCGATCATGATGATCGACTTTGCTTTGAGCTCTCAGCGTGAGGACGGGAAGCCTGCGGAAGAGGCGATATTTCAGGCCTGTCTGATCCGCTTTCGGCCGATCATGATGACGACCATGGCCGCGCTCATGGGAACGTTGCCAATCGCGCTGGGCTGGGGCGCGGGCGCCGCATCCCGTCGCGGCCTGGGATTGGCAGTGGTTGGCGGATTAATGGTGTCTCAAGTGGTGACGCTGTATCTGACGCCCGTGGTCTATTTGTATTTCGAGCACATGAACGAGTGGCTGCAGCGGCGAAGAAGAGCCCGGCAAACCGAGGTTTCGGAAGCGCGGGCGTAAGCAGAGCGCGACTGACTTAATGTCTCGGCCGCGCAGCGGCGCGATGACTTTAGCCGTGGGTTTCAACCGACGGTTGGATCGCAAGAACATCATTGTTCGTCGCGTAGCGACGGATGAGTGAAAGATCAACTGTCGCAACGCGACATGTCGTGATTATCGGGATCGATCCGTGGGCTGAAGCCCACGGCTAAAAGTCATGTCATCGCTACGCGATGAAAGCGAGCCAGATGGCCAAAAAGACCAACAACAAACATCGCCGCGGGATCTCGGAACTCTTTATTCAGCGTCCCATCACAACCACACTGTTGATGATTGGGATTGTCCTATTCGGCCTCATCGGCTATGCCGCGTTGCCGGTCAGCGATCTACCGACGGTGGATTACCCCACAATCAACGTCAACGCGAGCTTGCCGGGCGCCAATCCCGAGACGATGGCCGCCTCGGTTGCAACCCCGCTGGAGCGCCAGTTTTCGGGCATTGCGGGAATCGATTCCATCAATTCAAGCAATTCGCAGGGCTCGACTTCGATTACTTTGCAATTCAATCTCAGCCGTAATATTGACGCCGCTGCTCAGGACGTGCAGACGGCAATCTCTTCGGCCCTGCCGCAACTGCCGCCCGGCATGCCGAGCCCGCCCAGCCTGCGCAAGTCGAACCCCTCGGACAGCCCGATTCTTTTCTTTGCCTTGAACTCAGATGTGCTTTCGCTGCCGCAGATTGATGAGTATGCCGAGACTCTGATAGCGCAACGGATCTCGATGGTGGAAGGCGTGTCCCAGGTGCAGGTTTACGGCGCCATGAAGTACGCCGTGCGCGCCCAGATGGACCCCAACGCGCTCGCCGATCGCGGCATCGGGGTCGACGACATTGACGCGGCAATTCGCAACGCGAATCCCAACACACCGACGGGAACGCTGTACGGCAAGTACTCGAACATGACCGTGCAGACGAACGTCCAGCTCGACAACGCGGCACAATTCAAGACGTTGATTGTCGCTTATCGCAACGGCGCGCCCGTGCGCTTGGAAGAAGTCGCGAATGTCTTTGACAGCGTCGAAAACAATCGGGTCGCGAGCTGGTTCAACGGCCGTCGCAGCGTCACCATGGCCGTGCAACGCCAGCCGGGAACCAACACCGTCGCAGTGGTTGATGCGATTAAAGCTCTAATTCCTCAGTTCAAGCAGCAACTGCCGGCCTCCGTCAATCTCGATATTCTGAACGATCGCTCGATCTCGATCCGGCAATCAGTCAACGACGTGCAGTTCTCGCTGGTGCTCGCGATGGGCCTGGTCGTGATGGTGATCTTTCTGTTTCTGCGCAACGTGCGCGCGACGATCATTCCCACCCTGGCGCTGCCCACTTCGATTGTCGGCACGTTCGCGGTCATGTACCTGCTGAAGTTCAGTCTCGACAATTTGTCGCTGATGGCGCTGACCTTGTCGGTGGGTTTCGTGGTCGATGATGCCGTCGTGATGCTCGAAAACATCGTGCGCCGGATCGAGACCGGCGACAACGTGAGGGAGGCCGCGCTCAACGGCTCGCGCGAAATCGGATTCACGATCGTATCGATGACCGTTTCCCTGGTGGCCGTCTTTATTCCCGTGCTTTTCATGGGCGGAATTCTGGGCCGTCTCTTTCGCGAATTCGCCATTACGATCAGCGTTGCGATTTTGGTTTCCGGAATTGTTTCTTTAACGCTGACGCCCATGCTGGCGAGCAAGCTTTTGAAAGCAAAAGACATTCGCGCCAGCGCCTTGCATGAAGAGACCGGAAAACCGGTGCGGCGCCGCGGTTGGTGGGGTTTTACTGAAGGCATCTACAACCGTGTGCTGCAGTTCTATGAGTGGACGTTACGCGGGGTGCTGCAGCACCCGCTGTTCACGATCACGATCAGCCTGATTCTCGCGGTCTTTACTTTTTATTTATTTGGCGCGGTGCCGAAAGGATTCATCCCTCCGGGCGATACGGGCCTTTTGTTCGGCAACACTGAGGCGGCGCAGGGCATTTCACTCGATGACATGATTAAGCATCAGAACACGGTTACGGATGTGCTGAAGAAGGACCCGAACATTCAATCCTACGCCTCTACGGTCGGCGCCGGGGGCAGAAACTCCGGTGGCAACAGCGGTACGATTTTCATCGGGTTGAAGCCTTTGAATGAGCGGCTAAGTGCGGACGACGTGATCGAGGAGTTGCGGCCAAAGGTTTCGCGCGAACCGGGTTTACGCGTCATTTTGCAAAATCCACCATCGCTAAATGTCGGCGGCGGCTTTGGGCGCAGCACTTATCAGGTGACGATGCAGGCGTCCAGCAACGCCGAACTAATCGACAACGCTCCCATCCTGGAAAAGAAGATGCGCGAATTGCCCATCCTTCAGGACGTCAACAGCAATTTGCAGGTGAACACGCCGCAAATCAACGTCGAGATCGACCGCAAACAGGCCGCCGCGCACAGTGTGACGATTGCGCAGATTCAGATTGCGCTCGGCGATGCATTTGGGTCGCGGCAAATTTCGACCATCTACATGCCCACGAACGAGTATCAGGTAATCCTGGAAGCCAAGCCTGAATTTCAAAGCGATCCGACTGCCTTGAGCCGGCTGTACATTCACGCTACTAACGGCCGTTTAGTGCCGTTGAGCGCGGTGGCTAGTTTTTCAAAGAGCGTAGGGCCCGCGCAGGTCAATCACTTCGGCGAGATGCCTGCAACGACGATCTCATTCAACCTTAAACCCGGAATTTCGTTAAGCCAGGCGACGACGGAAATTCAAAAAGTCGCGAAACAATCATTGCCGGCAACGATCACGACGACCTTCCAGGGATCGGCGCAGGTCTTTCAATCCTCGCTGCAAAATCTGACCCTGCTCTTGCTCGTCGCCATATTGGTCATCTATCTCGTCCTGGGAATTTTATATGAGAGCTTCATTCATCCGCTCACAATTCTTTCCGGACTACCTTCAGCAGGATTGGGAGCGTTGCTGACGCTGATGATCTTTTCTCGCGAGCTCGACATCTATGCTTTCGTCGGACTCATCATGCTGATCGGGATCGTGAAGAAGAACGCAATTATGATGATCGACTTTGCGCTGGACAGACAGAGAAGGGAAGGCCATCCGGCGCGCGAAGCAATTTACGAGGCCTGCGTCGTCCGCTTTCGTCCCATCATGATGACGACGATGTCGGCCCTGATGGGGACGCTGCCAATCGCGCTGGGTTGGGGTGCCGGCGCCTCTGCCAGAAGGGGCTTAGGTCTCGCGGTCGTCGGCGGCCTGATTGTTTCACAGGTGCTGACGCTTTATCTCACGCCGGTAGTGTACGTGTATTTTGAGAGATTTCAGGAATGGATGGGTGGCGCGAAACATTCAACGGCGACAGATCGTGGCGGGGCCAGCGGGGCCGTAGCCCGACCGTGAGCAGAGCCTATTGTTTTCAACCCTTCGCTCAAATGGGAGAACTTGCGGTTTAAATGGCATAGACCCTTGCAACACAAGGACCAGGTAAACGTGTCAAAGAAAAACCTGGCCCACAAAGCGGGCGGCCGCCTGCAAGATCTTAACTCACAATGACGAGAGGTTTATTTTATGAGATGTCGCTCGCATCGCGAGCTTCATCTGTTTTGTGGCTTTTTCCTGGGGCTCACGTCCCCAGGCTTTATGCTGTCATCCGCTCCGCAAATTCTTATGTAATCGTCTCAGCGGCGCGCACTAGCACTAAAACAACTGAAACTTAATTGTCAGATACTTCTTCGGGTTTTGGCGGAAGTCATAGAGCATCTTCACGCCTTCGGACGAGAGATTGTTGACGTTGTTGTAGAGTTGCTCGTCGGTGATGAGTTTGCCCAGTGTGCCTTCGCCGCGTTGCGCGCCGGCGATGACGCTATCAATTCTGGTCGTGGTGGTGTTGAAGCGGGCGATCGCGGTGCGCGCATCATTGTAGATCGCTTCATCCTTCACGAGTTTGCCCAGCGTCCCGTTGCCAGCATTCACGCCGGCGATGATCTGGTCGATCTGGTCCATTGAGTGGTTTACGCGATCGGCAATACGATTGATCTTGTTGTACATCTCGTCGCTGTGGAGGAGTTTGCCCGCGGTCCCGCGCCCGGCATTAAGGTCTTCTGAGAGCTTCCTTAGGTTCGCGCTGATGTCGTTCGCATTGTTATAAAGCGCTTCATCGTAAAGGAATTTTCCGGCTGATCCACGACCGCTCTTGATTTGTTGCGCGAGTTGTTCAGCGTCGCTGATCGTCGCGTTCAGATTGTTGTAGAGCGCCTCGTCATTGAACAGCCGGCCGACGGTGCCTTTGCCTTCCCGCACACTCTTGACCACTTCATTCAATTGATCAGAAAGCTTGCTGAGCTTTTGGGCCAGCTCCGTGCCGTTGGTGGCCAGATCGGACATGGTGCTGCCGGCCGTTGAAGGCAGCAGGAAATTATCGGTTACCGGCTGACCCAGCGGAGTGCCGGGTGTGATGTTCACAATCATTTCGCTGCCCAGAATACTGGGCGCGGCCTGTTGCGCAGTCGAATCGCTGCGAATGCGATCGGTTGCGGGAACGCCGTCAATCTTCGTGTCGATTGTCAGGAATGCTTCAATCTTCTGCGGATTCGGCGACGTGCCGACTTCCGTAGGGCTCAGCAAACGAATGCGATCGACCTTGCCGATTTTCACGCCCGCCAGCTTCACGTCTGAGCCTTCGCGTAAACCGTTCGCGTCGGGAAAACGCGCACGCAGGTGCAGGTGGCTCTTGAAGGGATTGAGCTCGCCTGAGGAATTCAGGATAAGGAGTATAAGGACGGCGAGCGCGATAAAGACGAGCAAGCCGACCCGCAGCTCGCTCAGCCCGATGTTCCTGGTTGATTTTGGCATGGCACCACCTGCGATTTTGACTTTAGATTTTAGAGTTTAGATTTGCGGTTAGAATAAATCGGCATCGACCATCGCAAATCAAAAATGCTTTTCAGTGTCCGCGCAGAAACTTATGAATGTACGGGTCTTCGGCCCGGCGCAAAGTCTCGTCAGTGCCGCTGAAAATGATTTCGCCGTTGCGCATCATTAAGACCTTGCTGTTGATTAGACACAGCTTCTCGCCTTCTTTTTCGAAGATGACCTCGCCCGCCTCGTCGACGACGGCGTACTCGGAAGTAAGATAATCGAGATTGTTCATCTCGTGCGTGACGAAGATCGACGAAACGTCTTCCAGGTCGCGCAGCTTCATGGCGAGTTCGCAAATCGTGCGCGCGGTCGGCGGATCGAGTCCCGCAGTCGGTTCGTCGAACATGACGATCTTGGGATCACCAACCAGCGCGCGCGCGATACCGACGCGACGCCGCATGCCGCCCGAAAGCTCGGCGGGCATTTTATCGATCGCGTCCTCCAGATTAACGAATCGCAGCATGCGACGGACTTCACTTTCGACGTCTTGCTCCGGGACCCCTTGCTCATGCAGCTTAAAGGCGACGTTCTCGTAAACTGACAGCGAATCGAACAGCGCGCCTTCCTGAAAAATCATGCCGAGCTTTTTGCGCACCTTCATCATTTGACTCTCGTTGTAATTGGTGACGTCTTCGCCCTCAACCAGAATCTGCCCGCTGTCAGGTTTAATTAATCCCAGCACCAACTTGATTGTCGTTGATTTGCCGCAACCCGAGCCACCGAGAATAATCTTTGTCTCGCCCTTCATTACTTTGAAGCTCAGGTCGTTGAGGACCTTGCGGCCGTCATAGATCATGGTCACGTTGCGGAACTCGATGGCCGGAATCGCGCGATCGGTATCGTCGATCTCGCGAAAAGTCGACTCCGCCGCTTGCTCGCTGACGCGATTGTCGATGGTCCGGTCGATTGAGTTTTGGGTCATCATGGCGTTATCAAGTCTGGGTGCCCAGGAAAAGTTGCAGCGCGCGGGCCAAAATAAAGTCGGCGATAATCACGATTATCGAGGCCATTACCACAGCAGAAGTAGTCGAACGCCCGACGCCGACTGTTCCGCCTTCCGTTTTTAGGCCTTTGTGACATGCGATTGTACCCATCAGGAAAGCGAAGAACAAAGGCTTGATAATTCCGCCGATAAGGTCGTCGGTAGTGATCCCATCGCGCACTGAATTTAGGAACATCGATGACGGCAAGCCAAAAAGAAATGTGGATACGGTCCAACCGCCGATAATTCCCATCACGTCGCTGATTAAAGTTAAGAGTGGCAAGGTGACCAGCAAGGCAAGTATCCGGGGAGCGACCAGCTTGCGGATCGGGTCGGTCCCCAGCGCGCGCATCGCGTCGATCTGTTCTGAGACGACCATCGATCCTAATTCAGCAGAGATGGCCGATACGACGCGGCCGGTGACCATCAAAGCGCTGAGGACCGGCCCCAACTCGCGGACCAAAGAAATCGAGACGAGATAGCCGAGTTGATCGACCGCTCCATAGGACTCAAGTGTTTGATAGGTTTGCAGCGTCAGAACGCCGCCGGTGAAGAACCCCGTCAGGACGATTATCGTCAGCGATCCCACGCCGATGTAATCCATCTGCGCGATCGATTCGGGGACGTAATGCGGTTTTTTGAAGATGCCCCGCGCGGCGCGACCCGCCAGCAACGACATCTCTTGCAGCTCAAACAGGAACCGAGCGATGAAGTTCATTCGAAACTCAAATGACGTAGAACGCTGCCCAAAGTCCGCGGCGTCACTGTTTTTGCGGGAGTTCGCCGTGCGGGCGAGGGCGCGCCGGTGGTTTCAAATTTGCCACCGCCTGCGGGCCGTGTTTTTTCAAAATAGCGGCCTATGATGCGCAGAACGATCGGTTTACGTCAAGCCTGTATCTCGATTGAGTAAGCTGCTTAATTTGGTTGGCACGCCATCCACGGCCCGCGCTCGCGCGCGGGACGCGGTACCACTTTTTCAACTGGGACCTACTTGCCCTTAAGTCAAAAAAAAGAACCGGCCAAAAATGGCAGCCGGTTCTGAATTAAGGCATGGGCTGATGAACTATCGCTTTTGCTTTTGTTGTTGACGCAGCGCCTTGCGCTGGGCGGGGGTCAACGAACCATTTAAGCCCCGCTTCGGTTGCTGCCGCTGGGCCAATCCGTCCGGTGCCTGCTGTTGACGCCGCAGAGCTTGATTACGCGCGCGGATTTCTCTTAATTTGAAACGTTGTTCCGGATTCAGGATCTGAAGTACGCGAGCTTGCCGCAAAGCCTGGAGCTGAGTCATCGCTGACTGAACGTCCGCCAATTCCCGGGCGCGCTGCTTGATCACCTCTTCATTCGGGCTGGACGATTCCATTGCGTCGGCGAGGCGCCGGCGCGCCTGCCGCAATTTCATATTGCCGGCGACCTCCTGATCCCTGAGCTCCGCGTTAAGCGCACGCCACTTTTGGATCTGCTCAGGGGTAAGATTCAATTCGGCCTGAAGATTAGGAGCTTGAGTTGTTTGCGTCGCGTTGATGTCCTGCGGCGGCGTTTGTTGCGTAGTCGTCTGTGCCTGCGTTGAAACAGAGGCAGAGACGAGCAGGGCGGCTAAAGCCAGCGAAATAAATAGGGCGTTGATTTTGCTTTTCATGATTCTTGTTATCCTTAACTTAATTTCATTGATTCGGATGCTCCTGCTCCGGGAACGCCAATAACATTTCGTCCTCATCTGCTATCGGGGTCAGCCGCAGATCCGCGGCCAACTGGTCGCGCTCTCGGGGCGTCAATCTTTGCGGATGCACATTCTTCTGTGGCTGACTGGCCGCGACCTGGACACGGTTTTTACCAGTTCCAAATTTTTCTTTATCAACCGCTATTGAACTCGAAACAGCCGCCTGGTTGCTTAGTTCAGCCGCTTTCTTTTCCACGGCCTGGTTAACTGCGCTGTCGAGTTGTTGTTGAGTGTACATTTTTTCATCTTTGCCGGTCTGTGCGATCGTAACTGGTGGTCGCGACAGCCGCGCAAGAGTCATGACCCCGAGCACGCACAACAGCAGAGCTGCAAAGGCCGTCGCGCCCCGCAGCCAGAGCGGCGATACAGCAACGAACCCTCGCAAGGCCGCCGGCGCCGAGCGTTTCCGCTCATCGTGAATGAATTCGGCCTGGTCGATCGCCTTTGGGGAAATCGCGGCGGGACTGAACGACGCGCCCAGCGCTTCATTGCGCCAAACCTTGATCGAATCGTGGACCTGATTGAAGACGGTGAACTCACCGCGGCATGAGTCGCACTGTCGCAGGTGACGGCGAAAATCCAGGGCATCAGCCTCGCTCGCTTCGCCGTAAAGATAAGTCACCAGGTCCTCGGCTCGATGACAAACTGGCCGTTGGTTCATGTCTCTCATAAACTACCTTCTTTCGATCAGGCCGGGTCGCCAAATTTTTGCAAGCGCAGTTGCAACTGTCGTAGCGCCGTATACAGGCGGCTCTTCACGGTGCTCAATGGAAGTTCCAGCACGTCGGCGATTTGTTGAAACGTCAACTCTTCAAATTCTTTCATTACAATTACCTGTCGCAAGTCGGGAGGCAGCGAAGAAACTGCGCGCCGCACGGCCTGCCTTCGCTCTACCGTCTCTGCAGTTCGGGCCGGCGAAGCATCCAGCGGCAAAGCAAAAACTGCAGCGTTTTTTTCTGCTTCATCTTCCAGCGCTGTTTCGCCGCGCACCTTCGCCCGTCGCTGTCGAGTGATGCACTGGTTAACGGCGATCCGGTGTAGCCACGACGAAACTTTTGCGTCCCCACGAAAGCCGCGCAGGTTCTTAAAGGCGGCGAGAAAAGTCTCCTGAGTCGCATCGCGGGCATCTTCTTCGCGACCGAGCATGCCAAAGGCCAGAGCAAAAATACGACGTTCCCAGCAACGCACAATTTCGCCAAAAGCCTCCGGGTCGCCAGAGAGCGCCTTCTCTACCATTTGCTCGTCATCTGTCACCGTTTCCATCTGGCTCGTAATCGCGTCCGGCCGCGCCGTCCAAATGTTCTGCGCAACACGCTGCGCAGTCAACTCTTTAGACGCGCCTCGCCATTTCGGAGTCTGAAAAGGTGGAAACGCGCAACCCATCCGAGAACCGAAATTTGTTTGCTCGTCGGGGCCGACCGCCGGCTTGACGCTGAATTTTCTGTGCGGAGGCGGCTAAGTCCCGCCTTACCAGCAGTTAAAATGCAGTTAAACATGTTGACACCCGGTGAGCGCAACGACTAATCTTACCTAAGCGCCGACTGCCCACGCAGCGGTGTGTGACCTCGACCCTTTCTCGCACTTCCCCTTCCGCTTCAAATGTTCGAACGACTAAATCGAATTCGGCTGCTATACGTTGTCCTTGCCGTGCTATTACTCGTGGGACTGCTGCCGCTGAGCGTCGCCGGCATTCTGCTTTCGCGGCGAAGCGCCGAAGAGCTCCGGGCCATTGAAGGCCGTTATCAGGCCCAGCTGGTTCGGGACAAAGCCCGGCAGATCGAACTTTACGGGCAGCGCTATCGCGAGGTCGTGATGGGCCTGGCGAGAGCGTTTGAGATCGCCGGAGGCAACCGTTTTCGCACTGATTCGGAGTATGACGACCGCTTGCAGAGGAGTCTTCAGGACGATCCGAATTTAATCGCGCTGGCGATTTGTCCGGTTAAGGGAGAGATTCACCGCGCTTTCCAGGTTGACTTGATCAAACGGGAAGAGGTCGATCAGCGCATCAGCGAAGTGCTCGCGCGCATCAGCGGCCGTGGGGTGGTCATCGGACACCCGCACCCGATTCGATCAGGACAGGAGATGGGTTTGACGATCGCCGCCCCCGTAATGAACGGTGAAGAGATCACCGCGGCGGTGATCGGGATAGTCTCGTTCCAGGAAGTTTTTAGAGCAGTTCAGCCGTCGTCATCGAAAAGCGCGCGCGAATTACTGGACGCCGGATTGCCTGTAGTATTCGTGGTCGATCAAAATGGCCGGGCCGTCGCCCACCCGGACGCCGCGATCGCTTTGTCTGAACGGCCAATGGCGGATCTTAAGGTAGTACAGGACTGGCTTGAGACGGGGGCTCAAATCCAATCTGCTTTAGAGCCCTTTTCTCTCGAGCGCGAGGGCCGGCTGACGCCCATGCTCGGTGCGTATGCAACCGTGGAACTGGATAAGCATTCGCTGCTCGGAGTGATCGCGATTCAGGACGAAGCGGCGGCGCTCGCCTCTGTTGCTGACATGCGGAAGCAAACCTTCTTAGTCAGTCTGTTGGCGGCGGTGCTGGCGCTCATTTTTGGATTTTATTTTGCCGAGAAGTTGACGCGGCCCGTGCGCGAGCTCGCTGCCGGAGCCCAGCGAATCGCTGCCGGCGATTTTTCTCAGCGAGTAGAGGTCCTGGGTCGCACGGAATTAGGCGAATTGGGGACCTCATTCAACCGGATGACAGATCAAGTCGAACGTTTCATCGGCGATCTTCACCGTTCCGCGGAAGAAAACCGTGCGCTCTTCCTGGGCACCGTGAAAGCCCTCGCAGCAGCCATCGATGGCAAAGATCCTTACACGCGTGGTCATTCGGAACGCGTTTCTCGATTCTCAGTCGCGACGGCGCAGGCCCTGGGTCTATCCGAAGTTGAGATTGAGAAGATTCGCGTCAGCGCTTTACTACACGACGTCGGCAAGATCGGGATTGACGATAGCGTGTTGAAGAAACCAGCGGCGCTGACTGATAAAGAGTTCGAAATCATGAAGTCTCATCCCCAAAAGGGATTTAAAATCATGTCCCAGATTCCCGCGATGGCAGATTTTCTGCCGGGCATGTATATGCACCACGAGATGATGAACGGCCAGGGCTATCCGCAAGGTTTGCAAGGCGACCAAATTCCCATGCAGGCGCGCATAGTTTCCGTTGTCGACACGTTCGACGCGATGACGACCGAGCGACCTTATCAACGAGCGATGGATTTGGAGAGTGCATTAACGCGACTTAAGAGCTTTGTGGGCACCCGTTATGACGGGCGTGTGGTGGCTGCATTTGTGGCCGCCTGTGAAGCCGGGAAGATCCGCCCCGGTATCATGCGCATCAATCGCCCGCCAAGCACCGCGCCCAATATCCCATCGATTCCCTTGCCGTCCAGTACCGATCCGCTTCTGGCAGTCAGCTAAGTATTGAGTTCAAGTTTAGCGGGTAATTCAAGGGCCTAAACGCTCAACTCTTGGACCTGTTAGCCTGCGCACGCTTCTGTCGCGCGGCGCATCGTTTTGTGGCGATGCGCCGCTTCTGCTTATAATCAAAGGCTCAATATCAAAGTCGGCAGCTCAACCGTGGGTGAGAGCGCAAGGTAGCTGAACGCGCCCCTGCTTACGCCCCGGCTTCCGACATAATCGAGACACGATGGCTTTCTGGCGAAGGAAAAAGGATGAGTTCGTCTCGCTCGGTTTGAATCGGGCAGCGGAAGAACCCGTAGACGATAGCACTAATTCCCCGGCTCCTCAGCAACCAGCGACGGTCGTCCCGCCGGAACGAGTTGCCCCTCAGTCCCCGGGTGTGGTATCGACGCCGTGGCAGACCTCTGTCCTGGGTCTGGATCTCTCGATCGAGCAATTGCAAGCTCGCGAAGCGGCGCTCGAGCAGGAATTCTCAGCGCGATTTCGGCGCGCCGTCGCGGCCACGCGCGAGTCGCTTTCAGAGAGAATCGACACTGTCTTTGCCGGCCCGAAACAAATCGATGCCGCATTGCTCGATGAGTTGGAAGAAGCGCTGATTGCGGCGGACATCGGTGTGCCGACGACGATGCACGTGCTCGAGACGGTGCGTCGCGGCATTAGCCGGAAAGAGATCGACGACATCGCAAAGCTAAAGCACGCGATCAAGTCGGAACTCCTTTCCATTCTGCAAGCCTCGGAAAAACAAGGGGTCGCCTCCGAAAGCAGCGTTCCGGAAAACATTGCCCCTTACGTCATGATGATCGTGGGCGTGAATGGCGTGGGCAAGACCACGACGATTGGAAAACTAGCCCAGCGGATTAAGGCTGAAGGCAACGACGTTTTGATTTGCGCTGCTGATACTTTTCGAGCCGCGGCCGGCGATCAGCTGGCAATCTGGGCTGAACGAACGGGCGTGCCTTTGATTCAGCAGAAGCAGGGCACGGATCCGGCGGCAGTGTTGTTTGACTCGATGAAAGCCGCCAAGGCGCGAGGCTCGGACGTGCTGATTGTTGATACTGCAGGGCGGCTGCACAACAAATCGAATTTGATGGCTGAACTCGAAAAAATGAAGCGCGTTGCGGGCCGCGAAGTCCAGGGGGCGCCACACGAGACGTTGTTGGTTGTCGATGCTATTACCGGACAGAACGGTTTGGAGCAGGCGCGGCAGTTCCTGAAAATTGCAGGCGTGACCGGCATCGTATTAACGAAACTCGACGGCACGGCAAAGGGCGGGATTGCTGTCGCCATCGCGAAAGAGCTTGGTCTGCCGATTCGCTATGCCGGCATCGGTGAAAAGGTTGACGACCTCGTCGTCTTTGATCCCGAGCAATACGTCAACAGTCTGTTTAATTGAGTCTGCACCGAAACGAGTTCTACCGCGGGCGGCAGCAAGTGGACAGCGTTGCAATTTCCGTTTACCGCCTGCTGCCGCGGGCAGTGCTTACAAACGCTTGAACGACTCAAAAGATATTGATTGTCAAATTATGCAGCGGGCGCTTGAACTCGCCGCGCAAGGCATGGGCCAAGTGAGCCCCGGACCGCTGGTGGGCACTGTGATCGCTGACTCCAAAGGCGAGATTGTGGGCGAGGGTTTTTATCTCTACGATCAAATCAAACACGCAGAAACGATCGCCCTGGAGCAAGCCGGCGATAAAGCCCGAGGGGGCACGGCCTATGTGACGCTGGAACCCCACGCTCATCAGGGACGCACGCCGCCGTGCACTGACTCGTTAATCAAAGCGGGAATCAAGCGCGTCGTCGCCCCCACAGAAGATCCGAATCCAAAAGTTTCCGGTCGCGGCTTTGCGCACTTGCGTGAAGCAGGTGTTGATGTATGCGTTGGGCCGCTGGCGGGAGACGCGGCGGCATTAAATGAAGCTTATATGCATTTCATGCGGACGCGCCGGCCGTTTATTCATTTGAAGATGGCCGTGTCGTTGGATGGCAAAGTTGCCACGGTAAATGGCGACTCGCGTTGGATCACCGGCGACGCAGCACGCGCGCGGGTCCATGAGCTGAGACATCAGAACGATGCAATCATGATTGGGGGACGTACCGCCCGCGCGGACGATCCGCTGTTGACTGACCGTTCTGGAAAAAAGCGGCGGCGACCGCTAGTGCGCGTGGTGATTGAACAATACCTGCGCCTCTCGCCCGAATCGCAATTAGTCCAGACTACCGACGCGGCGCCGGTCATGATTTTCGTCTGTGGAGATTCCGAGCCCGATTTGCTCGACGATCTGCGAGCGCGCGGCGTGGAAGTCATCACGCAAAGCTCGGCGCTGGACTTCTTAAGCATCCTTGAAGAACTGGGCAAGCGATCTATTCAAAGCGTCATGCTCGAAGGTGGGCCTTCGTTGGCCGGCCTGCTGCTCGAAGCAGCATTAGTAAACAAGGTTACATTCTTCGTCGCACCGATGATGATCGGCAGTCAGGATGCGCCCTCAGCCATAGGCGGCGCGGGCGCGGAGACGATCGCCGACGCATTGCAGCTGGAACGCGTCGAGGTTAAGCAACACGGCCGCGATATTGAAGTTACTGGTTACCCAGCCGGCAGGTCGCCGGGCATCAATGATGAATGACGCCAAACGTCGTTTTGGTCAGAACTTTCTCGTCGATCGAAATGTGGTCGCTCGAATTATCGCCGCCGTCAACCCGCAACCTGATCAAACGATCATTGAGATCGGTCCCGGCCGGGGCGCGTTAACTTCGCTCTTGATAGAAAAAGCGCAACGCGTCGTGGCGATCGAATTCGATCGCGATCTGGTTGCGCAATTGCGTTCCCGGTTTTCGGCTGCGGCTAAACTCGATTTAATTGAAGCCGACGCCCTCACAGTCGATTTCTGCGCCACGATTCAACCCACGCAGCAAGCGCGCGTCGTCGCCAATCTTCCGTACAACATCGCTACCGCAATTCTGCAAAGATTGATCGAGCAAGGCCACTGCATCAGTGACATGACCTTGATGCTCCAGCGTGAAGTAGTCGATCGCATCACCGCCGTCGCCGGGTCCAGCGAGCGCGGGTACTTTTCGGTTTTCGTCGAAGCATATTGCGAAACGGAAAAACTGTTCGATGTTGCTCCGCAGGCGTTTCGACCGGCCCCCAGGGTTTTGAGCACGGTTGTGAACTTGCGTGTGCGCAAGAATATGGCGATGGATGTGAAAAATGAGCAATTGTTTTGGCAGCTTGTGAGTGCGGGCTTTGCGCATCCGCGGAAAACCATTCTGAATAATTTGCGCGCGGCGCCGGAAACAATTCAGGAGTTGCTAAAGAAACGCGGGGGCGCAAGCATTGTCTTGTGCGAAGCAGGCATTCCGCCATTGCGGCGCGCCGAGACTCTGACTTTGAAGGAGTGGGTACTGCTAATGAATGCAGTAGTATGAATCGCTCGAGCGGCACCCCGTCAGCATGGAGAGAAAACCGGCGGGCCGTAGCGCCCCCTCTAAACAGTCGCTGAAGAGTTTCTTTTCCTCAAAATCACTTTCACTCCATCTTTCGGCCGCAAAGACATAGCTGGATAAATTTCCGCCGGACGGTCCGCCACCAACTCCAGACGAAGCTTTTGTCCTATTGTCGCCAGCACCAGGACGATCTCCATCGTTGCGAACCCGGCGCCGATGCAGGCCCTCGGGCCGCCACCAAAAGGGAAGTAGGCATACTTGGGCAGCCGGTCTTCAAACTCAACCGTCCAGCGTTCGGGTTTGAATGCCAGCGCCTCGTCGTAAAAGCGTGCATCCCGATGCGTGGACCACTGAAACATGAACACCTGGGTTCCCGCAGGTATGTGATAACCGCCAATCTCGCAATCGTCAATCGCTTCGCGGCCCAGTCCATATGCCGGCGGATAAAGACGCATCGATTCCCTGGCGATCTTTTTCGTGTACTTCAGCTGCGGCAAATCCGCAAATGTGGGGCTGCGATCGCCCAATACCTCATCAAGCTCTGCGTGAAACTTTCGTTCAATCTCAGGATGTTTGGCTAACAAATACCACGACCAGGCGAGGGTAAGCGCGGTCGTCTCATGTCCGGCGAGAAACAGAGTCATCACTTCGTCGCGCAGCTGCCGGTCACTCATTTGACTGCCGTCTTCATCGCGGGCCGCGAGTAGGGTGGAAAGCAGATCGCCGGTGTCCGCGCCGCTGGCGCGACGTTCCGCGATGATGCGATAGACGACGCGATCGATTTTTTTAGCGAGCCGGTGAAAGTGAATATGCTCGGGAGTCGGCAGCCGATTGTTCAGAATCCATTTCAAAGTTGCCTGTGACGCAAACGGTTTCACTAATTCTCCCAGGGTCGCGCCCACTTCATCGACATCGTTTGAAACGTCGGCGCTGAACAGACAACGCACAACGATTTCGAGCGTCAGTCGCATCATTTCGCGATGCATGTCGCGCTCTTCCCCCGTCTGCCAATTGGCCGTCAGACGCTCGGTATAATCCACCATCGTCCCGGCGTAACCGGCGATCCGTTCGCGATGAAACGCCGGGGAAGTCAGACGTCGCTGGCGCTTCCATTCCTCCCCCTGGCTTGTCAGCAGACCGTTGCCAACCAGCCGCTGAAAGAAGTTCGAGCGCAGCGACATGGCCTTAATGAAATTCCTGGCGTTAGTCGCCAACACGTACTCGATCTCATTCGGATGATAGAGAAAGAGCGCCGGCACATAGAGAAATCGGGTCCATACTATGTCGCCGTAATCGCGTTGCGCGCGTTCGATGAAACCCAGCGAGTCGCGATTGAATTCGCGCATCACGCCCATGATACGAGTGCCCTTTGGGCCAGGCGGCCGGTCGTGCGTTTTCGATTTCTTGCCGGCCGAAACGACGCGTGCGAGTTCACTTAGGGAAGGATTTGATTTCACGGGCAGACCTACTTCAATAAATCCGTATAAATACCCGGCGCGCTGCCGGGGATTAGCGTGGCGCCCACGGCGTCGCGGTAAAACTCAAAAGGTCCGGCGCCGCCGATGATCCCGTAAACGTAACCGAGTTCGCGCAAGCCCCACAGCGAAGCAATTAACAAGGCTTTTCCCACCCCGCGCCGGCGTTCATTTGGCGTGACGCCGGTCGGCCCAAAGAACGCTTTGCGCGTGCACTCATAGGCGGCGAAACCAATCACCTGATGATCCCGCGTGGCGATGAAAACCGTAGCGGGCTGGTGCGCAAATCCAACTGACATTTCATCAGCCCAGGCGATCGAGAAATCATTCCTGACAAAGTTTTGCACACGCGTGATTTCGAAGGGTTGTGCGCGCCGAATGCGCACCCCAACGTGATTTAAATCATCTATGAAAGGTGCGAGGGCAGGCAGGTTCAGCAAATTCACCAGCAGGTCGGGCATGACGCGAGTTTAGCGGAGACGGCGATAAAAGTCCGCAACCGCACGGCGATATCAGAGATTCGTGGTGAATGGGTGCAGGCGGCGGTTTCGTTTGGAGTTCCGCCAGCGGGCGGCGCCACCGTGTCGGAAGCCCGACCGTTAGGGAAGGCAACACACATGTCGCTCTTATTAGCCGGAACTGACCGCCGGTTGTTGGGGTGAACCTTTAAGCCGCTTTAAGTTGGGAATCTCGATGGATGATTTTGTTTGTTCGGCGCGGTCGATGATTTCCTTAACCCGTTCAAGATTGCCTTGTCTCTAAGGCTGTTCAAATCTCTGACAAAGCTGCTCGTGAATTTAACTCTCACTGCGCACCCGCAAGGATGGCGAACACCTTCTTGCGCTTGGCCGAAACACTTCGCATACCCTCGTCAATTGCGCGCGCGAGTGCGATCTCCTGGATGGCCCCTTCCACAATCCTTTGACCAGGGCGCGCTGCTCTTGCAGCGCTTCAGAGACAGCCCTCTTAACCAGAGCCGCAAGTTCTTTCTCATCGATCATTGTTGAGATGGTCCATCCCGAAGCCCTGAGCAGCGAGCCAATCTTGTGCTCCAGTGGAAACCGGGTTTTGGCAATTTGCTTCTCGAAATTCTTAAGATCCATCAGCTACGAGCCAGGTAATTTAGCTACGTGTTATACTGTCGCACTGAGCCCTCGTGAACAATACCACGCAATCCGGAGTCGAGTAACAATCAATAGTGTCTAACGTCCTCGAAATCATTCCCCTCGGCGGCATCGGCGAGTTCGGGATGAACTGCACGCTTATGCGCTATGGCGACGAGATGCTCGTCCTCGACGCCGGCATGGGCTTTCCCGAAGAGAGCGTCTATGGCGTAGACGTCTGCATCCCGGATTTTGAAATTCTCGAGCAATACCGTGAAGAGATCACGGCAGTCATTCTCACGCATGGCCATGAAGATCATTTGGGCGCGCTGCCTTATCTCCTTAAGAGAATTAATGTTCCGGTTTACGCCTCGCACTTCACGCTTGGCCTGGCGGAAAGCAAACTGGACGAGCATGGAATCCTGGGTGACGTGCTGCTGCACCACGTCGAGCCGCGCGATGTCGTGACCCTTGGATCGTTCACCATCGAGTTCATCCGCGCCTCGCATTCATTAATCGATTGTTTTCATCTCGCCATCAAAACGCCTGTCGGCACAATTATTCACACCGGGGACTATAAAGTTGATGAGACGCCGGTGATCGGTGAACCGATAGACCTAAGAACTCTGCGCCGGTATGGACAAGAGGGAGTGCTTGCGTTGCTGTCTGATTCAACCAACGCGACGGTCCCCGGCCGCACTCCGTCCGAGCGCGCCGTAATTCCCGCGTTTGAAGAGATCTTTGCCGAAGCAAAAGGACGCATCATCGTGGCAGCGTTTGCCTCTTCGATTCATCGGCTGCAAATCGTTTTTGATGTGGCTCAGCAGTTCGATCGAAAGGTGTGCGTGCTGGGTCGATCGATGCAAAAGAACGTCGAGATCGCCGATCGCCTGGGATATCTGGATATTCATGATGGGATGCTGGTCAGCATTAACGACACGAAGCTGATGGCGGACCATGAGGTCGTTTTTCTCGTCACTGGTTCACAGGCCGAGTCGCGCGCCGCGCTCTACCAAATGGCTACTCAGATCTACAAGGGGCTGACGATCGAGCAAGGCGATACAGTCGTGCTCTCGGCGCGAATCATTCCGGGCAACGAGCGCGCAATCTCCCGGCTCATTGGTTTTATGTACAAGAAGGGCGCCAATATCATTGAAGAACGACGCCGCCTGATTCATGTGAGCGGGCATGCTTCGCAGGAAGACATTCGCATCATGACCGAAGCCGTGCGCCCCAAATTCGTCGTGCCGATTCACGGTGAGTATCGCATGCTGTTTCGTCATAAAGAGTTTGTGAAGAACCATCTTGATATTCCTGCAGAGCGAATCATTCTGATCGAAAACGGTGACGTGCTCGAACTCGACGGTGAGCGGGCCGCAGTCGTAGAGCGCCGGGAAGTTAAGCGCACCTTCATCGACGACTCGGGCTTCGAGGAGATTGAATACGAAACCGTGCGCGAACGAAAGAAGATGGCCTACGAGGGGATTGTGACATTGGTGCTGACGATTAATAGCGCCAGCGGCGAATTAGAAACCGCGCCCCGGATTATAGCTAATGGGGTGCGTGGAATAGATGGCACAAATGGATTCATCAAGTCCGCGCAATCCGTCGTCACGAATGCATTTTCGAAAGCCTCTCCGGTACAACTCGCAGACGATGCCTTGCTGAAAGAATATT
Organism: Pyrinomonadaceae bacterium; assembly: GCA_046262835.1. Lineage (GTDB taxonomy): Bacteria > Acidobacteriota > Blastocatellia > Pyrinomonadales > Pyrinomonadaceae > UBA11740. The sequence goes on from JBHELZ010000006.1 coordinate 72,344, forward strand.
TACGCGTGGAGCTCAAGCGATTTATTCAAAGTCAGACCGGATCAAAACCGGTGATAACACCCGTCATTCAGAAAATCTAAAAATCACATTCTCTCCACCGGCGCGAATATCCCACCTTTAACCTTAGCTGCAAAACGGTTTATCAGTCCTTGCAATTGATTTTAACTGTCTAACGTGTTGTCGATCGCTAAGAAAATCTTGTCGCACCACGCGGCTCTTTGTTGTAATCTGGATTTGATGTTGGTAGTTGCCCCCTCCGCCGGCATCGTTGAGCAGCCTCATCATTCAATCTCAAGAACTAAATCATTTTAAAACGATCACCGCTCGAAATCGATCGCACCTCATGAATTGGTCTAACAAAGTTGTTCTCGTTACCGGCGCGTCGTCCGGGATCGGCCGTGGATTGGCCGTCGAACTGGGGCGACGTGGTGCATCAGTGGGATTGCTTGCGCGACGCTGCGCTCTGCTGGCAGAAGCCGTCGCCGAAATTCAAGAAGGGGGTGGCCGCGCCCTGGCGTTGCCGGCTGATGTCACCAATGCCAATGCGATGCGCGCGGCCGCTAATGAATTGCGACGCGAGTTTGGGCCAGTCGACTTGTTATTTGCCAACGCCGGAATCAGCGTGAATACCTTTGTCCCGGATTTATGCGAAAAGAAAATTGCCGAATTGATTAACGTGAATGTGATTGGCGTGGTGAACAGCGTTTCGGCCGTCCTCCGCGAAATGGTTGATCGAGGCAGCGGACACCTGGTTGTGAACTCGAGTTTGGCGGCTTATCGGGCCTTGCCAAAATCCGCCGCGTACTGCGCCAGCAAGGCAGCCATATCGAGCTTTTTTGAAGCTCTACGCATCGACTTAAAAGGCTCGGGTGTGGATGTAACGATCATTTATCCAGGTTTTGTAAAGACAACTTTGATCACGAACATCATACGCACGCCTTATATTATGGAAGTCGATCAAGCAGTGCCGAAGATAATTCGGGCAATCGAGCTGCGCAAAAAGAAATACTCGTTTCCCTGGCAGTTGGCGACCATCGCGCGCGCCTGCAAACTACTGCCTATTCCAATGTACGATTGGATTGCCGCGCGAAATTCGTTTCGCGGCTGAAACCCTCGATTGGCGTCCTGCTTTAAGCTCGCTCGCCGGTAAATTCTTCCCCCTAACCGGACGCGTTCTGTAAATTCCAAAGCCTTTTATTTATATCTTTAACAGTGTAACCTGCGCGGATAGTCGTGGCTGACAAGCTCGTGTGGTCGGCAAAGTGAAGCGATATCTGCTCCAGCAGTCATTGCGATGGATTGGTCCAACAAAGTAGTCCTGATAACTGGCGCTTCGTCAGGAATTGGCCGTGGCCTGGCGGTCGAGTTGGCGCGGCGGGGTGCAACTCTTGGCCTGCTGGCGCGAGGCGTCGAAAGCAGACAACTCGCGGCTGCGGCCGGAACTGCCCTCATCTCATCGCGAACCGCCTTAGAGCCGTCGCCTCGTTTGTTGGAGGTCGTGGACGAGATCCGCCGGGAAACCGACAACGGCGGCAAAGCCGGTTCGCAGCGAACCCTGGCCCTGGCCGCGGATGTGCGCGATGCGAAAAGTCTCCGCGCCGCCGCCGATCGCCTGCGCGATGAATTCGGCAGAATAGATGTTCTGATCGCCAACGCCGGCATCGGGGCCACAACTGACGCCACCGACCTCGATCCCGAGGAGGTAGCAAAGGTTCTAAGCGTAAATGTCATCGGGGCGGTGAACAGTATTGCGGCTGTCTTGCCCGAGATGGTTCAGCGTGGTTCTGGTCAACTGGTCGCTGTTTCGAGTTTGTCCGCTTATCGTGGTCTGCGTAAGTCGGCTGCCTATTGCGCGAGCAAGGCTTCATTGTCGGCTTTTTTTGAGAGCGTAAGAATTGACCTGATCGGCAGTGGAATTGATGTCAGTATCATTCATCCCGGCTTTATCAAAACTCCATTAACAGATGGTCGCAAAGCGAAGATGCCCTTTCTGATGGAGCTGGATTACGCAGTCGGAAAGATAATCCGGGCCATCGAAAAGCGGAAGAAGTCTTATGCATTCCCCTGGCAACTGGCCACGATCGTGCGGGCCGGCATGATAATGCCGAATTTCATGTACGATTGGATTTCCAGAAGGAGTTCATTCAGGGAATAGACTTTTTGATTTTGGATTTGCGATTTGTGATTGAGCGTGTGACACTTCGTCCTTCGCTCGTTCCAGATCAAAGAATCGACAATCTAAAATCAAAAATCGCAAATGAGCTTGTTACAAGCAATTCTGCTCGGCATTGTCCAGGGCCTCACCGAATTCATTCCCATTAGTTCAACCGCACATCTGGTACTCGCCAGTCGAGCAATGTCTTTGACGTTGACGCCGGCCCAGTTGACCGCGTCCATCGCGGTGATCCAGCTGGGGACGTTGATCGCGGTCCTGTTTTATTTTGCCGGTGACATCTGGAGAATTTCGGTCGCGTTCCTGCGCGATCACGTAGCCCTGATTTCAGGCGGCAGCAAAAGGGGCGCGCGGTTGTCGCATGAGGCCTGGCTCGGCTGGTTGGTCATCATCGGATCGATTCCCGTCGCCGTTGTGGGCTTGCTGTTCAAGAAGCAGATTGAAGGTACCTTCACAAAAAATCTCTGGGTAATTGCTACGATGATGGTCGTCGTCGCGGTGTTACTGGCGATTGCGGAGTTCGTGGGCCGTAAACAGAGAACAATGGAAGATCTCGGTTTGCAAGACGCCTTGGCTATGGGATTTGCGCAGTGTCTCGCGTTGATTCCCGGATCCAGCCGTTCCGGCTCGACCATCATGGGTGGTCTATTTGTCGGCGAAGCGCGTGAAACGGCCGCGCGATTTTCTTTTTTGCTTTCAATTCCGGCTATTGCCGCGAGCGGACTCCTGGAATTGAAAGAGGCTATGCATAGATTGCCGCAGGGAAGTTTGACCACACTGGCGGTCGCCACCGTCGTCTCGGGGATTGTTGGTTACGCTTCTATTTGGTTTTTGCTCCGGTTTCTGAAGACGCACACGACGGGCGTTTTCATCGGTTACCGACTGGTTGTGGGCGGCGCGATCCTGATTATGTTGTTCAGCGGCCGCCTCAGCGGCTTGTAATCGTTTGGATTTGCTCGCGGTTCAGCAGGCAACCGCAAATTGCAACCACCGCGCAAGCGCCAAACCAAAACGCTTTCTCCGCTATGCCCTGGCGCGAACACTCCAAAGTTCGCTCTTATTTTCCACAAGCAGTAAACTCCCATCATGACCGCGGCCCCCTCCCCTAAGAAAATAAGCAAGAAATGGATTGTGCGTGAGCGTGATCATTTGCGCGCCGCCCAGTTGGCTGCCGTTTTGGGCGTGCCAACGATTGTCGCCGACTTGCTGATCGCTCGCGGTTATGACGACGCCGAATCAGCCCGCTCCTTCCTCAATCCGGGGCTCGATCACCTGCACGATCCCTTTTTGATGCGTGGCATGTCTGAGGCAGTCGGGCGGCTGGGACAGGCCATCGATAGTAAAGAGCCGGTTCTGATTTATGGCGATTACGATGTCGACGGAACGACCGGCACCGCCGTTTTGCTACGGGCGCTGAGAATGCTGGGAGCCACCGCGGGCTATCACGTGCCGCATCGCTTCACAGAAGGTTACGGAATTCGTCAGGAGGTCCTCGAGAAAGCTGCCGGCGAAGGATACAAGTTAGTGGTCAGCGTAGATTGTGGTATCACCGCGCATGAACCACTTCATTGGGCGCGCGCAAATGGCCTCGACATCATCGTCACCGACCATCATTTGCCGGACAAGGACGAAGGAGCGCCGCCCGCGCTGGCTGTTCTGAATCCAAATCAACGCGGCTGCGAATATCCCGACAAGAATCTTGCGGGTGTCGGCGTCGCCTTCAAGTTGATTCAGGCATTGTTTTGCCGCCGCGGGCGGGAAGCGCAGGCCCCCGGCTTTTTGAAGATGGTCGCCATCGGCACCGTTGCGGATGTGGCAAAACTCATCGGCGAGAATCGTGCCATTGTTGCACTCGGATTATCTGATTTGCCACGCGCCAAAAATCACGGGTTGCGCGCGCTGATCGAAATTGCGGGTTGCGGCGACGACGGCGAAATGACTGCCTACGATCTCGGATTTCGCATTGGACCAAGGATCAATGCCGCCGGCCGCATGGACGCGGCCCGCGCGGTCGTTGAGTTGTTTGCCGCGAAAGAAAAAGAAGAAGCTCGCCACCTGGCGGAACATCTCGATACGCGCAATCGCGAGCGGATGGAAGCGCAACGCGAGATCTTCAATCGGGCGGTTGCAGAGTTCGAGGGCGCGACCGATCGTGAATCACAGACGCACGCCGCAGTGATTGCCGGCGACGGTTGGCATCGCGGCGTGATCGGACTCGCCGCATCAAAGATTGCCGAGCGTCTAAACCGCCCGTGCGTAGTGATCTCTCTCGATGGCGACGTCGGACACGGTTCAGCGCGGAGTATCGAAGCCTATCATCTGTTCGATGGATTGACTGCTTGTCGTGACCTGCTGGAAAAATTCGGAGGCCACTCGCATGCGGCGGGCCTTTCGATTAAGCGTGATCGCATTGGAGAATTTCGCCGCCGCTTGAACGAACATGCGGCCTCATGTTTGACTGAAGATGATTTGATTCCATCGCTTTCCATCGACGCCGAACTTACGGCTAAAGACCTCGGATTTCAGCTGTCGCAGGACCTGGCTGCGTTAGAGCCGTTTGGCGCCGGAAACCCGCGTCCGGTGTTTATGACGCGCGGTTGGCGCATTGTAAGCGAGCCGCAGATTATTAAGGAGCAACACTTGAAGATGCGCTTGGCCGGCGACGACAACCGGCCGTTTGAAGCGATTTGGTGGCGGGGAATGGAAGAGGTCGAAGCAACACCCCGGATGAATGAGCGCATCGATCTGGCGTACGACTTTGAGGCGAGTCGTTGGCACGGTGACATCCGGCTGCAGTTGAATGTGAAGGATATGAGGGTCTGGCAATGAATAAGCCACAGAGACACAAAGGCACAACAATGGCAAAAGAGTTAACCAGAAATTGCTTTCATTGTTTTGTCTTATCTCCGCTTGTGTGTGTCCCGGTGGCTTTATCTTTATGCAAGCCGTAACCAGGAAAAAGCGAATTACCGCCGTCGACTTGCGCGCCCGCGTGCCCGCGATCGCGCGCGCGCTTGCTTTGTTTCTGCTGATAGGCGGCGGAATTTTTGTCGGCGTGTCTTACTACAAAATGCGGAACAATACCCCGTTTCGTTTAAAATCAGAGACGCCTGCGCTGTCCAAAGAGATTGTCGCGATTACCACCGGCTACGAGCAGCGAATAACCAGGAACGACAGATTGTATTTGTGGTTGCGCGCCGCACGTGACGTGACTTACGCCGATGGCCATCACGAGCTTGAGCAAATAAACGTGCAGGTTTTTCCCGCTACAGGGGACAAACCGGATCAGATAGTTGCCGATCGCGCCTTGTATGACCAGAAGAGCGGCATCCTGCAGTGCAACGGCAACGTCCAGATCGAGACGCATGATGCTCTGAAGGTCAAGACCGATTCACTCCAGTTCAACCAGGACACAAAGGTCGGGGAAACCTCTGCCCCGGTTACTTTTGAACGCGAAAATGTTTCCGGGCAATCGACGGGGGCGCTGGTCGATAACGAAAAGAAACGTTTGGAATTGAAGAGCGCGGTGGCCGTGACTGTCGCGCCCGAACAGTTTGCCGACCCGAAGAAAAAAGATGCCAGGCCTTTGAAGGGCGCCCGGGCTAAGCCTGTGAACATTCATTCCGCTCAAGCTGTGTTTGAGCAATCCACGATGCGCCTGACTTTTTCCGGGGGCGCGACTGCTGAACAGGAACAGGACATCATGAGCGGCGACACGCTCACGGCAATTCTAAACGGCAAGAAGAAGCTCGAAAAGATCGAGATGCGCGGCAACTCATATCTGCGCTCGATGGATGTCGGGCACGCGGCTGAGGCTCACGCCGTCGATATGGATTTCTTTCTAGACAGCGATCAGCGCTTGCAAAAAGCCTACGGCGCGCGGGACGTTCGCGCGCAAACTTTGAATGCCGATTCGGACATGCAGCTCACCGGGGCCAGCGGGCTGACAATCGATTTCCAGGCGCAGGGCGATCAAAGCCTGTTGAAAGAAATGCGCACGGATGGGCGCGCGGTTGCCAACCTGTCGGCGCCGAAATCCCGAGCGAACGATCCGCGCGCCGCGAGCAAGCGCCTGACTGCCGACGCAATCAAGATGGATTGGCGTGTCAGCGGCAAGGATTTGGAAAAAGCCGAGGCAGTTGGAAATGCGGAACTCTATGTTGAGCCGGTGCAGAAAACGGCGAAAAACGATCGTAAGACACTGACCGGCCCGCGCTTCGACTGTGATTTCTTTGAAAGCGGAAACATCGCGCGCAACTGCACCGCCAGCGGCGGCGCTAAAGCTGTTTTTGATCCTTTCCAACCAACCGACAAACGGGGCATGCAAACCATAACGGCGCAAAAGATCGCCGCTGTCTTTGTGCGCGAAACGCAGGATGTCGATCGCGTGGACGCCACGGGGGATGCAAAATTCAACGAACTCGATCGCAACGGTACTGCTAACGCAATCTCGTACACGGCTGCGGATGAAACCGTCCGTTTGCGCGGCGGCGACCCGACCGTTTGGGATTCACGCGCGCGCACGAAAGCGGTCGAGATCGATTCCAACAACGCGACGCACGTGTCTGTCTGTCGCGGCAAAGTGCAGACGACCTATTACAGTCAGGAACAGACGAATGGCGCGGCTCCGTTTCGGAAAGTCAAAAGCCCGGTTTATCTCTCGGGAGATCGCGCGGAGGTCAATCATGATTCCGGCCGGGCCATCTATTCCGGTTCAGCCCGCATGTGGCAGGACGACAATTATGTGCGCGGGGACTCTTTGACCCTTTACCGCGAAGAGAAGCGGATGGAAACATGGGGCCATGTGCAGAGTGCGCTTTATCAGGCGAAACAGAAAACGGGGAACGCGACCAACCTGGTACCCGTATTTGCGACCGCTGAATTCATGCGCTATTCAGATACTGAACGCCTGCTGCATTACGAGAACAATGTCGATATCAAGCAGGGGACCGATCGCCTGACGTCGGGCGTCGCGGACGTTTACTTACAAAAAGACGGGAATGAAGTTGAGCGAACAATTTCGCAACGCAGCGTCGTCATTATTCAGCCAGGTCGGCGGGGCACGGGCGACTGGTGCCAGTACACGACTGCTGATGAAGTTGCAGTGCTGACCGGCAATCCGGCTCATGTTGAAGATGCCGAGCAGGGAACCACGGATGGCAATCGCCTGACGATGTATCGCCGCGAGAATCGCGTCGTGGTCGATGACCCGCGCGGATCTCAATCACCGGGCCGGGTGCATTCGACGCACAAGATCACGAAGCCTTAGGTGAGGAGCGGCTATCGTTTAGACGGGCACTGCGCCGTTGAATCAAGTAAAAGCCGATTTATCCGGCTGATCGATGAAATCGCCGGAGGAGTCTGTTGTCTAAATATCAAGACACGGAGGGGCGAGTCGCCCGCCTCTAAACGAACCGTTTTGAGTCTTCCAATCACACAACCCGACTCGCTGGGCCACTGGGGCCGTTACGGTGGCCGCTTCGTGCCGGAGACTTTGATGGCCCCGCTGGAAGAGTTGACCGCGGCATATGCAGCCGCGCGCGCGGATGAAAGCTTTCAACCCGAACTCGATCAGCTATTGCGAGATTATGCGGGGCGGCCGACTCCGCTCTTCTTCGCGAAGCGTTTGACTGAACACTGTGGCGGCGCGCGTATCTATCTGAAGCGCGAGGACCTTCTGCACACCGGCGCGCATAAAATCAATAACACCCTGGGACAGATCTTGTTGGCCCAGCGCATGAAGAAGCGCCGGATCATCGCCGAAACCGGGGCGGGTCAGCACGGGGTAGCGTCGGCCACGGTCTGCGCGCTATTTGGTTTACAGTGCGTCGTTTATATGGGCACCGAAGACATGCGGCGCCAGGCGCTGAATGTTTTTCGCATGCAGCTGCTGGGCGCCGAAGTACGCGGTGTTGATTCCGGATCACGAACCTTGAAGGACGCGATCAATGAAGCGCTTCGCGACTGGGTAACGAACGTCGCCGATACGTATTATCTTTTAGGGAGCGCGTTAGGGCCGCATCCGTATCCTTTGATGGTCCGCGATTTTCAGAGCGTGATCGGGAGTGAAGCGCGCACCCAGATCCTTGAGAAGGAAGCTCGGCTGCCCGATTGTTTGATTGCCTGCGTCGGTGGCGGATCGAATTCGATTGGATTATTTCATCCCTTTCTAAGCGATGATTCAGTTCGCATGATTGGCGTCGAAGCCGGCGGACGTGGCAGCGAACTGGGCCAGCATGCAGCCCGATTCAATCCGAACGGCGGCGGCCGTCCCGGCGTTCTGCAAGGCACAATGAGTTATGTGTTGCAGGACGAGCGCGGACAAATTGCTGCGACCCACTCAATTTCGGCGGGGCTCGATTATCCGTCGATTGGGCCAGAACACGCATCACTTCACGACCAGGGCCGGGCGGAATACACGGCTGTGTCTGATGACGAAGCGCTCGCAGCTTTCCAGACGCTATCGAAGTTGGAAGGAATTATTCCCGCATTGGAGTCCGCTCACGCTGTGGCGCACGCGTTGAAAGTTGCTCGCGAGATGAAGAGCGATGGAATAGTAATCGTCAACTTGTCGGGCCGCGGGGACAAGGACGTCGACAGCGTCCGAGAAGTCTGCAGTCCCGTTAAGAACGAACGTTTATAACGTCGCGAGATTAACTTATTGGCCGCGTGCGGCCGGAATATTTTCTTTTACGGAGCTTGAAAGTTTGGTTATTTCGGGAGCTATGAATGTCTGCTCCTATATGGAGCCATGAATGTCCCGGATCGCTGAGACGTTTGCAGGCCTGAAACGCGAAAAGCGGCGCGGCTTCATCCCTTTTATCACCGCTGGTGACCCTGATCTGCATACGACGGCACAACTGATCGCCGAATTGGCGCGCGCGGGCGCCGCCATTATTGAGCTTGGCATTCCCTTCACTGATCCGATGGCTGATGGCCCAGTCATTCAGCGAGCGTCCGAGCGGGCGTTGCGTCACAACTTCCGGCTGAGTGACGTGTTGCAGATGGTTTCGGATGCGCGTAAACAGACCCATGTTCCGATCATCCTTTTCAGCTATTTCAATCCTCTGTTGCAATGGTGTCAGAAGCCCGACCGTGAGCGAGGGCGCACACCATCAGGGCGCAGTCAGGTTATCAACGATGCCCGCGCTTACGATCGGGCTCCTGACCCTGGCCACTTTGACTTTGAAAGGCTTGCAGCTGAAGCAAAGAATGCCGGCGTTGATGGCATTCTGGTGACCGATCTTGTGCCGGAAGAAGCGAGTCAACTCGCGCCGGTCCTGAGCGCCCATGAGCTTGACCTGATTTTCCTGATTGCTCCCACTTCAACTGACCAGCGTTTGCAGATGGTCGCGGAACGCGCATCCGGCTTTATCTATGCAGTTTCGCGCGCGGGAATTACCGGCGCTCGCGAGCAGATGAGCGCCGAAGCTGAAAAGCTCGTACGTCGAATGCGCGCGTTTTGCGACTTGCCCATTGCCGTCGGTTTCGGAATCTCAACTCGCGAACACGTGGCTGATGTCTGGCGATATGCAGATGCGGCCGTGGTCGGATCGGCAATCGTCGCAGAGATCCAACGCGGAGGCACATCGACTGAGGTGGTTTCGCGCGTTGGTGAATTCGCCCGGCGACTCCTGGGATGAGCGCTGGCGTTAATTTGCAAATTAAGCTAACTCGTTTTGCAGATTAGAGTTCTTAAGTTAAAGGAAAGTGGTCGACGGGACCATCTCGTTAGAGTATTCTTGGTCGGTTTTAAGAGAGATAATTTTCATTGTTTCACCCGTGAAACTCTGTTCCATTCACGCGTGAGTTGTGTTATCCTCGCTCCCATCAAGTGATGAGATGCCCCGAAGCACGACTTAATCAAACCCTGAAGAGGAGCAGAAGAAAGAGATGCCCGTTATGCCTGAAGATAGAATTGCAGAACGCAGTCGCGCCATCGAAGCCGCGCTGCTCAACATTGAAAAGAGATTTGGCAAGGGATCGATCATGCGCTTAGGCGAGCGTGAAATTTCCGATATCCCGGCGATCTCCACGACTTCGTTGTCGCTGGATGCGGCAATTGGTGTCGGTGGCGTGCCCCGTGGCCGCATTGTCGAAATCTATGGACCAGAAAGCTCCGGCAAGACGACCCTGGCCCTCCACGTTGTGGCCGAAGCGCAAAAAGCCGGCGGAGTTGCGGCCTACATCGACGCCGAACATGCGATGGACGCCGAATATGCCGGCAAGCTGGGGGTGAACGTCGATGACATGCTGATCTCGCAGCCTGATTCCGGCGAACAGGCATTGGAGATTGCTGAGGCGCTGGTGCGATCTAATGGCGTCGATGTGATCGTAGTTGATTCAGTCGCGGCCCTGGTTCCCCGGGCGGAGTTGGATGGCGAGATGGGCGATTCGCTGCCGGGATTGCAGGCGAGGCTTATGTCGCAGGCGCTGCGCAAGCTGACCGCGATCGTGGCCCAGTCGAACACCTGCTTTATCTTCATCAACCAGATTCGCGAAAAAATTGGGGTAATGTTCGGCAATCCGGAAACAACCACCGGCGGCCGCGCGCTGAAGTTTTATTCCAGCCTGCGCCTCGACATTCGGCGCATCGGCGCGATCAAAGACGGCGATCGTGTCGTCGGCAATCGCACTAAAGTGAAAGTGGCCAAGAACAAAGTCGCGCCACCATTTCGCGAGGCCGAGTTCGACATCATGTACGGCGAAGGGATTTCCAGGGAAGGGGATCTGCTCGATCTGGCTAGTAATAATCGTGTGGTCGAAAAAAGTGGCGCGTGGTTTTCCTACAAGGGCGAACGCCTGGGCCAGGGCCGTGAAAACGCCAAGCAAACCCTCAAGGATCAACCGGTTATTCTGGAGAAGATTAAGAATGAAGTGAAGAAAGTGCTGGGCCTGCCGGTGAAGGAAGAAATCGTGGAAGCGACTGAGCCGAAGAAAGCCGCAGCGGCGGGAGAGAAGAAGTAATGTTGATTGCACTTACAGTTCTGGCTGCACTCGCACTGGCTGTTTCGACGGCGTGGAGTCTCTTCACCTGGATATGATTTCGCGATTAATTAATGCCTGTCGTTTCCTGCCGCGAGCACGATTGTGATCAGCGTGTTAGAATCGCCGGGTACGAATAGAAACGACAAGTTATGAGCACCGTTTCCGAAATCGAAGCAGCCATAAAAACCCTGCCTCAGAGCGAGCGCCAACGGCTGGCGGAAGATTTGCCGTTAATTCTGCCGGAATTGCGTGGAGATCTCGTTTGGCAGCGTATCATCAACGACGAAGGACCACGGCCCGCGCTCGCAACTCTCGGTGACCATGTGGAGGTCGGCCATGACTACTGAGCAACTGATCTCCGATGCGATGTCGCTTCCACTCGACGAGCGAGTCTCGCTTGCGCAGGCGCTTTGGGAAAGCATCGACGCTGGATTGCCGGACACGGACGAAAGGACTGCTTTGAAAGAAGCTATCCGGCGCGATGAAGAACTTTCGTCAGGGAAAGTATTGGGTCGAACGCACGAAGAAGTCATGGAAGCCGCACGACGCGCGCTGAAATGCGAGTAATCTATCATCCTCACGCAGAAGCCGAACTAATCGAAGCAGCACAATACTATGAATCACGTCTCCCCGCCTTGGGAGTTCAATTTCTCGACGCAGCAAATCGAGCAATTGCAAAGATTCTCCAAGCCCCTGAGCGGTGGAGAGTAATCGATGGTAATGTCCGACGGTGCCTGGTGCTTCGTTTTCCTTACGCGCTTTATTAGCGAGAGTATCCGAAGCATATTCATATCCTCGCCTTCAAACATCACAGTCGACATCGTGACTACTGGCGATATCGTATTTCAGAATGAACGCAATGCTTTACTTACGTTTAGTAATCCTCTAATAATCCCCGCGTGGCCTAATTCACCATGCCCGAATCAATTCTCATCCGAAACGGCACCATTGTGACGATGGACCGGAAAAACTCCATCGTGCGTGGTGATCTGTTGATTCGTGATGGGCGCATTGCCCAAATGGGCAAAACGATCAAAACGGATTCCGATGAGACGATTGAAGCAAAAGGGTGCGCCGTCTTACCGGGGTTCATTCAGACCCACATTCATCTTTGTCAGACTCTGTTTCGCGGGGCGGCTGACGATTTGGCCCTAATCGATTGGCTGAAGAAACGCGTCTGGCCGATGGAAGCGGCGCATACCCCGCAATCGATTCGCGCGTCGGCCCGACTTGGCACTGCTGAATTGATCAAAGGGGGAACAACTTGCGCCCTGACGATGGAAACGGTGCGAGACACGGAAGAAGTTCTGCGGGTCATCCAGGAAACAGGATTTCGCGCGACCGTGGGCAAGTGCATGATGGACAAGGGGGACGACGTCCCGTCGCAGCTTCACGAGAATACGCGCGCCTCGATTGACGAATCAATGGGGCTGATCGAGAAGTGGCACGGTGAGGCGAATGGCCGCGTTCGTTGCTGCTTCGCTCCGCGCTTTGCAATCAGCTGCACCCATGAATTGCTAAGCGAAGTGTCTCAACTGGCAAAGCAGCATGGGGTGATGATTCACACGCATGCCGCTGAGAATAAGAGCGAGTGCGAGATGGTTGAGCAGGAAACAGGGAAACGAAACGTTGCTTACCTCGACAGCCTGGGAATCTCAGGCGAGCACGTCGTGTTGGCCCATTGTGTTCATCTATCGACCGAAGAAATGGAAACACTCGCGCATACCAAAACGAATGTCGCCCACTGCCCGTCATCGAATTTGAAACTCGGATCGGGCCTCGCACGGGTCGCGGAAATGTGGGCCCGACAAATTCCGGTATCTCTGGGCGCGGACGGAGCGGCCTGTAATAATCGCCTCGACATGTTTACAGAGATGCGCACTGCGGCCTTACTACAGAAGTTGGCGCACGGGCCGGAGGTTTTGCCTGCGGCTCGCGTGCTGCGTATGGCGACGATTGACGGCGCGCGAGCAATGGGGCTCGATCAGGATATCGGCTCATTGGAAATGGGGAAACGGGCGGATGTGATCGTAGTGGATCTCAATCGAATTCATTGTAGTCCGGCGCGTGACGTGGTTTCGAGCCTCGTTTATTCGGCACAACCATCCGACGTGCACACCTCGATCATCGATGGGCACGTTGTGATGCGGGCCGGCGAGTTGATGACCCTGGATGAATCGAGTGTGATCCAGGATGCGGATCGCGAAAGTTGCTTGCTTGTCGAGCGCGCCGGAATCTAACTCAAAGATGCTTGACGTTAGACGCGGCATTTGTCACGAGCCCTCGTCGCGCCATTCGCCGGGGCGGCCTAAAAATTGGATAGCCGGAGATGTCCGGCTTCCAAAAGAGCCAATTTTGTCTGACTTGACCCTTACCCTTCCAGCTTTTGCGAAAATCAATCTGACCCTGCGCGTGGTGGGCAAACGCGCCGATGGATATCACGATCTTGATACTGTCGTGCAGACCGTTAGCCTGCATGACACGATCCAGATGTCGCGGCAGGATCAGCCGCAAATCATTTTGTCCTGCAACGACCGATCGTTGTCACCTGGCGAAGAGAATCTGGTAATTCGCGCCGCCACCGCCTTGCAAAAAGCCTGGGCGCCGCATCAGGGTGCGCGAATTTATTTGGAGAAACGGATTCCTGTGCAAGCCGGACTGGGCGGTGGCTCATCGGATGCGGCGGTGACGTTAATCGGCTTAGCCACGCTGTGGCAACTGCGCGCGACCAAAACAGACCTTCTGTCAATCGCCGCGCGGCTGGGCGCTGATGTTCCGCTCTTTTTGTTCGGGGGCAAGACCCGGGGAACTGGCATCGGGGAAAAGGTGGAAGCACTTGCCGGCGAAGTGCAAAAATTTCTGCTAATCGTCAAACCAAACGCCAACATCAACACCCCGGATGCTTACAAAGCGCTCGATGAACGTTCCTTGACAACCCACAACTCGAAAACTATTCTTTCAACTTCGTCAGAGTCGCAGGTTTTTGACGGGGACTTTGCACCCCTGATAAACGATTTCGAGGCCGTGGCGTTTGACCTCGCCCCGGAGATTCGCAGCGCGAAAGCAGCATTACTAAAAGCAGGCGCGAACGCCGCAATGCTTGCAGGCAGCGGTGCTGCGGTGTTTGGAATTTTTGACAGCGGGGATGCGCAACGACGCGCCATTCAGGCGATCGAACTCGAAACTGGTTGGCGCGTCTTTCCCTGTAGAACGGTAGCGCGCGACGAATATGAAGCGGCGCTGGGCGGCCTGACGACGCTTCTAAGATAGATCCATACAGCCGGCCGTGTGCCGGCGCTCATGCTGGGGCGTAGCCAAGTGGTAAGGCACCGGTCTTTGGAATCGGCATTCGTAGGTTCGAATCCTTCCGCCCCAGCCAATTTCTGTCGATAAACTTCAGTTGGTCGAATCACCTTTAACGGCAGGCTTAGCTTGTCGGACAATTCATGGGCACAACCGGCGGCATAAAGATTTTCTCTGGAACTGCGCACCGCGGCCTGGCCGAAGAGATTTGTGGCGAACTTTCCTGCGACCTCGGCAAAGCTACAACAGCGCGATTTTCAGACGGCGAATTCAATTTTCAGATTGAAGAGAATGTGCGGGGCGCCGATGTCTTTATCGTGCAGCCTACCTGTCCGCCGACTGACTCGTATTTAATGGAGTTGCTGGTGATGCTCGATGCCTTTCGTCGCTCATCGTCGGCGCGCATCACGGCGGTGCTGCCCTATTACGGTTACGGGCGCGCCGACAAGAAGGACCGGCCGCGCGTGCCAATCTCGGCCAAGCTGGTCGCCAATTTGCTAACGACGGCAGGCGCTGATCGAATCCTGACGATGGATTTGCATGCGGCGCAGATTCAGGGGTTCTTTGATATTCCCGTCGATCACCTTTATGCCGCGCCCGTCTTTATGCGCTACTACCAGGAAGCGCCGATGCCCAATTTGACGGTCGTGGCGCCAGACACCGGAGGCGCTGAACGCGCCCGCGCATATGCGAAGCGGCTGGATGCGGAACTTGCGCTCTGTGACAAGCGTCGCGACAAGCCGAACGTTGCGGAAGTAATGAACGTCGTCGGCGATGTGGAAGGAAGAAATTGCCTGATTGTTGACGATATGTGCGACACGGGTGGATCTCTGACGAAGGTTTCTCAGGCCCTTAAGGCGGCCGGCGCCGCGCGAGTTGACGCGTGCTTTACGCATCCGGTACTCTCAGGACGTGCCGCACAACATCTGGCGAACTCAGGTATCGAGCAGATAGTGGTGACGAACACCGTGCCGCTGAACTCAAAAGCAGCGGAGTTGAAAAACATAAAAGTCTTGAGCATTGCGCCTATCCTGGCGAAAGCGATCAAGTCGATCCATGAAGAGACCAGCATCTCTTCGCTCTTCGTATAGCGAAGGGCAAAAACTGAAAGCGAAGTAGCCGTCGATTTACGGCCGGCAGCAATCAGCTGCCAGCTTTCAGCAGAAAATTTACGGGACGTTTAGAGCGCGAGTTTATCCGCGTTATCGGGTTTGAACTGCGCCGTTGAACGCGGGCTACTGCCTGCGAGTTGTCCGCCGCGGGGCCGGCTCCAGGGCGTGCGTCGCGGTCAGGTTCGCACCGGTGCCGGCTCTAAACAGAATTTGGGTACATCGGAGAGCAATCATGGCAGAGAAAAAGGAAATCATTGTCCGTGCAGTCCGGCGGGAAGGCCGGGGAAAGAATGACGCTCGTCGCGCCCGCCGCGATGGTCAGGTGCCGGTGACGATTTACGGTGGCGCCACTGAGGCAGTGGCGGCGCTCGCCCCCCTGAGGGAGTTGGCAGCAATTTTAAGATCGGATACCGGCCGCAATACAATTTTCACGGTCGATATCCAGGGCGTTGAAGCGACGGAAGTCATGTTTGTCGACCGGCAAATCGATCCGGTGCGCATGCGTCTTGTCCACGCGGATTTCAAACGGCTGGTCAAGGGCGAGAAGATTGAAGCCACGGTGCCGCTGCGACTCGTCGGTGAGCCGGTTGGCGTCCGCGAACAAGCGGGAGTCCTTGAGCAGATCATTCGCGAAGTTGAGATTCGATGCGAGCCGCGCGACATTCCTGAGCACCTGGATGTGGATGTAACCAGCCTGGGCGTTCACGATGTGCTCCACGTGTCCGATATTCCGACCAGCGAGGGAGTCGAAATCTTGACCGGGGCGGACACGGTTATCGCTACCGTTGGCGTCATTAAGGAAGAGCCGGTAGAGGTCGCGGCGCCAATTGAAGGCGAAGCGCCCGCTGAACCCGAAGTTATCGGCAAGGGCAAGAAGGAAGACGAAGCCGAAGGGAGCGAAGAAAAATAATCCATTGCCGACTGTCAATTTTGCGGTTGTCGATTGTGTGTTCTCGACGCAATAAGTTGTCTGCTGACGCCGGTTGAAACGGCCTTCAATCCGCAATTGGCATCGGAATTTGAAAATGTTCCTGATTGTTGGACTTGGAAATCCCGGTGCGGAATACGCGCGTACGCGACACAATCTGGGTTTCATGGTGGTTGACAAGTTAGCTGCGCAGGCCGCGGTGAACGTCCGGCGAAGTGAATGCCAGGGCCTGGTCGGAAGCGGATTGATTGAAAACGAGCGGGTCAAGCTGGTCAAGCCGCAAACCTACATGAATCTGAGCGGTGAAGCAGTCAGTTGTTTGATTTCAAAGTCCGAACTGGATGCGGGCAGCCTAATTGTAATCAGCGATGATCTCGCCTTACCGTTTGGTGCGATTCGTTTGCGGCAACGTGGCAGCGCCGGCGGGCACAACGGTCTGAAATCAATCATCAGTGCCTTGGGAACAGACGAATTTATTCGACTGCGAATCGGGATTCAACCGCAGCACCCGATCAGTGACGCGAAGAATTTTGTTTTGAACGAATTTACGCGGACAGAGACAGAATCGTTGGCAGAAATCTTAGAGCGCGCGGCAGCGGCCGTGGGCTCGGTCTTACGAGACGGCATTGCCAAGGCTATGTCGTTGCATAACGAGGTAAGCGCAAAGAAAGCGTAATTGTTTCGCTGGCGGACTTTCCGCCAGGCGTTAGTGGCCGGACGCGTCCGGCTTTCAAACTGAAGGAGTTGAATTTTGGCGGACAAAAGAACCTACGAAGTAATCTTCATCGTCGATCCGGACACGGCGGACACTGAAGTGACGCAGCTGAGCGAAGGCCTGCAGAAAATTATCACCGGTCAGGGCGGCAGCATTACCAAAACTGAGATGATGGGAAAGCGGCAGTTGGCCTACGAAATCAACCACAAGAAAAACGGCACCTATGTGCTGCTTGAAGTTGAGGGCTCAGGCGCGGAGATTGCCGAAGTCGAACGTCGCATGCGCGTTAACGATCAGATTTTGCGTTACATGACGATTCGGGTGGACGAGATGCGCCGGCGGGCGGACAAATTGAAAGATCGCCGCGCGCGCAAAGCCGCCAAACAGCCGGCAAACGGCAAAGCAAAGAAGGCCGAGGCGCCATCTGAATCAGAGGAAGAAGACTCGGCCGCCTAGATTTTCGGCGGGCTGAGGGAAGGAAAGCTTATGTCATCAAATTACGAGGACCGCGACTTCGGTTTCGAGCGCGAATATGATCGAACAATGCCGCGCGGCCCGCGCCGCATGCAACGGCGAAAGATTTGCCGCTTCTGCATCGAGAAAGTTGATTTGATCGACTTCAAAGATGTGAAGTTGCTGCAATCCTACGTTCCAGAGCGCGGTAAAATTTTGCCACGCCGTATTTCCGGCGTGTGCGCTGCGCACCAGAGGATGCTTGCAGAAGCAATCAAGCGCGCGCGCAATATCGCGTTGCTGCCTTACGCGGCTGACTAGTTATCAGTGTCAAAAGCCCGAGCGTGAGTGAGGCGCTTTTCCCTGCCGGCCCTCCTTACAGGGTCGGATTTTTGACACCAACGACTGAGGATTACAAATCATGGCACACAGACAAGTTCTATTACGTGAAGACATTGATAATCTGGGCGCGCGTGGCGAAATCGTGCGCGTCAAATCCGGCTACGCGCGCAACTATTTGTTGCCGCGCAACCTCGCGGTGGAAGCGACGGCCAATAACGTCCGGCAAATTCAGGGCGAAAAAGCTGCCCTGGCAAAACGCGAAGCGAAGGACCGCTCGGGCGCAGAATCCCAGGCCGAGCAATTGCGTAAACTGGCTTTGAAATTTGAGCGAAAAGTCGGCGAGGCGGGAGTGCTGTACGGATCAGTCACATCTATGGACATCGCCCAGGAGTTAAAGAACCAGGGCTACGAAATCGATCGACGTAAGATTGTCTTGCGCGAACCCATCAAACGCTTCGGCACCTACACAGTTCCGGTTCGTTTGCATCGCGAAGTGACAGTCGATTTGCCGATCAACGTGCTGGGCGAAGGTGGGGTCGAGGTCGCACCCCTGCCGTCGGACGGGCAACCAGAGGTCGAGCCCCAGACCGCTGCTGACGAAAGTGGGTCTGAAAGCTAAGCAGTCCGAAACAGAGGTTCTTAATGCGAAAGTGGCATGGACATTTTAAGTCATGCCACTTTTCTTTTTTCGCGCCATGACCGTGCAAAATAAAAAAAGATGGGTTTCACATTACTCACGTTCATGGCGGCTGTGATATTTTCCTGACCTAATAGTTTACGACACGCCTTCGTGCGGTTCATTCCAATTTAAATGGCAACTCCAGAACCGATTCGCGGCCCAATTCTCGATCGAGCACTTCCGAGCAGTCCCGACACTGAGCGCGCTATCCTGGGCGCAATTATCCTCGACAACACGCTGATTGCTCAGGCTGTAGAATTGCTGAAGCCGTCGGATTTTTATGTGCCTTCGCATCGCCGGATCTTCGTCGCGATGATCGCTCTCTTCGAACGCGGATCCGAAATCAATCCTATCCTGGTCGCCGAAGAATTGCGCCGCGACAATTCGCTTGATTCGTCGGGCGGAGTCTTATTTCTCACCAATCTCACGAATGGTTTGCCTCACGTCACAAGCATTGTGCAGTTTGCAAAGGTTGTGCGCGGCAAGTCTCTGCTGCGACAGCTCGTCAAAGTCGCCAACAAAATCACTGCTGAGGCTCTCGAGGAAGAAGACGAGCCGCAGAACATTCTCGATCATGCCGAGCATGCAATTTTCGCTCTGGCTGACGAAAGGATTCGCCAGGGCTTTGAGCACATCAAGCATCCGGCCGAGCGGGTGCTCGAAAAAGCGGAAGCGGTAGAGCATCGTGATCTGGTTGTAACTGGCGTGCCTACTGGGTTTCGCGGCTTGGATTCCTTGACGTCCGGTTTGCAGAAACAGGACCTGGTCGTGATCGCCGCGCGCCCTTCAATGGGCAAAACCAGTTTGGCCTTAACGCTCGCGCAGCATGCGGCGATCGAAAGCAACGCAGTCGTTGGCATCTTTTCGCTTGAGATGTCGGCAGAAGCACTGGCAATGCGCATGCTTTGCTCAGAGGCAAACGTGGACGCGCAAAAGTTTCGCAGCGGTTATCTTTCAAACGAGGAATGGTCGCGCCTGGGTAAGGCGCTTGGCAGACTGGCTGAAGCGCGCATCTTCATCGACGACACGGCCGCCATTTCAGTTCTGGAGATGCGGGCAAAGGCCCGACGCTTGGCGACTGAGCAGAAAAAACTCGATCTGATCGTCGTCGATTACCTGCAATTGATGTCCGGCTCTTCAAAACGCTTTGAGTCGCGGCAGCAGGAAGTTTCGCAAATCTCTCGCGAGCTGAAAGCGCTGGCCAAGGAATTGGATGTGCCGATGGTGGCCCTGTCCCAGTTGTCGCGCGCGCCTGAGAATCGCACCGATCATCGCCCGCAACTGGCCGATCTTCGCGAATCCGGCGCCATCGAACAGGACGCTGACGTGGTTGCGTTCATCTACCGCGAGGAGCAATACAACAAGCAGGAAGAGAACAAGAACATAGCGGAGTTGATTGTCGCCAAGCAACGTAACGGGCCAACCGACACAGTCTATCTTGCCTTCGTAAACCAATTCGCCAAGTTTGCCGATCTCGATCGAGACGCGCTCGGCGCTTATCTCGCCCGCTTTGATCGTTCCAAAGGTTCGCCGCGGATTAATCGTGGCGAGGATGGGTTCTAAGAAACTACCCGCAGATTCCACGCACTAACACAATCAATAACAATCGTCATGCGGTGGAGTCCGGGAAAAACGCCTGGCTCTTCCCGGCTGCATTTCAATAATGATCGGTGTAATCTGCGTGATCTGTGGATACTGCAAAATCAATTGAGCGCACGGGCCGCTCAACCTGGGCCGAGATAGATCTTGATGCGCTGGCTCATAACCTGCGGGTGATTCGCGAGCGCGCGAACGTGCCGGTCATGGCTGCGGTCAAGGCAAACGCCTACGGCCACGGCGCAATCCAATGCGCGCGCGCTTTAGAGTCTGCAGGCGTCGAATGGTTCGGGGTCGCTTTGCCTGAGGAAGGAATCGAAGTCCGGCTTGCCGGCATTACAAAGCCAATTCTTTGTCTCGGCGGTTTTTGGCGTGGCCAGGAGACCGCTTGCCTGCAACATCATTTGACGCCAGTGGTTTACCGGCTCGATATGATCGAGTCACTGGACCAGGCCGCGCGCCGCGCGAATGTAACCGCGGATGTGCACTTGAAGATTGATACGGGAATGGGCCGTCTGGGCGTCCGCGCTGATCACGTTTCCGAGTTCGCGCGGGCGGCAAAACGCTTCACAAACATTCACGTTGATGGGCTGATGACTCATTTGGCCGCGGCTGACGACGAAACGAAAGAGTCTTTCACCGCCGAGCAACTTCACAGGTTTGAAAATGGCGTGCAAATCTTTCGCGAAAACGGTTTCGCGCCAACCTTCATCCATGCGGCTAATTCAGCAGCAACGTTTGCGCGGGCGCGCACAGGCGAAAATATGGTGCGACCGGGAGGGGCGCTTTACGGATTCATGGCGGATGTGCTGCCTGCGAACGTGACGCGGCCTCCACTGCGGCCGGTTATGTCGCTTTATTCGCGAATTATGTTGCTGAAGAAAGTTCCGCGAGGTGAGAAGCTGGGGTATGGCTGCACCTTTGAAACAGAGCGCGACTCACTGATCGCCACGCTACCGATCGGCTACGATGATGGTTATCGACGCGCACTCTCTAATCGTGGCCGCGTGATTGTACGCGGGCAATTCGCGCCCGTAGTGGGTCGCGTGTCGATGGACCTGACTTTAGTCGACGTTACCGCGGTGCCGGGTGTGCAGATGGATGATCAAGTGACCTTGCTGGGCGCTGACGGAGACAAGGCGATTAGCGCAGAAGAGATTGGCCAGCTAGCCGCAACGATTTCATACGAGATCACGTGCGGCATAAGCAATCGCGTGCCGCGAATATATAGAAGCGATCCGCAGGAAGTCATGTGAAGACGTTGAGGAATGATACTGATAGAAAAGAACTGTTGCATCGGCTACAGCGGGTGACCGCCCGCCCTTCGATGGGCTAAGGCCCCGAAATAAGCGTGAATTTATGGCTGAAGCAGGAAAACTGATTGTTGGCGTCAACGATTCGGAATCGGTCACCGCATGGCTGTATCCGGCGTCAAAACAGAACCGCGCGAAGCGTACGATTGTGCTGGGCCATGGCGCCGGGGCGGATCAGATGAGCGCGTTTATGCGAATGGCCGCTGCGGGCTTAGCCGCGCGCGGTCTCGACGCGATGACTTTTAATTTCCTTTACAAGGAGCAAGGCCGTAGCGTGCCCGATCCGAAAGCGCGATTGGAATCCTGTTATCGGGCGGTTATTGAGGCTGCCTTTAAAAATAAAAAGCTGAAGGGCAACAAGCTTGTAATCGGTGGCAAGTCCATGGGTGGCCGAATCGCATCACAGGTTGCAGCCGCTGAAGGTGATCGCGTGGCAGGTCTGGTCTTTCTTGGTTATCCGTTGCACCCGCCCGGCCGTCCGGACAAGTTACGCGACGAACATTTAACGGAGATCAAAGCGCCAATGCTCTTTGTGCAAGGCTCGCGCGATGCGTTCGGTGCTTCGGATGAGATCAAAGGCACGATCAAAAAGCATCGTCTGCCGGCCACACTCTATCCAATTGAAAAGGGAGATCATTCTTTCAAGGTTCCGAAAAGCGTCGGGCCGCAGCAACAAGTTTACGAAGAAGTTATGGACGAAGTCGCGCGCTGGTGTCGCGCGCTCTGAGCGAAGCTGACTGGAACCCAACCGTCCCGGTTGCTGCGTAGAGAGTTGCAAGGGAGACGCTCCCGTTGCAGTCTGTTATTACGCCGGCTGGCCGTTAAAGGAGAGACATTCTTGCCCAATTACAATTTCATTCAGCTCGATGTATTTACCGATCGCGCTTTTGCTGGTAATCCGCTCGCGGTATTTCCTGAGGCCCAAGGCTTGACTGATGAACAGATGCAGCAGGTCGCGCGCGAGATGAATTTGTCGGAAACCGTTTTTGTGCTGCCCTCCGAAAAGAAAGACGTGCTGCGGCGTCTGCGAATCTTCACTCCTGGTAGCGAGCTTCCCTTTGCTGGTCATCCGATCGTCGGGACCTGGAATTGTCTGGCGCGCGAAGGCGTGGTGTTGCTCCCGAAAGGCGGCAAGGGTCGCGTTCATTTGAAACACGAGGTCGGCATCGGTGTCCTGCCGATTGAAGTTGATTTTCAGAATGGCCAGCCGGCAAGTGTGACAATGACACAGGGTAAATTCGAAATTCGCGGAGAGATTGACGATCCGCAGGAACAAGCAGACATCGCGCGCGCGCTCGGTTTGGCCCGCGAAGATTTGGACGAGACTTTACCGATCCAGGCGGTGTCGACCGGCAACACAATGTTGCTAGTCCCGGTTCGATCGCTGGCGCACCTGGGAAACTGTCGCCCGGATCAGAATCTGCTGGATGACATTTTTGCGCGGAGCGAGGTCTTTCGCGGCGGAACCGGGTGTTATGCGTTCACGCGCGAGACGATCGAGGCTGGTAAAGGGCGCGCGCATGCCCGGTTCTTTGTCGGCATGGGGATTGGAGAAGATCCAGCTACGGGCAGCGCTGCCGGGCCGCTGGGCGGTTACCTGGTCCACCATGATGCGACACGACTCGAGGCGACGGATGACGGTCTTTACAAGTTTGTAATTGAGCAAGGCGATTTCATTAATCGACCGAGTCGCATTGGTCTTGAAGTCAAGGGCTCGCCCGGCAAGGTCGAAGAGGTTCGCGTCAGCGGCACATCGGTAGTGGTGGCGCGGGGAGTGTTGGAGTTTTGAGAGTTAGAGGTGTGACATGAAGATCGGCATTCTTTCGATTGCGGGGTTGTTAGTAATAATCGCCCTGCGAACATTTCCTCAGGCCCAAACCGTTGGTGATCAAGCTCATCAACAATGGCTCGCAGAAAGATATAAAGAAGCGATATCGATCAAGGCTGGAATGAGTCGCGCTGATTTACTAAAACTCTTTGATGAAGACGGTGGGCTGCAGACAATTCCGGCCGGCCGCTATGTGCTGAAGAGTTCAGGGCTCATTCAGGTTGAAGTGAAATTCGATGCTGAGTATGGCGTTGATTACAAGCCAATGCCTGATAAAGATCTAAAGATTACGAACATTTCCCGGCCTTATCTCGAACGCATGGCTATAGACTGAAACATGATCGCGAATCAGGACCAACTCGATCTGCTTATCATCGGCGCCGGCCCGGCGGGTTTGTCCGCGGCAGATGCGGCGGCCAGCGAGGCCCTCACTTATCTCGTCATCGAGAAGGGCACAATCGGCAACACCATTCGCCAATATCCCGTCGGCCGCACAATGTTCTCAACCCCAAATGAATTGGAGATGCGTGAGGGCTCATTGCATCCCGTGCGCGACAAGCCGACCCGCGAAGAGTTGCTGTCGCACTATATTCATTTCGTGTTGGACCACGATCTGCACATCCACACCGGTGAAGAAGTGATCGGCGTCGCGCGCAATGATGACGGTCTCTTCCTCGTCAACACGCGCTGCCGCGGTTTTCATGCGCACGACGAAGACAAGAAGTATCACGCGCGAAATGTCCTGGTTGCGTTTGGGGCGATGGAGCATCCGCGGCGTCTGAATATTCCGGGCGAGGATTTGCCGAAGGTCCATCACCGCTTTGTCGAGCCTTATCCGTACGTTCGCAGAGAAGCGCTGGTCGTCGGTGGCGGCAACAGCGCCGCTGAGGCTGCCTTGTTCCTTTCCGAAGAAGGCGTCCGTACGACCATGG
The DNA here is from genome assembly GCA_046262835.1 of Pyrinomonadaceae bacterium. GTDB lineage: Bacteria > Acidobacteriota > Blastocatellia > Pyrinomonadales > Pyrinomonadaceae > UBA11740. Next base: position 96,706 of record JBHELZ010000006.1, read on the forward strand.
CTATCTGGCGCGAAGACTGGGAAAACCGTGATCCCAAAGCCGGGGCGATGAAGCACTGGGTGCGCTCGCCGCTTGAACGTGAGATTGAGGAAGGCCGACTCCGAGTCATCCTCTACAAACATATCGACGAGATTACCTACGAATCGGTGACCCTTACGAGCGAGGCCGGTGAATCAGTCACGATCGCCAACGACGTGGTCTTTGTGCTGATTGGAAGTGATGCCGATTTGACGATGCTGAAAAACCTGGGTGTGCAAACTACGCGCGGCAAACTAACCGAAGTCCCGATTTACGACCCGCAAACTTTTGAGACGAATATTCCGGGAATCTACGTGGCCGGCCATTTCACCAACGCGCGGCATATCAAAGCGGCTATCGATGTGCCGCGACAGATCGTTCCGCTGATCGCTAAAAAAGTCCGGGCGCTCTCTCGCCGCTAGCACGCATCCACCAAAAAAATGGAGACTCCGCTCACTCCGATCGATTTTGCCCGGCGCGCGCGGAAGCTCTATGGCGATCGCGAAGCAGTTGTCGATGGTGATTTGCGGCTGACCTATGATCAGTTCTTTAAGAGGTGCGATCTGTGGTCGGCCGTCTTGCAGCAACTCGGCGCCCGCCAGGGTGATCGTATCGCTTATATCGCGCCCAACACTCATGCTCAGCTCGAATCATTTTATGCGGTACCACAGCTAGGCGCGGTGCTGGTGCCGATCAATTACCGGCTCATGGCCGAGGATTTCGTTTATCTAATCAATCACAGCGGGGCAAAAATTGTTTGTGCGCATTCAGACTACCTCGAAGCTATCGATAGCGTTCGACGCCGATTGCAAACGGTCGAGCATTTTGTTTCGCTGGACGGCCCGAGGGCTGATTGGCTCGATTATGAACGTCTGTTGACAGACGCTACGGACAATTTTGCGCGGCCTCTGATCAATGAAAATGATCTGTTGACGATCAACTACACCAGCGGCACCACATCGCGTCCCAAGGGTGTGATGATTACTCACCGCAATGCGTACTTGAATTCCATCGGCACCCTCGTGCACGAGCATATGTCGTGCGCAGATCGATACCTTTGGACGCTACCGATGTTTCATGCCAACGGCTGGACGTTCGTTTGGACGGTAACGGCCGCCGGTGCTGTCCACATCTGCCTGCCGAAAGTAGATCCGCGTCTGGTCTTTGAAATCATCGAGAAAGAACGAATCACGATGCTGTGCGCCGCGCCCACCGTGCTGATTGGTCTCGCGAATGCGGAAGCAGACGTACGGGGCCAGGCGCGCCCCGGAGTCCGCGTGCTCACCGCCGGCGCGCCGCCGGCTGCGTCAACCATCGAGCGTTTGGAAGGCGAACTCGGTTGGACGGTAACGCAAGTCTACGGATTAACTGAGACCACGCCGTTCATCACTGTCTGCGAGCCGCGAGCAGAGCATCAACAGCTTTCGATCGCCGAGCGCGCAATCATCAAGGCCCGGCAGGGAGTTGAGCTGATCACTTCCGGCGAAACAACTGTAATGGATGATAAAGGCGCCGAGGTACCACACGACGGCCAGACGGTCGGCGAGATTCGGGTGCGTGGCAACGTAGTGATGCGCGGCTATTACAACGATGCCGACGCGACCGTTGAAGCAATGCGTGACGGGTGGTTTCATACTGGCGATGCCGCCGTGATTCACCCGGACGGTTATATCGAGATTCGCGATCGCTTGAAAGATGTGATCATCAGCGGCGGAGAAAATATTTCTTCCGTGGAAGTTGAAGGGGTGTTGTTGCGGCATCCGGCGGTGCAGGAGGTCGCAATTGTCGGACTGCCGCATGAACGTTGGGGCGAGGCCCCACATGCTTTTGTGGTGCTCAAGAACGGAGCAGCCGCGACCGAAGATGAAATTTGCGAATTTGCCCGAGCAAACCTGGCCCACTTTAAAGCGCCGCATACTGTGAGCTTTATCGATCAGTTGCCCAAAACGGCAACCGGCAAGATTCAAAAGTACGTTTTGCGCGGTGGGCGCAGCGCGATAGCGAAACAGTGAAAGTGTCAGAAGCCCGACCGTTAGGGAGGGCTCGGCAACCCACTTGGCCCTCCCTGACGGTCGGGCTCGGCAATCCACTTGGCCCTGCCTGACGGTGAAGCTCGGCAACCCACTTGGCCCTCCCTGACGGTCGGGCTCGGCAACCCACTTGGCCCTCCCTGTCGGTCGGGCTCGGCAACCCACTTGGCTCTCCCTGACGGTCGGGCTCGCCAACCCACTTGGCTCTCCCTGACGGTCGGGCTCGCCAACCCACTTGGCCCTCCCTGACGGTCGGGCTTCTGACACAGAATGAGTTTGCGGCCCGCGAGGTCCATGTGATAAATGGATTACTGTTGGCGATTCCGCAACGATGAAAGGTCAGGCGAATGCGAAGTTAGTTCGTGCCGGAAACGTTCCGCAAATGGAAGCTGCGCAAAAAGCCTATTGGCCCATCTGGACCCCGTTCACTTTCCCGTTTATTAGCGCAATTGGCGTTTTGATTGGCGGAAAATTGAAGCGGCGAAGTTAGTGCGACTGCCAGGACACGACCGCGCTAATCGACCATCCCACGCGAAAAGCAAAGACGATGCTAACGTGACAGCGCAAGCGTCCTTGCCTGCTCAGTGGAATCAAAGGCAACCTCAGTGAATGAGGCAACCGGGACGGTTGCGCTCCAGTCCGGTGGCGGCGATGGGACCGCGGTTGCACTCCCCACTAAAGACACTGGAAGCAAAAAGGCGAGCGCCGATTTTGTCGGCCCTCGCCTCAGCATTTTGGTGCGGATGAGAGGACTTGAACCTCCACGATGTCACCATCACAGGCTTCTGAGACCTGCGCGTCTGCCAGTTCCGCCACATCCGCGCGGAAATTGACTATACGAACGCCGGTTCGAAAGTGTCAAACCGCGCGGTAAATATTCACGGTGACGCGCCTGGTATTCTGAAGCTTAAAGGCGCAGTACGGGCTTAAACTTGCTCGATCCAAGTGAAGAGTACTTAAACGATTCGCAATGGCGAAGCGCCGACTGCTACCTGAATCGCCAGGTGCGGCTCCGTAATCGTGCCCGGTTGTTTAGATATCTTGTGCCGGTCAAATGGTTACGACTCCAATAATCGTTCGTATTGTAGCGGCGATATCCGACGCGCGCGCCACGCGCAACAAGTCTGTCATTACGAAAACGATTGCGACCAACATTTCGGCCGCGGCCGTCCACGCGACCGTCGCGGGCGTCGTGGCAATTTACAAACACGCCGCATTTCCAATTCTGATTCCCTGGGCGGCGATCCTGTCCCTCACGCGCATACTGACGGTTAACGAAGACGTCCGATCTTCTGCGTTCGCCTCTTTCTCTTCCGCGTCCCTGAGCAAAAGCTGTGGATGAAAGTACGCAGGTAATCGCTGCGCAGCTTAAGATACAAAATAAGATCTTCTTCATAACTCCTCCTTCTCAACACTAAGAATTGGGGGAGAGAAAAGTCGTACGCAATATGAGTCTTGAGGTGCTCTACTACGCCCGTGACATACGCCACGGAGACTATGTGTAGCGCGCTCTGCTGATTCGAAGGGTCAGAAGAAACTCGTTACGACTTTCATTATAGGTTCGCTTGTTAGCCATCACCTTGCGGCATTGTTATAGTTGGGTTTCAGTGAGCTGGTTTTAGCGATGACGCAAACTCCAGAATCTATATTGTTAAACGAGCGCATTGACCGTGTGCGCGCGAGGATAATCGACAGCTCGCGGCGAGCAGGCCGATCCCCGGAAGAAATAACCCTGGTCGCCGTCAGCAAAACTCACCCGGTCCAGGCCATCCAGGATGCGTTGTCGATGGCAGTTGTTGATTTTGGCGAGAACCGGGTTCAGGAAGCCGAGACTAAGATTCCTGTTATTGGCCGCGAAACGGCAAGATGGCATTTGATTGGCCATCTGCAATCAAATAAAGCGCGACGGGCAGTTGAATTGTTCGATGTAATTCACTCCCTTGACTCTGCCTCGCTTGCGATACGATTGAACCGGGTTTGTGAAGAGGCGAATCGCGCGATGATGCCGGTGCTAATACAATTAGATCTCGGTCATGAAGCAACCAAGACTGGCGTTGATGAAGCAGAACTTCCCGGACTTGTTAATGCGGTTCAGCAAAGCGATAGATTGCAGTTGATCGGCCTCATGACGCTGCCGCCTTTCTTCGATCAAGCGGAAAGCGCGCGTCCATACTTTCGTCGATTGCGTGAATTACGAGATGAGTTGCAGAGCAGCGGCGCGTTTGGAGATGCGCCTGGACAGCTGTCGATGGGCATGACCCACGATTTTGAAATCGCGATCGAGGAGGGAGCAACGATCGTGCGAGTCGGAACGGCGATTTTTGGAACAAGGGAGGTAGCAGCCCGACCGTGAAGCAGGGCGCTCGTTCCCGGTCTGTCCGTCCTCCGTGCAGGTCACGCGGCTGCTCCGAATCAAACACATGCCGGTTCTAGCTCTCATCAGTTCGTCCCTGCGTTGGGCGATCATGGCGATGATCCTCGCCGGCGTCGTACTCATTATTTTGCGCTCGCTCTTTAATTATCTTGATGTAAATCCGTTTACCCGGCATGCGGCTTATTTGCGGCGAGCAACTGAGCCGATTCTTGCGCCCGCGCGGGCAATGCTGCGCGGCTTCCGGCTGGATCCAAAAGCCGCGCCTCTCATCGTGATAATTCTGCTGATTGTTGCCGGTTACCTGGTAATCCAAATTGCCGGAACATTTCTTAATACGATCGCCGGTGTTTTGTTTGCGCTGACTAGTCATCGAGCGGACGCAACAACCGGAATAATCGGATATTTGCTGTTCGGGTTTCTGGGACTCTATACGATGGCAATTTTTGTGCGGATCATTTTCTCGTGGGTCGGCATGAGTTACGCAAACCCTCTAATGCGCTTTGTCGTGAGAATAACCGAACCACTGCTGGGACCGCTTCGTCGCATGGTCCCGGTGGTGGGAATGTTTGATATTTCTCCGTTGGTGGCATTTCTTATTATTTGGGTATGCCAATCCGCAGTGGCCTCTACGCTGCTGCACGCGTGGCCGGTCCAGTTTTTTTGAGCACCAGGATGCCCATGATGACGTCGGCACGCGCCTATTTACCATTTTTCATTTAACACTTAATATTACCTGCCGCGTGGGCCGGCAAAGCAAAGATGAGCACAGTATTACCATGACCGTCCGTGTTCAGCCCCGTTCCTCGCGCAGCGAAATCGCCGGTTACCGTAACGACGCGCTAAGAATTCGAGTTGCGGCCGCAGCGGTCGAAGGCGCGGCCAATCGTGAACTCATAAGGTTTTTGTCGAAGACCTTTCGAGTGCCCGCAAACTGCGATTAGATGGTGTCAGGCAGCACTCCAAAAACAAGGTCATTCGGATCAGAAATGCAAGCGCAATAACTTTGGCAGAGTTGGGCCGGTTGAGATAGACGTCGAGTCCCCCAAATGGATCTGGAAATCATTTCTCGCTATCGAATTCTGGAAAAGCTTGGCTCGGGCGGCATGGGAGAGGTCTATCTGGCTGAAGACACTCGACTAGGCCGCAAGATTGCATTGAAGGTGCTCGCGGAAGAACTCACGCACAATCGCGATCGCCTTAACCGTTTCGACCAGGAAGCGTATGCGGCCTCGGCATTGAATCATCCGAACATCCTCACCATCTACGAAATGGGTGACGAGGGCGGCCGTCACTTCATCGCGACCGAATTCGTCGATGGCGAAACGTTGCGCACTCGACTTTCCGGCGCTCTGATGGAGTTGCCGGAGGTGCTGAATGTGGCAATTCAAATTGCCGGCGCCCTCGAAGAAGCCCACGCCGCGGGAATCATTCATCGCGACATTAAACCTGAGAACGTGATGATCCGGCGCAATGGCCACGTGAAGGTGCTGGATTTCGGTTTAGCAAAACTAATGGAGCGGACGGCGTCCGATGAAACAGACACCGAAGCGGTGACGCGCGCGATGGTGCAGACGGACGCGGGAATGGTGCTGGGCACTTCGCAATACATGTCGCCCGAGCAGGCGCGGGGAAAGCCCGTCGATGCGCGCACCGACATCTGGAGTTTGGGGGTTGTGCTTTACGAAATGGCGACCGGCCGCGCGCCATTTTCGGGAGAGACCAAGACCGACGTGATCGTTGCGATTGCGAAAAGCGATCCACCGCCCCTGGCCCGCTTTGCGCCGAATGCTCCGGCGGAATTCGAGTGGATTGTCCTGAAGGCGCTGCGTAAGGACATGGATGAACGGTATCAAACGATAAAGGAATTTGAATCGGATTTGAAGAAATTGAAACAGCGCATAGATTTTCAGATTGAGCTGGAGCGTTCAATGGCGTCCCAGCAATACAGCGCCGCGTTGGGTGGGCTGGTGGACACGGAGATCCACCGGCCCGGGCAGCCTCTGACGACCCGATCCAGGGAGTCTCATGCATTGTCGACTAACCCGGTTTCACAGGTAGCACAGACACGCGCGTCGAGCGCTGAATACATCGTTGGTGAGATCCGGCGTCACAAAACCGCAGTTGCCGTAGCCGCACTGGTCGTGATCGCCGCGGCCGCGGCGATTATTTATTTTTCCTTTATTAGAAAACGCGTAGTGCTGACCGACAAGGACACAATTCTGTTGGCTGACTTTACGAACACGACCGGAGATCAGGTTTTTGATGACACCTTGAAGCAAGCGCTGGCGGTGCAGCTCGAACAATCGCCATTCTTGAACATCTTTTCGGAAGACCGAGTTCGGGACACACTGAAATATATGGACGTGTCGCCTGATACACGCGTAACGCGCGACATAGGCAAAGATATCTGTGCGCGCAATGGAATTAAGGCAATGCTGCTGGGATCGATTTCACGCGTTGGAACGCAGTACATCGTTCTGCTCAACGCGGTTAACTCGCAAACCGGGGACACAATTGCGAATGAAGAAGTGGCAGTTGGTAGTAAAGAAGAAGTGTTAAAGTCGCTGGGACCGGCGGCGGCGCGGTTGCGCGAAAACCTGGGAGAAAGCCTGGGTACAATCCAGGAATTCGACGCTCCGATCGAACAGGTGACGACCTCCAAGCTGGAGGCCCTGCGCCAATACTCGCTGGGCGTACAAGCCCACTCAAAAGCCGATTATGTCAATGCGATTCCGTTTTACCAGCGAGCTATAGAAATCGATCCAAACTTTGCCATTGCCCACGCGCGACTTGCTTACTGCTACAACAACAACCGGAAGCTGCAAGCATCTCGTGATGAATCGACTAATGCGTACCAACTCAAAGACCGGGTTAGTGAGCGCGAGCGAATCATTATTACACCGAGTTACTCCGGCGGCGTTACCGGCCAGTGGAATGAGCAAATGCAGGAATTAGAGACCTGGAAAGCGACGTACCCGCGCGACTGGGAACCGTTGAACCTGTTGGCCAATAAATACACCACAGTCGGCCCCTTTACACTCGCCGTACGCGAGGGGACCAAAGCAATTGAACTCAATCCGAAAGACGCACGTCCTTACGTGAATGTGGCCGTCGCATATATCGAACTCCAAAAATTTGATGAAGCAAAGGACATTCTGCGTAAGGCCGAACAAGTGAAGCCTGAGAGCACCAATATGCACGCTCGCCTTTACCAGCTAGGGTTTGTCCAGGGCGACGCCTCAGTAATGAAAGAGCAGTTGGATTGGGCCAACGCCAACCGCAACGCAGTACCGGCATTAAACTGGCAGGCTCAAGTTGCCGGGTATCAGGGACAATTGGCCGAGGCGGATCAACTTAACAGTCGCGCGGTTGAGATGATGCGCGCCCCTGATGCTAAAGAGATAGTGGCCCAGGTAATGCTGATCGAAGCCACGCGTGACGCGACCCTGGGCAACTGTGGACAGGCGGTTCGACTTGCGAAACAAGCTCTGGATCTTTCCCGTGAGCAAGCGAACCTTGTCAGCGCTGCTAATGCGTATGCCGGATGCGGCCAGGCCGCAGCCGCGCAAACCTTGATAGACGAATTAACTAAAAAATTTCCATTGGATACGCTTCTGAATGCCAGCTGGCTGCCAATTATTCGTGCCCAAAGTGAGCTGAACAAGGGCAACGCGGGCCTGGCCATTCAAATGCTTGAATCGACGCGGAGATATGAAGTGTTTGGTGATTTTTGGCCACAGTACCTTCGCGGGCAGGCCTGGTTGAAACAGAAGGACGGCGCTCGAGCCGTCACCGAGTTTAAAGTCATACTCGCTAATCGTGGCTGGTATCCGACCTCGCCGCTTTACCCGCTGGCGCAACTTGGATTCGCCCGCGCCGCGGCTTTAAGCGGTGACAACGCAACGGCGCGGAAGGCCTATCAGGATTTTTTGACGCTCTGGAAAGACGCCGATGCGAATCTGCCGGCGCTCATGGCTGCTCGCGCCGAGTACGAAAAGCTAAAATAGTTCCCGTTGCGTACCCGGCGGCGCGCGTGCCGGATGTGGTATAGTCTGCGGTCAAAATCAACCCAATAGTAAGGATCTATTTTTCAAATGTCCGGACATTCGAAGTGGCATTCGATTAAGCATAAGAAGGGCGCGCTGGATGCCAAGCGCGGGAAACTCTTTACCAAATTCATTAAAGAATTAACGGTGGCCGCGCGCACGGGCGGCGGCGATCCGGACGCAAACGCGCGCTTGCGCAAAGCGATTGCTGATGCGAAAGCCGGCAATATGCCGAACGACACCATCGATCGGGCGGTGCGCCGCGGCACCGGCGCAGAAGACGGCGTCAATTATGAAGAGATCACGTACGAAGGTTATGGACCAGGCGGCGTAGCGCTTTTGATTCAATCAGTGACGGACAATCGCAATCGCACGGTCGCCGAGCTCCGGCATATCTTTTCCAAGAACGGCGGCAACCTTGGCGAAGCGGGATCAGTCGGATGGATGTTCGATAAGAAAGGTTATCTGGTAGTCGAAAAGGCGGCCAGGCCGGAAGATGAACTTTTCAATCTGGCGATCGATGCGGGCGCGGAAGATATTCGCGATGACGAAGACAATTGGGAAATCATCACCGCGCCCGATACTTTCGAAACCGTACAAAATGCGATCAAGTCAGCCGGAGTAACTCCCCAGGTGGCCGAAGTTGAGATGGTTCCGCAGAATTACATCAAGCTGGAAGGCTCGCAGGCGAATCAGATGGTTAAGTTGATGGAAGCGCTCGAAGATCACGATGACGTACAAAAAGTTTCCGCCAATTTTGATATGAGCGAAGCGGACATGGCGGCCGCCTAAATACTGATTGTCTGCCGAATGCACTTTGCAAAGTTGCCTAAAGCCTGCCTTCATACGGAAATTCAAACTTTCCTCCATCGCCCTTGCACAATGCGGTACACTCTGAGTCATTGTGCGCGTTCTGGGAATCGATCCTGGTAGTGAAACAACCGGTTGGGGCGTCGTCGAGGGCGACAGCAACGGCCAGCGTTATCACCTGATCGAATTTGGCGCGATCAAGGCACCCGCATCCGCAACTTTTTCTGCCAGGCTCTTGCGTATCAGTTGTGCGCTTGAACAAGTTATCGAGCGACTCAAACCTGACGAATGCGCTATTGAAGAAGCGTTCTATTCGGTCAATCCCAAAGTCACTCTGAAGTTGGGCCAGGTTCGCGGCATCGCGCTGCTGGTCGCTGAAAAAGCGGCGCTGCAGATCGGAGAGTATGCGCCGCGGCGCGTGAAGCAAACCGTGGCCGGCTACGGCAACGCTGACAAGCAACAGGTGCAACAGATGGTCCGCGTGCTCTTGTCTTTGAGCAGTGTGCCGGAACCACACGATGCGGCGGACGCGCTCGCGGTCGCGATTTGTCATTTTCATCACGCGGGAATCAGTGAGCGGTTAATGGCCGCTGATGTTCGCGCAAAATTTAATCCCACGATTGCAAACGCCAGTCGCCGCCGCGCCTAGCCGGGACGCCTTCGTTACATCGTTATGCGCGCGTAAGGCCCGGGGCGTTAATCGATCTAACGTCCGCAAATTACCGTTGTGTAACCTCGCCTGGTGAAGGAAACAAACCGACATGGCGCCTACAATTTCTCTTCGCTGCGTGGCAATTCTTCTTTTCATCGCCTGTCCAGCATGTTCTCACCAAGCCTTTGGCCGCAAAGCTCGCCTGCCGCGAGGTGGCCATTTGGCAGTGGTGGTGGATGAAAGACTGGCCGCCCTGCGCGGCTCACCGGATCTCTCGGCGCCGCTTATTCGCAGATTAAGTCGCGGTGGCTTTGTTTCAATTCGAGGCTCTATTCGGACGCGCGACGGTTTGAAGTTTTATCACGTTGCGATTAATCGCAGGACTTCCGGTTGGGTGCAAAGCGAAGCAGTGATTGCCTCATGGCGGGTGGGCGATGACGATCGCCTCAGCCGCCTGCTGAGTGGCGCGGATGAGTTCGACCGCGTCGCCCGCGCCAGAATATTTTTCGAGAGCTTTGCGCACTCGGCCTTACGGCCAAAAATACTACTCATTTATGGTGACGCGGCTGAAGCAGCCGCAACGAAACTTTCGCGAGAGGTTGAGAGGCGATTTGAAAGGCGTGAGCTCCCTCCCGGCGGCGCGCCCGAGTTCTCTTACTATTTGAATTACAGCGGCCTCGATCGTTACAACCGGCAGGGAGTCACTTTCAGTTTCGACCGCGCGACTAAACAATTTCATTACGAAGGCTGGGCCTGGCGCGAAATCCTGCGCAAATATCCAAACAGTCCTGAAGTAACGGCGGCACGCTCGCGATTGGATTCTCTTAGCCGGAACATGTCGAAATAGCTTTCCCAGGCCCATGGCTATTAATCGAATTCATGTATTACTGACAAAGGTTTCCTGCTGTTTAAGTCTCTGAAGTTACAACTTTAGCCAGCTGAAGTTAACAACCGGCAGCACCCGTGTTAATAATCTCCGCGCTGAGGCGTTTTATGGGTGGAGAAGATTTTCAGGAGGAAGCTGTGCTGGCTGCTGTAAAACCGCTCAAATCATCTGCTGGTTACCTCGGATCTACCGAATCCGCAGCGTCGCTTGGCACGACAGCCGCGAGTTCACTCGCGCACGGCTCAGACCGGATCGAGGTCCTTTTCCACCAACATAATCAACGCGTGTTTCGCACGGCTTATCGGGTGACGGGAAGCGCGGCGGATGCTGAAGATGTCCTGCAGACGGTTTTTTTGCGTATGACAAGGGGCCAGGAAACGAACGCCGCGGCTGAAAATAGCGAAGCGTACTTTTCTCGAGCCGCGATTAATGCCTCGCTCGACTTGTTACGCAGCCGAAAGAGATCCAAATCAATCGCGATTGATGATCTCGAAAACGAATCAGGTGCGGCCCGGGCGGTTTCAACGCAGAATCCGGAAACCCATCACGAAGACAACGAACTGCGAAAGCTGGTTCGGGAAGCCGTGGCGAAACTTGGTGATACGGCCGGACAGATGTTCGCGCTCCGCTACTTCGAAGGGTACGGCAACGGCGAAATTGCCGAAATCATGAACACCTCGGCTTTAGTAGTCGGCGTCACGCTGCATCGTGCACGCGGGCGTTTGCGAAAAGAAATTGGAAAGTATTTGCAGGGTCATGGGGAAACCGTTTAGCCGGGTGTAAACGAGGAATTTGGCGCGGTAGCCGGCCTCGAAAGAATGGAATGGTTTTTAGCAAACATTGGAGTGAATCATGAAGAAGAAGGAACTTGACAACATGCTGGACAGAATCGTCGCCGGAATTCGTTCCGAGCAGATTGACGATGGAGCGGTAAACCACGCAGGTGGGCGTGTTTGGTCTCGACTAGATGCTTCGTCGGGCGCGGCGGCGGGCAGTAGCCCATCTCTAAACATTTCGTCAGTTGTCGATCGCATCGAGGGGTGCGCGGATTTTCAATCGCTGATTCCTGCCTTTCTGGCCAACCGTCTCTCTGAAGCCCGCTCGATGCTGCTGGTCGATCACGCGCTCGAGTGTATTCCCTGTCGTAAAGCTCTTAAGCAGGCGCGCGAAGCTCGCGTTGCTGGTAAGCAGGTCCGCCCGGCCAATCTGCAGGCGAAACGTTTGCGCTCTAATAAGTACAGTTTGCTTCCCGTCGTCCTGCGCTGGGGCGTGGCGGCCGCGCTGTTGATTGGATTGGGATTGGTCGCGTTGCCTTTGATTCAACGCTATGTGCCGTTTGGATCGTTGGAAGCCACTGTGCAAGCGGCCGATGGGCCCTTGTACGTGGTTGCCGATTCCAGGACGCGTCCTCTGGCCGTGGGCGAAAAGATTGCCCGCGGCGATGTGATTCGCACCGCAAAGGACGCTCACGCCGTTGTGCGCCTGGGAGATGGTTCGACGATCGAAATGAAGGATCGGTCGGAGTTCTCAATGAGTCAAACCATGCGCGGCACGACCGTGCACCTGGACAGCGGCAGTGTGATTGTTGAAGCCGCCAAACAAAAGGGCCACCTGTACGTCGATACCGGCGATTCGCTCGTCTCGGTGACGGGCACTACTTTTGCCGTGAATGCCGGAACGAAGGGCTCACGAGTCAGTGTCATCGAAGGCGAAGTTCATTTGGACCGCAATGGCACAGATAAGGTACTGCGCGGGGGCGATCAGGCCACCACCAATGCGTCCATCGACACGGTCCCGGTCAAGGATGAAGTTTCATGGAGTCGCAGTGCCGCGCGATATACGCAAACCCTTGACGCCCTGGCCTCGCTGAAGAAAGAGTTGAACGCAGTTCCGCGGCCCGGCGTCCGCACTTCAACGCGACTGCTCGACATGATGCCGGAAAGCACGGTCCTATATGCAGCGCTTCCGAATCTCGCGGCGTCGATTGCTGAATCGAACCGCATCATCGAAGAGCGCATTCAACAGAATCCAGCCCTGCGCGATTGGTTCGGCAATCGTCACGAGCCGCGTAGTCCCGGAATGAGCCAGGCCATCACGACCATCAAGGACTTCGGAGATCAGTTGGGTGAAGAAATTGCCGTCGGCGCCGGAATGAACGATCAGGGGCAGCCGACTGAACCCATCGTTTTGGCTGAACTGAAAAACCCCGCTGACTTTCGCGCCTTCTTTGACAGCGAGGTGCAGAAGCTGAGCACGAATGGCAAAGTTCCGCAGGTTGTGTGGGTTGAAGATCCTCGAACCGCTAAGGCCACGACCAACTCAACTGGCGGCGACAAACAATTGTACGTCTGGATTACGGATAACGTGCTCGTCGGCTCTCCAAAGCTCGAACAGTTGCAGACCATTGCAGTCGGCGGCGGCGGATTTTCTTCCACGCCTTTTTATTCCCGTATCGCGCAGGTCTATCACGAAGGCGCAGGAATCGTTCTGGGCGCCGATCTGGAAAAGATCATCGCACACACTCGTGGCGTCCGCCGCATCGCGGTGGGCGATAATCACGAGCAGGCACTCAACCAGCTGGGTGTCTTCGACATGAAGTCGTTCGTGTTGGATCAGAAAGATACGGACGGCAGCAAGACCCACACCCGCGCTGTGCTTTCCTACAACCAGGCGGACCACGGAATCACTTCCTGGCTCGCGCAACCGGCGCCGATGAAATCGCTCGAATACATTTCGCCGGATGCAAACCTGGTCGCCGGCTTTGTGATCAAAAATCCGACGGCTGTGGTCGATGACCTGCTGGCGGTAATCAATAATGTTTGTCCGGATTTGAACAAGCATCTCGACGAATTGCAGAAGGATCATGGCTTGAATTTGCGCGACGATTTTGCGGCGCCGTTGGGGGGCGACTATGCGTTCGCCATCGATGGGCCAATCTTTCCGACCCCCTCGTGGAAGTTGGTTATTCAAGTGAACGATCCGGCGCATCTGCAGCAGACCTTTGAGCAGGTTGTCACTGAAGTAAACAAGCAACTGGCAAAGGAAGGCAAACAAGATATTGAATGGGACCAGGCTGATTCCGGCGGACGCACTTTTTATACGCTGCGATCGAAAGACTTCGGCGGCGTCGAAGTGAATTACATAATGGCGAACGGGTATTTGATTGCCGGTCCCACTCGGGCCCTGGTTGATCAAGCGCTCCGGTTTCATGAATCGGGCAGCACGCTGCTGCATTCGCCACAATTTACCGCCGGTTTACCCGCGGACGGGAACGTGAACTTCTCGGCGCTTGTTTATCAAAATCTGGCGCCGCTGGCTAAGCCCTTCGCGAATCAAGCGGGCAATATGCCGTCCGGTCCACAACGGGCGATCACGATGGCTGCGACCATGGAACCGACGCTGGCTTATGCTTACGCCTTCGGAGATCACATTGAGTTCGCGGCGAACACTGAAGGCGGTCCTTTCGGCTTGAGCCCGGCCACGCTGCTCGGAATGCCGAATGCGTTTGAACTGCACCACATTCTGGAGCAGGGAATGAAGCCGACTAAATAATTCCGGCGACAAAGTCATAGAGACGCAGAGAAAATTACACAGGGGAGCATTTACGGCCCCTGTTTCTCCGTGCCTCTGCTGCTTGTTCGTTTCGGAAGACGAAGGAGAATATCAATGACGCCAGCAACCGAACACCGTCTTCTCGTAAACGGTCTTACCCTGGTCGCACTGGGACTCTCGATCTTATTCCTGAACTCATGGGACAATCTTTTCGTAAGAACATCGGTCGGCATATTCTGGGGAACGTTCTTCCTCGTTCTGAATGGGCCAAACGCTGTAAAGACATTCAGAAATCTCGCGAAAAAGAATGACACTCGAAGCAGCAGCCACAAATTCTCAGCACAACGATAGCGATGGCGCTGGCGTAATCACCCTCGACAATTTATCCGTTACTTTTGGCGGCCGCCCCATCCTGAAAAATCTTAATGGCGATCTGCGCGGGCGCGCGATTGGCTTGCTCGGCCCAAACGGGGCCGGCAAGACAACGCTGATTCATACTTTGCTCGGCTTTCACTTGCCGTCAGCCGGCACCGCGCGAATTCTGGGCAGGGACATTCGCAGCGAAGCAAATCAAATCAAGTCGTTAATCGGCTATATGCCGGAGCGCGATTCTTTCATTTCAAAGATGTCCTGCATTCACTTTGTACGCTTCATGGCGGAGCTTTCCGGGCTACCGGCGGGAGCGGCGCTCGAGCGTGCTCATGAAGCCCTGTTCTTCGTAGGCCTGGGAGAGGCGCGCTATCGCAAAGTCGACACGTTCTCTCTCGGGATGAAGCAATTAGCAAAGTTGGCCCAGGCAATCGTGCATGGACCACGTTTGATTTTTCTCGACGAGCCGACTAACGGTCTCGATCCACCCGCGCGGTCACGAATGATTAAAATGATTCGAGAAATTCGCGACAGCGGCCAGGCAAACATCGTTCTCTCGTCGCACTTGCTGCGCGATGTGGAAGAGTGCTGTGAAGAGATCGTGATTCTGAAGGATGGCCAACTGGTGGTTTATTGCAACCTCGAAGAAGAGCGCAAGGCAAACAAAAAGTTTCTTATGCTCGAGACGCGCGGCGAACTTAAATCGTTTGTGAAAGGCATCGGTTTGCTGGGCTGCGAGAGCGCGATGACCGGCGATCATCGGTTGAAGATTATCCTGCAAGACGGCGCCGAGATCCGCGATCTCTATAAGCTGGCGGCCGACTCACAGGTGCAAATTCGGCGATTGAGTTATAAACGCGACTCACTTGAAGACATTTTCTTGAAGGCAATGGACAGCGGAGCGCCGATGTCGGAAGCCCGACTGTAAGCGAGGGCCACCGGGGACTCCCTGGTTTCGATTATGCAACTGGCCCTGCCTACGGCCGGGCTTCGTAGACACTACAAACATGGCCGTACTTGAGCGAGCATACAAACGATACGCGGGCGCACTGTCGCCCGAATGGAGTCGTTTTCTGATCATTCCCCGCCATGCGTTTCGTGATGTGTTTCGCTCGAAGCTGTTTACAGGTTTCTACGTGCTGTCGTTCATGGCCCCGCTCGTCTTTGCCATCCTGATATACCTGCGACACAACGCCGAAGCGCTGGCAATCATGAGGCTCGATGTCGTCAATGTCTTGCCGATTGACGCGAAGTTTTTTCAAACGTTCGTCGAAATTCAGGGATGGATTGGCTTCTTTATGGCGTTGCTGGTCGGACCCCAGCAAGTGGCGCGAGATCTCACAAACAATGGATTGCCACTATATCTTTGCCGCCCATTCAGCCGCAGCGAATATGTTATCGGCAAGATGTCGATTGTGATTCTGTTGCTGTCGACAATCACCTGGGTTCCGGGTTTGATTCTCTTCTTACTGCAAAGCTATCTCGAAGGCTGGTCCTGGTTCTCGCAAAACATTCCGCTGGCCAGTGCCATCTTTCTCGGCAGTCTGGTCTGGATCCTTGTGCTGGCGCTGCTCACACAGACGATCTCGGCCTGGGTAAAATGGCGGCTGGCCGCCAGCGCCGCGCTCATCGGTCTCGTCTTTATTCCGTCCGTCTTCGCGGAGATTTTGAACCAGATGTTGGAAACACATCGGGCAAACCTTTTGAGTCTCGGCACGCTGATCCGGAACGTTTGGGCGGGACTCTTCGGCACGTTCGTACAAACATCCACCCAGGTGCAGGAAATGCGCCGAGGTGTGATCGTTCGTGAAACCCTGATGGCTGAGCCGCCGCTCTGGGCGTCGTGGCTGGTTCTGTTTCTGATTTGCGCGCTTTGCCTGTGGTTGCTGTCGCGGAAGGTCAAGGCGTATGAGGTGGTGAAATGATGGAGCGCGCCCTCGACTGACCGACGAGCGTCAGTACTCATTTGAAAAGGCGGGCAGTAGCCTGGTCTAAACGCAACTAGTTCTTATGGCCATCGTGTCTGAACAACTCATCGTCTTCGAAAACGTTTCGAAGTTTTATGGCGAGATCCTCGGTGTGAATCGCGTGAACCTCGAAATTCCTGCCGGGATCACCAGCCTCGTCGGTCCAAACGGCGCAGGGAAGACGACATTAATGAATTTGATGGCGGGTCTGCTGCGCCCGACCCAGGGAAACATCAGCGTTCTTGGCATTCCCACCGATGAGCCGGACAGATTGTTTCGTAAACTCGGCTACTGTTCGCAATTCGATTCCTTTCCGCGCGGATTGACGGGCCGCGAGTTCATCCGTTCATTCCTGCTGGTCACTGGATTTACCAGAAAACAGGCCGACGAGCTGACCGAGACGGCCCTCGAGCGAGTTGACCTGTTGCCGGCGGGCGACCGAAAACTCGGCGCCTACAGCAAAGGCATGCGCCAGCGAGCGCGGCTGGCGCAATCTATTGCACACCAACCCTCGGTGCTGATTTTGGATGAGCCGCTAAATGGCCTCGATCCCGTGGTACGGGCGGAAACGATTGCGCTCTTCAAACAGCTTGCCGCCGATGGTCTTCACTTGATCATTTCAAGTCACATCCTGCACGAAGTCGACATGATGTCGGACCGGGTAGTGTTACTCAACAACGGCTACGTAGTAGCCGAAGGCGGCATTCAGGGCGTGCGGGATGAAATGGACGTTGAACATCCGATGCAGGTGCTGATTCGTTGCAATCATCCATCGGTACTGGCCTCACGAATTTTTCAAGGCACAGATGTCGTCGAAGCCCGCGTACATGATGACCGTCGCGGTCTATTCGTAAAAATCCGAAACCCGGATCAGTTTTATCTCTCGTTAAATAACGTGGTGGCTGAAGGCCAGGTCGAAGTCGAATCCATTGTGCCCGTGGACGACGATCTCAGTGCAGTTTACGAGTACCTGATCGGAGCGCAATAGGGGCCGTTCAGGGGCAGCCCCCCCCTAATAACTCGGTGAGTGGCGGGACATGAGCCGCCGCTGAAACGGAATCATTGTTATGAGTTCAACCGCTGATTCACTGCAGATGAACAGCCCAGAAGTGGGCGGTTCAAGTATGTCGCTGTGGCTGCGACAAATCGGGGCCATCATGCGGCTCGATCTGAGGAAGAATTTCTTCGGCAAGCGTTCGCTGCTGGTCTACCTTTTAGCGGCAATGCCCATCGGCCTCCTGATCATGGTTGAGATAATCAACCCGCTGGGGCGCAGCGCGAATCAGTTGTTTTCCATTTATTCGATCTTCTACAACTCAATGATTCTGCGCACGGTGGTGTTTTTTGGTTGCGCCTGGATCTTCATGAATTTGTTTCGGGGCGAGATTGTGGATCGCAGTCTGCATTATTACTTCCTGTCTGCCGTGCGTCGCGAGGTGCTGGTCGCCGGAAAGTACCTTTCCGGGTTACTAACATCGATCGTCTTGTTCACTACGGTAACCATCGTTTGCATGCTGCTGGTTTTCTTCTCGCATTTCTACGCAGAGAGTTCGCGGTTGTTTCTTGATGGGCCCGGGATGAACCATCTCGTTTGGTACGTCACGATCACGATTCTGGCCTGCATTGGTTATGGCGCGTTCTTCCTGGTGGTGGGTCTTTTCTTTCGTAATCCAATAATTCCGGCGCTGGTGCTTTATGGGTGGGAATGGATCAATTTTCTGCTGCCGCCGCTGCTCAAAAAGATCAGTGTCATCCATTATTTGAATTCATTGGTCCCGGTGCCGATTTCGGAAGGACCGTTTGCAGTCATTGCCGAGCCCACCCCGGCCTGGATTTCGATCCCGGGATTATTGATCGTCACGATCCTGGTGTTGTTCATTGCCGGCACGCGCATCAAGCGAATGGAAGTCAGATATGGCGGTGACTGACTAAGAGCGGAACCGCCTGCGAGAGACGGCGGTTCGACTTGATATCAGATTGCTGGATTTTAGGCTAAGCCACGCGGTCCGACCTCACGAACCAAATCTTCTACGATATTCACTCGATGACAGGAATGCTTTTACCATCTCTGCCTGAATGAAGTTTCCGTTGAAGGTGTTCAGCTTGTTCAGCCAGAAGTTGTAGCCCTGGAAATCAAGCGTAGCTTCAGGCGCATCGTTGGGATTTCTTCTCAAGTAACCAAAGTACTGCATCAAGACAAAAGCGCGGTTGACTTCCTGTTGGGCGAGGGTGGTGTTTTCCGCCACTCTGCGAAGCGCGCGAGCCCGGGCAGCTATATCAGCAGTATTCGTGGACCCGGCAAACTCTGCAATCGCGGCTGCACGATCAGCGCTGGAAGGTGCGACCCCGGCGTTAGTAAACAACGTATCGACGAAAGCGGCAGGCGTTACCGAAATTGAAAAATTCGAAGTGAATTGCGTTCGTTGCACGAATGCATTCGCGTAAGCTTGCTTGTTGTTTTCCAGGACCGTCTGCCAACCGGTTTCACCGACAACAACGCGCTGTCCCAGTTGCTGCGCGTCGGGAAGGAAGTCGCTAAACCGTACCGGCACAGGCGCCCCGGCTAAATTCCCGAACGCCGATTTATAGAATCGGTAAACCAGATAACCGCTTTCCTGGAATTCAATCGACAGGAAAAACGCCCCGGAAGTGTTGACTCGATTGACGTCGATGCAGGCAGCATCGGCACCGCAGCGGGTGATTTGATTGACCCAAAACCCAAGTCCAGACGACTCAGCTTCCCGATTGAGGAAGTCGCGATAATGCTGTACGACGAAGGTGTTCGCGTCGTCGATCGCGTTGGTTGTGATCGAGCTGGTGTCGCCAAACACGGTAAACTTGAAAGCCGGACTAACTGACACTCCACCCACAGCGTTCGCATCTTTGACGAACCACCTGCCGAAAAATGTAGAGCCCACCAGAGCTGAATTTGCGGGCACCAAAAGGCTGGCCGAGCCAAATCCCTGCCCGGCGCCGCTGCCCGAAAGGGTCAAGCTGATGCGCGCGAACGATGCAGTTGCCGGAATGGCTGGACCAGCTCCCGGATCGGTGCTGTCGATCACGAGCACGGCCTGCGCGCCGCCAAGCGCGTTGGAAACACCGACGGTAAAACCGGGATTTCCGACAAGGGGTGGTTCGATTGCGGTCGGTTGCGGAATATTTCCGCCCGCTCCCTGGCTGCCGCTGCCCGTGACCAGCGGAACGCGATTCGATTCGCTGTAAAGCGTAGGCCGATCAAATGGCGCTGTTCCGGCGATGACCCGGGGATCGCTCAGCGCGTTTCTAAGGAACGTTACGAGATCCGATTGCTGCTGGGCGTTCAAGCCAAGGGGGCGAATCAGATTGTGATTGATATTGGGCGCGTCGAAATCGCCGCCGCGATTATAGAAGGCCACGACTTCTTCGAGTGCCTGAAAATGGCCGTCATGAAAATATGGACCACGCAAGCCGACATTGCGCAGACTCGGGGTGCGAAACTCGCCGATGTTGTTGGTGTTGCCGGTCACTTGGAAGCGGCCGGTGTCTTCGGTCTGCGGGCGCACGCCGATGTTATGAAACGCATTATCGCTAAACAGATTGCCGGCGTGACAGACGTTGCAACCCCGCGTGTTAAAGATGACCTGGCCCCGGTTTTCGGCCGCGCCCAGCGGCGTGATTTGTTGCACACTCAAATCAAAGGCCGTGCGATCTGAATAGAGCGTTCGTTCAAAGGTCGCAATCGCTTCTGCGATACGCACAGGAGTTACCTCAGATGATCCGAATGCTTCCTGAAATAATTCGGGGTACCTGCGGCCACCGATCCAATCGCGCAGGCCTGCGGGCACTGCGGGTGACAGGGCGAGCGGAGTCGCGTTAGCAACGCGCGACGCCACATCAACCCAGGTGCGATTAGCGTTCGCCATTTCCGTCGAGCTGACCGGTGGGCCAAGCACCTGACTCTCAAGCGCGCCGCCGTTCGAAAGCACAACCGCGCCGCCGATGGGATCGGTGAACGTTCCGCTGGCTCTTCCGTCCCAAAACAACAGAGGCGAGAATCCTGCGTCGATGTAAGAACGTGATTTGCGTCCGGTTACCTGCTCATCAAACCCATACACTGCCGACAACGAATATGTGCCGTCGCTGTTGTTGCTGATGACGCCCGGCGAGGCAAAGACGTCGTCGGCTGTTCCGAACACACCGTCCGCGCCCGGATTTCTCGATCGGGTATTGCCGACTAACGCCCGCCCGTCTGACCCGCCGTTCGCAGCGAAGTGACAGGTCCCGCACGCCACTGTCCGCGTCGACGATAACTGTTCATCCCAGAAAAGCGTCTTACCAAGATAAGCCTTGGTGGCGGTCACTAAATTACCTGCTGGTTGCGGAGGTGGGCTCAGGGGCGCGATTGGTCCATTAATAGCTCCAATTGCGCGCGTGCCCGGATCGGCGATGCTCAATGGGCTGACGATTGATCCGTTCTCGGCACCGACCCAATAGAAAAAAGTTTGTCCCGCGTTCGCCGTTGTGTCAAAGAATGTTCCTTCCGCCGTGGCGCCGATTGCGGTGGAAGTCGCTGGGTCACTCGTCGTGTTGCGAAAGACGCGATAGATCGTCGCGCCCCGCACCGTGTTCCAGCTAATGCCGACCTTGGTTGAGTAGGCGTTGTCCGACGCGACCACCTCAGCCGGCGCCGTCAACGATGTGGTTTGGCCCCGAGTACTCGAGCCGGTAAGCAAACAGTTGGCGAAAACAAGGATTGATATGGGTAAGAGCAGCGCAATGACGGAAATCTTGATCGTGGTTCGCATAGTTCGTCCCTCCCAATTCCAGAAGGTATCGGGGAACTACTGGCCAATATCTGGCAGGCTTTCGGATTGAACCGAAATTGATTACGGTCCGTACTCAGATTATTAGTCATCCGGTCGGGCGAAATTGTATGACTGCACGGTCGGAAGTTTTGCAGCTAACGAACGAGCATTTGCGAAAGTTCAATTTGAGAAATTGGCTAATTGCGACTGGAAGTGCGGCGCGCTGGGCCGCGTTCGTCGCAGACGACGCTCTTAAATGCCCGGTAAATTTTAGATGAAACGAATTCGCGGCAGGGCTTCAGCGCGGCCCGCCGGCCCCGCCCTCCCCCTTACGTCGAGGCTCGATCTGAAATGAAGCGCTACCGGCATTCGAAATTTGTTCAAGCTGACCGGCCTATTCTGGTATGCTCACGAAACTGCGGCTATCTTTGACGGAGGTTCTAAAGCATGAAAATCGGTTCCCCCGGCGCCGCGCCGCGCCTCTCACGTTTCATCTCAACCGTGTTATTGATTGCGCTGTTTGGTGCTCCGATCGCTGCGCAACAGCCAACGCCGGCAAAACCGCCCGCAGAGACTGCGGTCCGCACTGACGCTCCGGCATTGGACGATCTACTTTCGACGGACACTTACAAATTCTATGGTGAAATTCGAAACCTCGGCCAACTTCTGAGTAACGGCGGCGCGGGTGAAATTGTCGATCCGATTGTGAAACTTGCCGATCCCGGACCCCAATTCAAATCGATAATTACTTTTTTAAAAAAGAATTCAGAAGCGCTGTGGTCCTCACGACTAATGTTCGCGAGTTGGGCCGCCCGCACGGATGTGCCGACGATCTTCGTTGCGATCGAGTTCGCTAATGATGAAGACGCCGCGAAGTTCGCTCCGAAGCTGGAAACGTTTCTGCCGACGGTGCTGCCGCCTGTGCCGGTGACGCCCGACCCCGCCCCGGACAATGAAACGAAACCGGGCGAAGCGGGAAAGCAGGGGATTGCCAAGCCGAGCAGCACGGTAGAGAAACCGAGCGTCCGCCCGTCTCCGATCAGCGGCGCCTCACCGCAGGTTGAAGAGCGGTTGCCTTTCGTGATCACTCACGCGGGCAATCTGGTTTGCATAACTGACAAAAGTTTCAAGTTCTCAAAGCTTCGCCCCGCCGAAAGTAAATCTCTCTTTCAAGATCAGAACTTTCGTACAGCCCGTGATCAGTTTTCCTCTGAACCAATCTTCTTTTTCTTTAACGTAGCGCTCGAGGAACTGAACAAGCCGAAACCCATAAGTGCTGAAGAAAGAAGAGCACAACTTGAAGCCGAGCGAGCGCGGCAAGAGGAAGAAGCACAAGCGCTCGCAGTTGCGACGCCGACCGCGACGCCGGAAGAGCCGGTGACTACGCGCGTCATACTTACCGCAGGGCCTTCTCCTTCGCCCACGCCAACCCCAACGAAAGAAGAACAATTTCAGCGGATTGCATCGTCGCAAATCGGAAGCATGCTGGACGCCATTGGATATGGCGAGCCACAGTGGCCGGAAGCAGTCGGTGTTGCGGTGGCCCTCGAAGGCAATCAATACGTGCTGCGCGCGCTGATGATTGATAAGCCCGAGGCGAAGAAGCTTCCGATTCCATTTGTTCCGCAATTGATTTCGGGAGCGCCGTTCAGCTCAGACGCCGCGTCGGTCCTGCCGGACGACACTGAGATCCTGGTTAGCGCATCAATCGATCTCAGGCAGACCTACGAAGGCATGCGCAAAGCCGCGGAAGTTAAAGTCAAAACGGACTCCGGATCAAGATCACGTTATGAAAACGGCGTGCTGGTCCCACAGAGCCAGCCCCAGGAGGCGGCCCTCGATCCTTTCGCGCAATTCGAGAAAAAGGCCGGATTCAACATCAAAGACGATCTGTTGCCGGCGCTTGGAAACGAGATCGCGCTGGCCGGCTCGCTGAAGACTTTGCAGGCCGCCGGCGGCATGAATCTGGGGATCAAATCGCCGTCTCCATCTCCTTCTCCGGGCGATTCGAGCAAAGATGGTTCCGCGAAGCAAAACGAAGCGCTTCCGATTCTTTTGATTGAGATCAAGGATCGCGACGCGACCCGATCATTGATGCCGCGCGTGCTCAACGGCCTGGGGATCGGCGAAGCAACCTAATCGCCCAGACAGAGAAGCGCGATGATACTGAAATGATTAACTACGCCGGTGTATTCGCTTACGGATTCGTCGGCAACTTCCTGGTAATTTTGGAAGCGTCGGCTGTGCGTCGCGTCATTGATGCATACATCAATCATCAGACGCTGTCTGCGAATACGATCTTTCGGAACTCGCGCCGGTGGGAGTCCAATCGAACCGTGGGGCAGATTTATGTGTCTCCGGCTTTGATGGAAAGTTATCAGGAGGAAGTTCGCAAGACATCCGCGACCATGGACGCACCTTTGCGGGACTTTCTGCTTGGTCTAAATCCGACCGCGGAATCGATCACCTATGCGCTTTCTACCGACGGGCTGGGAACACAACATGAATTGCATTTGCCTAAGAATCTCATCCTGATGACGGTCGCGGGTGTAACTGCGGCCACAAAGAACCCGCCACCCGAAACCAACGAGGCGATTGCCGCCGGTCTGCTGCAATATCTGGCCTCAAGCGAAAACGAATACAAAGCTGGTCCAGGGAAGGGCAGTTATGGGTCCTTCCAGCAACTGGTGGACGCGAAAATCTTTTCGATCGATCAGTTCGATAAGTACGGATACAAATTTGAAGTGACCGCGACGGTCGATCAGTTCGAAGCAGTCGCGACCCCTAAGGAATACGGAAGAACCGGCAAGCGTTCGTTCTTTGTCGATAAGAGCGGCGTAGTTCGGGGCGACGATCATGGCGGCGGTCCGGCCACCATCGCCGATAAGCCCGTGCAACAGTGAGGTCAGTAAGGCGGCTGAGGCCGGCTTGATCACACGCAGCGCAGCATCCTCGCCTGAGCGTTGTCCAGGTGACGTGCAACCGGGACAGCTGGGCCCCCGCTCCGTTCGATGCTTCGCCTATCGAGACGTCACAGACCTCATAATCTGCTCAACAATTGCGCTCGCTTCGCCGCGTCCGCCCTTTAAAATTCTCGCTGACTCTAAAGCCTTAGGCAGAAAACTCAAGGCCATTTCAGGTTGCGAACGGGCAGAAACGGTGTTCGCCAGAAGTTCCAGCACAGCTTTTCCACGGGTCAGCTCACGCGGTCGCCAGCGCGCGCCATCTTTGAATTTTGTTGAAATGACAAGGCCAACGCGCAACGGTTTCGATCCTGTTCCCGCACTAAGTTGCTCTGCCCTCAATCTGTCAACGCCAGCTTCCGCGGAGCGAATTCGCAAATCGCGCGCGTACGGATGAATTCGGCCGCTTTCGTCGATTACCGCATACTCATCCGAGTAGTAAGTCGCGCCTGCGCGAAGCAATTCGGCCACCATCGTTGACTTGCCACTGAAACTCGGCCCGGGAATTAGGATTGCTTTTCCTTTCCACTCGACCACGCCCGCGTGCACAAACACGCGGCGCGGCGCATATTCGGCCACGGTTAATTGCAAGTGCGATTCAAACCGATCCAGAAGCTCATCGAAGCTGCGCGTACGGGCGAATCTGACCAGGTTCCAATACGCCAAATTGAAGCGACGGATTCTTCCATTCAACTCATTTGCGAACCCCGTAAGCGAATAAAGGTGGTCCACCACGCGCCGTCGGGTCTGCTTAAAATTTGGCGGCAGGCGAGTAATCAAATGCTTCAGAATCGCTTTGTCGTTTACGCGCAATCCCACGCGAACTCCGTATGAGCGGAATGAAATACCGTCCGCCCAACCCAGGCGGTCTAATTTGGCCATTCAAGTGGAAGGTGTGCGGAGGCGGGGAATGGTCATGTTTCTTAGTGTCAGAAGGCGACTCTGAGGGAAACTCCCCGGCGAACCCAACCCCTCCCTGACGGCCGGCTCTGACACGAACTATAAATTTTCTATCAGCACCGGCTCAACCGGTTCTGCCAATTCAAATGCAAATACTCTGGAGTAAAAATAAAGTTCGCCGTCCAGCGATCGCTTGATATTTTCCGCTCGCCTGAAGCCGTGCTGCTCGCCTTCGAAAGCCACGTACGCTACCGGCAATCCCTTTTTGCGCAACGCGTCAACCATCATCTCTGCCTGGTTTGGCGGCACGACTTTATCTTCCAGGCCTTGAAAGAAAATGACCGGGCAGGCTAATCGTTCGGTGAAATTAATTGGCGATCGCTCGAAATAGAGATCTCGCCGTTCAGGATACGGTCCCACCAGGCTATCTGAGTACCGCGACTCGAATTTGTGTGTGTCCTTCTCGAGCGCTTCAAGGTCGCTGACGCCGAAATAGCTGGCGCCCGCTTGGAAATAGTTGCGAAACGCAAGCGCACAGAGGGTCGTGTATCCCCCCGCGCTGCCGCCGTCGATCATCGATCGATTACGGTCTGCGTCGCCGCGCGCGGCCAGAAACTTTGCGCCGTTCACGCAATCGTCAACATCGACAATACCCCACGTGCCATTCAATCGTCGGCGATATTCGCGGCCATATCCCGTGCTGCCCCCATAGTTAACGTCCAAGACGGCCACGCCGCGACTGGTCCAATATTGATTCGTCAGCATTAGCACCGCGACCGTCGCTGATGTCGGGCCGCCGTGACTTTTGACGAGTAATAAAGGCTTTTCGTCGGGCGGCGCGGCGAAGTCCCGGTTCCTCGGCGGATAGTAGAATCCGTGCGCGGTCAATCCATTCTCAGTTGGGAATTCCACTGGCTGGGGCTCGGAGATATAGCTTGACTCAATATCGATCTTCGTTGCGCGGCGCAGAACCTTAATCTCATGTGAAGTCAGATCCATTTCGACGATTGAAAATGGATCGGTCGGAGAGCCGGCGCGAAATACTGCGCGACCCAAAGCGGCTTGCAGAAAAGAAATTTCAGTAAATGGCGTCTCAATAGGATCCAACTGTTTTGTGCGGGTATCGATTGTTCCGAGTTTCCAAATGCCTTTCTCAACGAAGGCGCAGACAATTGTGTTCGCCGACGCAAACGCGTAGGTTGACAAACCAAAAACCCATTGGGGCACGGCAAACTCGGCGTTCATTTGGCATAAGCACTCGACTAAGCCATCGCCTGTGCGATAAATGTTCCACCAACCCGTGCGATCGGAAACAAAATACAAAACGCCATCGGGCGACCACTCCGGCTGGAAAATCGATTCACGAGTGCCGCCGGCGATTAATTTGTGATTCTGAATTGAACCATCAGCCGCGATTTCTCCCGTCCACAGTTCGCAACCATCCCACGGCATGTTCGGATGGTTCCAGGTCAGCCAGGCGAGGCGGGAACCGTCGGGACTAACTCGCGGTGAGGAATAAAAATCATTTCCCGAAACAAGTACCGTATCTGCTACGGCGTCAAGCGGGATGGCGGCAATAGTGCTTTGGGCTTCGCGATCCGCGATACGATGATCTTCACGAACACAAATCAGACGATGACGCGCACCGTCCACAACCGACTCGGCATAACGCAAGCGATCGTCGCTGCATTCTGTGGTTAACCGCTCGGGCGGCGAACCGGCATGCTTACGATAGAGTTGCTGATCAACGAAGTTAGAAAAGTAGACAACGCCGTCGTGGACGAGGTAATCGCCTCCGCCGTATTCGTGAACGCGGGTTCGTGCGTTGAATTCGGGTGGGTTGATATCACTTGTGGCCCGGCTGGCGGATCTTCGAACAATCACCTGACGCCCTCTCTCCGACGGACGCATTTCGATCCAATAGATTTCTTCGCCATCGAGGCGCGGTTGGCTCAATCCGATCATCTCTTTGACAATCAGATCGGAGGTTATCGGCGATTTCCATGAGCCGTAGGGTGCAATCGTCACGGCGGACCCAACTTTCGTAAGTTTTGGAATCCAAAGAAGGCGATTATGCTCAGAAAAATCGAAAGTGCAAGCGCGGAGCAGGCGGTCAATCATTCCTTATGAAGCGGCCCGTGAAACGGCGATCACCGCAGGTGTTCTGACAAAAAGCAAAGGCGCCGACCTCCCCCAAAGTCGGCGCCATTACCCTTCAGTCTCAGTTCTCACAAGGAGAATCAATGAATGAACAAATATTAAATGCGTACCGGTCGGGCAGGGTTGCAGAAATATTGCAATGAACTTGTGAAGACATTTCGAGTCCGCGCTTGTTTGTATAAACGAATTTACAGTTTCTTTATTGACGGAAAAGGATCAAACAGGCATAAAAGTCACGACGCAACCAAAAACTAAGCTTTACTAACAGAAACGCTGGTTGAAAAGCGGAATCTATGATCGCCGGCGCACACGTAATTATTTACAGCCGGGACGCGGAAGCGGACCGCGCGTTTCAAAGATGTCCTGGGATTTCATCATGTCGATGCCGGTCATGGCTGGCTGATCTTCGCTTTACCGCCGGCGGAAGTGGCTGTCATCCTGGTAATGACAACGATCATCACGCTTTGCCTGATGTGCAACATTTAACGACAATGATGTCGGCGCTCGATGCGAAGGGAATTCCCTGTTCCGAAGTGCAAGACCCCCCCCTTCCCTGGAACGACTTACCAGTATCACGCTGCCTGGCGGCGGAAAACTAGGCATGTATCAACCCAAGCATCCCACCGCGGCGAATCTCAATTCAGTTTGATTGATTAGGAGAGAAAGCGATGGCAGCAGCGAAGACAGCTTCAACCGGGCCTGAGTTAACGGCGCGCTCAATCATTATCGGACTGGTTGTGGCGATGATCATCGGCAGCGCCTATCCGTACTGCGTTTTGAAACTCGGCTTTGGTCCAAACCTCTCGGTAGTGTCGGCCTTTTTCGGGTTTATGGCGCTGGTGCCGCTGGTTGTTGCTTTGCGGCTGACAGACACGAACGCCCGCGAAAATAATATTGTGCAGACAATGGGCACGAGTGCCGGCCAAACGGCGTTCATGGCGGTGCTCCTGGCGGCGTTCGATATGCTGAACGCCAAGGGCGTGCTTAATCCGCCAATTTATCTCAACACGTTGCAGATTTTCTGCTGGCTTTGCAGCGCGAGTCTGCTCGGCATCCTTTTGGCAGTGCCGATGCGCCGTCATTACATCGACGAAGAGAATCTGACCTACGCTGATGGCCTGGCCGCGGGAGAAACCATTAAAGTCTTGCATGAAGGCCGCGAGTCAGGCCTTTCCCGTGCTCCTCTGGCGGCGCTGGGAGTTGGCACCCTGCTATCGGGCGCCCTAATGATGGTAACGACCTTTTGGAAATGGGTGCGAGATACGTGGTTCGTTCCTGGTCAGCAAGCCATGAATATCGGCTTTAACATCAGCTTGTTAAGTTTCGGCTCAGGCTTGCTGGTGGGGTTTCGTATCTGTCTGGCGATGGCCATCGGCACCGCAATCAGTTGGTTCATTCTGCCGCGTTACTTGCTGGCCCATGGAATGATCCCGGCGCTGACTTATCCAGCGACCCTGCGCTGGGTGATGTGGCCGGCCACTGGGTTAATGGTTGCGGGCGGCTTGACGTCGCTGGTGCTAAAGTGGAAT
This sequence comes from Pyrinomonadaceae bacterium, assembly GCA_046262835.1. Classification (GTDB taxonomy): domain Bacteria; phylum Acidobacteriota; class Blastocatellia; order Pyrinomonadales; family Pyrinomonadaceae; genus UBA11740. The sequence continues at coordinate 125,746 of JBHELZ010000006.1, forward strand.
TTGATCGTCAAAACCTTTCGCGGACTGAGGACCAGCAAGGCAGCTCGGAATGAATTCCCGATGAGCTGGGTGGTGATTGGATCGATCGTTATGGCGACGGTCATTTGCCTGGTCCAATACTTCAGCATGGGCATTCCGGTTTATCTCTCGTTCATCGCCATCCTGCTCTCGCTGCCGTTGATGCTGGTGGGCCTGCGCGTATTGGGAGAAACAAATTGGGGGCCAATCAGCGCAATGTCGAACATGATGCAGGCCGTTTTCGCTTTCATCTCTCCCGGAAACGTGCCGGTGAATATGTCATCGAGCGGATTGACCGGAACGATTGCGGTGACTTCAGAAGCGTTGATGCAGGATTTCAAAGCCGGCCAACTATTGAAATCGAATCCGCGCAACCTGACAATAGCGCAACTCATCGCGGCGCCTGTCGGCTCAATCGCTACGGCAATCGTGTATCCCGTGTTGCGGAATAAGTTCGGCATTGGCGCGAATGGCTTGTCCTCGCCGATCAGCGTCAAGTGGGCGAGCTTCGCTGAATTATTGACCAAAGGATTCAGCGCTCTGCCTCCCGGCTGCCTCGTAGGATTAATCATCGGTATCGCAGTTGGAGTTCTGCTCACTCTGCTGGCTGAGAAATGGGACTATGTTCCCTCGCCATCAGCGATGGGAATCGGAATGCTAATCACAGCTGCAGTCTTGTTGACCTTTATTCTCGGCGGTGTCGCGCAGCTCGTGTGGGCCAAAATTTCGCCTGACACTGAGAAGGCTTATCGCATTCCGCTGGCGTCCGGATTGATTTGCGGCGAAGCAATCATCGCTGTAGTGCTGGCGATAATGGCCGCGGCCGGCGTGAATTTTTGAGGTGTCAGAAGCCCGGCTATTAGGGAGGCCAACGCTGGCCGGAAGATGGGCCGGCGGATGAACTGGGTTTTTGCTGATAAGAACGAAAGCAGTATTTGATTCTGTCCGCATTTATCTGGTGAGCTCCGCGAGGAATTTATTCCGGCGCGCGCGTGCTCCGCGAGTTGCCCCCTGAGGCTCGGGCTTTCGACCCCCTTTTGAATCTGCGTCTATCTGTGCAAATCTGTGGCTAATATGAACTGGCGCGACAACATCCTCACGAACACTGAGCAAATCCGACAACTGCTGGCGCAAACGAAAACGATTGCAGTGCTCGGCATTAAAACGGAAGCCCAGGCCAACCAACCGGCTTTCTATGTGCCCAGGTATATGCAGCAGGCAGGCTCTAAGATTATCCCAGTTCCCGTTTACTATCCCGAAGTTACAGAGATTCTCGGTGAAAAAGTTTACCGGAAGTTACTCGACGTGCCCGGCGAGATCGACATGGTCAATGTATTCCGGCGCCCGCAGGACATCCCGCCGCACGTGGACGACATTCTCGCGAAAAATCCAAAGTCGGTCTGGATGCAATTGGGCATCAGTAATGATGCGGTCGCCGAAGCACTCGCTCAGGCGGGAATCAAAGTCGTTGAGAATCGTTGCTTGATGGTGGATCATCGCCGGCTTGGCTAAACTTGCTCTCTTCCGTGTTCTGAACCCGCATCTCTCTCACAATTTCTCGCGGTGCAAAACTCTCGACAGCCTGGGCTTAACCGTGATAAAAGGCGGCCTTAAGCCCGTTCTTTCAGAGTCAGGAAAACCGTAGCACGGACTCCCCGGGCCACAGCGTCAGCACGAGCCGATCACCATGGCCCGAACGCAGCTCTTCATCAGTTACGCGCGCAAAGACAACAGATGGCGGCTCAAGGTTGTTTCGCACCTGGGGTTGCTCTCTGAAATTATCGAGGTTTGGGATGACAGCGCCATTGGACCCGGTCAAAAGTGGATCAGCAGTATCAATGGTGCCATGAGTCGCGCCCGAATCGCTCTGCTGTTGATTTCAGTGAATTTCCTTAACTCGGATTTTATTAAAAAAAGGGAGATACCCGAATTATTTAGAAAGCATGAGTCAGAGGGCATGAGCATCTATCCACTGCTTGTGGATTATTGTTCATGGGAAGAGGTGGGCTGGCTAAAGGAATTGCAGATTAGACCCAATGGCGACAAGCCGGTATCGGATTACGGAAATAGGGTCAATAAAATTTTAACTCAGGTGGCTCGCGAAATAGCAGCCATCGCAAGATCCACTGCCACGAAATCGCGTAAACGTACTCAGAAAAAGGCACGCGCGAAAACTGCACCGGTTGGTCGACCGGGCGCCGGCAAAAAACGTGGCGTCGCCAAGCGAGCGAAAAAAGCGCCGGCCCACGTTTCAACAAAAGCACCGGCGAAACGACCTGTCACTCGCGAGCGGTCATCAAAGAAAGCCAAGCCGAAGTAGCCAATCTCATTCTGCTCGCGTTCAACTCCTGTTCCGCTGATCGCTACCCTCATTTCTTGTACGCTATAATCTCCGTCATGAACAAGCGTGCAAAAAAGCGTCTGCAAGAAGCGATAAGAAAAGATAAGCTGGAACGAGCCAAACCCAGCCATAACCCAACGCCAACTTCCACCAGGGACCCCAAACAGCAATCCGGTTTTCTTCCGCGGCCCGATAAGAAACGCGGTTAACCCAGCGCAAATTGTGATTTGCGAATCCGCGCAAGTTAATAATTTGCGTTTCAGAAAATTATGACGACTGAAAACAAAGTCATCTATTCCATGGTCGGTGTCAGTAAGTTTTATGACAAGAAGGCTGTCCTCAAAGACATCTACCTTTCCTATTTCTATGGCGCCAAGATCGGTGTCATCGGTCTCAATGGTTCCGGCAAGTCTTCTTTGCTGCGCATCCTCGCGGGCGTCGACAAAGAGTTCAATGGCGAGACGGTGATCTCGCCAGGGTTCACCGTCGGCTATCTCGAGCAGGAACCGCTGGTTGATGATTCGCGAACGGTACGCGAAGTCGTCGAAGAAGCTGTCAAAGAAATCGTGAGCTTGCTGAAAGAGTTCGATGAAATAAACGCGAAGTTCGGGGAAGACATGTCCGCAGACGAGATGGACAAGTTGTTGGCGCGCCAGGGCGAAGTGCAGGAGAAACTGGACCACCTCGATGCGTGGGACCTGGATTCGCGTCTGGAGATGGCGATGGACGCGCTCCGTTGTCCCCCGCCACAGACGCCGGTGAAAGTGCTTTCGGGGGGCGAGCACCGCCGGGTCGCGCTCTGTCGTTTGCTCTTGCAGAAGCCCGATATTCTCTTACTGGACGAACCCACCAATCACCTTGATGCTGAATCGGTGGCCTGGCTTGAGCATCACTTGCAAAGTTATCCGGGCACAATTATCGCCGTCACCCATGACAGGTATTTTCTCGACAACGTAGCGGGTTGGATTCTCGAGTTGGATCGCGGCGCGGGCATTCCCTGGAAAGGCAATTACACGAGCTGGCTGGAGCAGAAGCAGGAACGCCTGCGGCGCGAAGAAAAGTCTGAAAGTGATCGACAGAAGACTCTGCAGCGCGAGCTTGAATGGATTCGCATGTCACCCAAAGCGCGCCACGCCAAAGGACAGGCGCGAGTGACCGCGTACGAGAACCTCCTGCAACAGGAAAACGAAAAGCGTCGAGAAGATCTTGAGATTCCGATTCCGCCCGGGCCGCGCCTCGGGGACGTAGTGATCGAAGCCGACAAAGTGAGCAAGGCCTACGGCGACAATCTGCTGGTAGAAGATATGAGCTTCGCGCTCCCGCCGGGCGGCATTGTGGGCGTGATTGGCCCGAACGGCGCGGGCAAGACGACTCTTTTTCGCATGATCACGAATCAGGAAGACCCTGACAGCGGTAAAATCCGCATCGGCGAGACAGTGCAATTGGCATATGTCGATCAAAGCCGCACGCTCGACGCAGACAAATCTATCTGGGAAGAGATCTCCGGCGGCGCAGACGTGCTGAAGTTTGGAACTCGCGAAGTGAACTCGCGGGCGTACGTGGGCCGTTTTAATTTCTCGGGCTCCGATCAACAAAAGAAAGTTGGGATGCTATCCGGCGGCGAACGCAATCGCGTGCATCTGGCGAAAATGCTGAAAGAAGGCGCGAACGTCCTGTTGCTTGATGAACCGACGAACGACCTGGATGTAAACACGCTGCGCGCCCTCGAAGAGGCTTTGGAGAACTTTGCGGGGTGCGCGGTAGTAATCTCGCACGACCGTTGGTTTCTGGATCGGATCGCGACGCACGTGCTGGCGTTCGAAGGCGACAGCAAGGTGGTCTGGTTCGAAGGAAATTATTCGGACTATGAAGAAGATCGAAAGTCGCGGTTAGGAGCGGAAGCGGAAATACCCCACCGGATCAAGTATCGTCAACTAACTCGATAGATTTCCAATTGGCGACTGGAGCGCACCGTTTCGGTTGCTGCTTAGAACCCTTAACTGCAAAGGCTCCAGTCTTAGCCGCGCGCCTCATCTTCGGCCATCTGATCGTTTATTGATTTCAAGGCTCGCTCGAGTACTGCGCGATGCGATGGGTTCGTGGCCCCACTCAGTTGGGTCATGATGCGCGAACGCGAAACTCGCAGCGATTCAAACTGTGCGCTGCGGACGCGTTCTTCGAGGGTGGAAGCCCCGCGCACCGCGCGGGCATCCGCCACTGCTTGCTGCCGCTCGAATACATCTTCCATTTGCCCGGCCAGGGCGTCGCCATCCCATGCCATATTTCTTCACCTCACTTGATTTAGTGCTCGTTATCGTAACATTCATTTCGTTATCGCACACGGTGGCTTTACGATCGTGGCTTTTGCTGAGTCGATCGACGAATTACGCGTCTTATTTTGAAATTGCTCGCCCGGACACGCCCGTGGGGGCGTCGTGCGGCGGTCAGCCTCCGGACCACCACAAAAATTCCTCGACACATCAATCGGAAGCGTGATAGAAGACGGGGTTTTTCAAAATCCCACAAGATCAGTGAATTAGTTTCGAAAAGCAGGTTCGTAGTTCAGAGAGGGGACTGGCGTGCGCGGATGAGGTCTGTTTTTTCAAAGGAACTTGTCGACGCCATTCGTGACGGCAAGATCCTGGGCATTCGTGCCGGCACAAAGCCACACCGAATTATTGGTATCTGGGCCGTCGTAGTTGAAGGCCGTGTCTTCGTGCGCTCTTACAGCCTGAGAGAGCGTAGCTGGTATCGCATTTTCCGTGAAGAGCCGCGCGGAATAATTGAAGTCAATGGAAAACAGATTAAGGTGCGCCCCGTCTTTACTCGCAGCGAACGCTTGAAGAAGCTCGTGGACCGTGCCTACGCCGCCAAGTTTCCCACGCCGGGGTCGCGTCAATTCGTTGAAGGCTTTAGGGAAAAGAAGCGGCGTGATACAACAACCGAACTCGTCCCGCTTTAGTCAGTAACCAATGAGCGCGTGCCAGTGAATCGCGGCGGTTGTCGCCCGAGGAGTGAAGTAATCGCAACGAAATGGTCCACGCTTGAGCGGTGACCTTAATGACAGAAAAGCCAGCCAACCTCATGCCCCAGGAGTACAAAATCTGGCAGGTGATCGGCGCGTCATCGGTCGGCACGATGATTGAGTGGTATGACTTTTATATTTTTGGCAGTCTGGCAACTGTGATCGCGCCGCTCTTTTATCCTCAAGGTAACAACACGCTCGCGCTGATTGCCTATCTCTCAACCTTTGCCGTGGGGTTCGTAGTTCGGCCGTTTGGCGCGCTTTTCTTTGGCCGCATAGGTGACCTGGTCGGACGTAAATATGCCTTTCTGGTAACGCTGCTAATCATGGGCGGGGCCACGGCGCTGATCGGTTTCCTGCCGACCTACGCCACCATCGGGATTGCGGCTCCGATTGTTCTCTTGCTAATCCGAATTCTTCAGGGGTTGGCGCTCGGAGGTGAATATGGCGGGGCCGCAGTTTATGTCGCGGAGCACGTGCCCGACTCCCGGCGCGGTTTTTATACGAGCTTTATTCAGATCACCGCCACGCTTGGTTTGTTTATATCGCTGGCGGTCATCCTGATCATCCAGAATGCAATGAGCAGGACCGCCTTCGTCTCATGGGGATGGCGGCTGCCTTTCATCGTCTCGATCTTCCTGGTGGCCGTTTCGCTTTATGTAAGGCTGCGCATGAAAGAGTCGCCCATCTTCAGCCATCTCAAAAGCACAGGCATGACATCGGCCCAGCCGCTTAAGGATGCATTCGCCAAAGCTGAGAATTTGAAACGGGTTTTGGTCTCACTATTCGGAGCCACGGCCGGCCAGGGTGTAGTTTGGTACACCGGCCAGTTTTACGCTCTCTTCTATCTGCAAACGATCTTGAAGGTCAATACCACCGCGGCCAACTACATAGTGGCCGCCGCGCTATTGATGGGAATGCCCTTCTTTGTTTTCTTCGGAGCGCTTTCCGACCGCCTGGGCCGGAAAAAAATCATGATGCTTGGTTGCTTGCTGGCCGCAATCTCTTACCTGCCAATCTATAAAGCAATGCAAGCAGTATCAGGCTCCGAAGTTGTGACCGCCATATCCCAAAAGAATCCGGTAACCCGAGCGATCAGCCTCACGCCTCAAACTACGGTTAACGGGGCCCTTAAACCCGCGAATGAAGTGCTGACCTACGTCGGTTTTGGGAATTTGATGTCTAACCCGGTGACCTGGAAACTCATCCTGCTGGTTTTCATTCAGGTTATCTTTGTGACTATGGTGTATGGGCCGATTGCAGCCTATCTGGTCGAAGCGTTTCCGGCGAAGATTAGATATACATCATTGTCACTGCCATATCACATAGGCAACGGCGTATTTGGCGGGCTGTTACCGCTAATTGGATTGTCGATAATTGCGCAAACGGGCAACATCTATGCGGGTCTCTACTATCCGATCGTCGTGGCCGGCGTGACCGTCATCGTTGGCTCTCTGTATTTGCGCGAGACGAGGCACGTGTTGATTTGGGATGAAGTAGAGAGGTGAGAAGTCTTGCTGGAAGTTTTGACATTCCCGAGTGCACGTCTAATGATCGGAGCGTGGGCCTTGCATCCATCCAAAACGAGATCGAGATCGACAAACTCGAGCCCGCTGAAGGGGCGGCGCTGATAGATGTGCTGTGGAGAGCCTCACGAAGAACGAATAAATGAAATCGAAACGAAGTGGGCTGCCGAATCGGAAGATCGAATCGACGCATTTGAAGGCGGCGAACTGCCCGTGGTCGACTCGTGAAGACGAGATTCTGATCACAGCCGTAATGGACTTGCGCCGCGAGCCGCGCCGTTGGCGTGATCTAATTTAGTCCGCGCAGCGGACGGCTCGAAAATAGCCCAGCCATTCATGGCTGGGATTACGATCGGTTATCTCAATTAAGTCCGCAAAGCGGACGACTGAAAAGATGCCACACTCCTACGTGACGAACCTTATGCATTGCACCTTCAGTACGAAAGAAAGATTTCCCTTTATCGACAACGAATTGGAACTGCGGCTGTGGCCTTATATCGGCGGCATCGCGCGCGAGAACCGAATGAAAGCGCTGGTGATAGGTGGTACACGTGATCACATTCACTGTCTGCTATCGCTCCCCGCCACAATGAGCTTTGCCAAGGCCGTTCAATTGATTAAAGGCGGTTCGTCGAAATGGGTTCACGACACCTTCGTTAAATACAAGAAATTCGGATGGCAAGAAGGATACGGGGCGTTCAGCGTTAGCGCCTCACAAATTAGCCGGACAGTCGCCTACATCAACAATCAGAAAGAGCACCATCGTAAGCGAACATTTGAGGAAGAGTTTATAGAACTCTTGGACAAACATGGCGTCGAATACGACCGCCGATATGTGTTCCGCTGATTTCAGCCGTCCGTTTTACGGACTAACGTTTCAAAACGTGACGTGATCCCACCGATGAATCGGTGGGCTATTGTCATTCGTCCGCTGCGCGGACTTCGGAAGCGAGCATCTCGCGTGGGTGGTTGATAGGGAGGCTAGTCCGTTGAAAATATCTTGTGATGGCGAGGTTTCGACCCAACCGTGTTGGGATCACGGATTGACGTTCAAAATATAACGAGCCCGCGCCGATGGATTCCTCACAGTCCGCGCAGCGGACGATTGAAAATAGCCCACCCATTTATGGGTGGGTATCGGATGACAAGGAACGTCAGTCCGTGAAACGGACGAATGAAAAATGACGCGCCTCGATACGGTTTCCCCGAATTCAGCCTTCTTTCACGGACTCCGGATTCGTAATGCGATCCCACCGATGAATCGGTGGGCTATTTTGATTCGTCCTGCGGATCCGCATTACCGCATTGGCTACCGAGCCAGAATTATCAACACTTAATCTTACACTTGATTCGAAAAGTTCGGATATTGTTAGGTGCCTCTCGGCGTGGTAACTTGACCTCTTCGGGATCCGGTCAGACTATATCGAGAATTCGGTGCGTATTTCCCTTCGTTACGACAGACAATGTTGGAATGATCTGCGTTTAACTAAATCGAATTCAGCCCGCTTGACGAAAAGCTGGAGGTCGCAATGGCGAAAAT
>JBHELZ010000007.1:0-24067 GCA_046262835.1 Pyrinomonadaceae bacterium
CCGGTGAGCATCTCGTACAACAACACGCCGGTAGAAAAGATGTCTGCACGCGCATCGACTTTGTCTCCGCGCGCTTGTTCAGGCGCCGCGTACGTGGCCGTGCCATAAGGCACGCCGACCTCGGTCAACTCGGTTTGATGAATTCCCGACGTCGCTGCTTCCTGTTCATCGAGCAGTTTCGCCAATCCAAAATCGAGGATCTTCACCTGACCACTGTCGGTCACCATCACGTTGCCGGATTTGATGTCGCGGTGGATGACGCCCGCGTCGTGCGAGATCTGGAGCGCGTCGGCGATGTCGGCGGTGATCGAGACGGCCTCGGTGTCGGGCAAGGTCCGCCGCTCGCGGAGCACGCGCGCGAGCGAGTGCACTTCGAGATACTTGTTGAAGACAGATCGGGGAAGCGCGCTCTTGATATTCTGGTTCCGCGGATTATTGGCGATGCGCATTCCTTTGTCGTTCACGCCTACAAAGGGATCGGAAAGATTCCAAAACACATGAAAGATACCACCGACGCCTCTAAGCGAATTCTGCTTGAAAATCTACCGAAGCTCTTGAAAGGTTATGGTCGGACCTTTCGTGGATACGGGGCTGACCATCCATGTGTGGTGATAGTCGTCTGCGATCTTGATGATAGAGTCCTCAAGACATTCAAGGCTGAATTGCAAGGCGTTCCGACTCGGTGTAATCCAAGGCCAGATACTCGGTTTTGCTTCGCTATTGAGGAAGGGGAAGCTTGGTTTCTTGGGGACTTGAATGCGGTGCGGCATGCTTATCCTGAAGCTAATTCAACAATCCTCGATGCGTACATAAACGACAGCATCTGTGGAACCTGGGAGTTATTGGCAGATGCAGTTTTCCCAGGCGGATCGCAAGCTCTATCCGCGCTTGGCTGGTACGCGGTTGGAGCTGAAAAGTCTAAGTGGGCAGAAACTATTGCGCCCACAATGGACCTCACTAACAACAATTCCCCGAGTTTCAAATATTTTTATGGCAAGCTATCGGATCTCGCCGGAATCTAGACGAGGCTTCGTCTGATACTTGATCGTTTTACCACGAATGCGCGGACGGCATGAGTTGCTGACGTAAATTATAGGAAAATCCACTATGCGAATACCTATTCGATATGCTTTTGTAAGCCACGTCGGAATTGCGCTCACTTCAATCGCGCTAGCCATGATTTCGCACGCCCAAACCCTGCCGTCAGAAACGCCGCGGGAACTCACGCCCACCAACTACGGCCTCGAATACGAACGGCGTGACGTCATGATTCCGATGCGTGACGGCGTGAAGCTGCACACGGTGATCATCGTCCCGAAGTCTGTCATCGATGCGAACAAGATTGATGCGAAGAAGGCGCCGATTTTGCTCACGAGGACGCCGTACAACGCGACCGAACTCACGAGTCATGCGGCATCGTCCCATCTCGGTCCCATTCTTAACGGGTATGACAATGCGGTGGAGGTGATTGTCGAGGGTGGATACATTCGCGTAGTCCAGGACGTGCGCGGCAAGTACGGTTCGGAAGGCGACTATGTGATGAACCGCCCGATCCACGGGCCGCAGAATCCGACACCGGTCGATGAAGCCACCGATACCTACGACAGCATCGACTGGCTCATTAAAAATATTCCTGAAAGCAATGGCAAGGTCGGCATTCTCGGAATTTCATACGATGGCTTTTTGCCTTTGATGGCCCTGGTAAATCCGCATCCCGCTCTAAAAGTTTCGGTGCCCATGAATCCCATGGTCGACGGATGGATGGGCGACGACTGGTTTCATAACGGCGCGTTTCGTGAACAGAACCTGCCTTACATTTACGAGCAGGACGGCTCGCGATCGAACGATTACAAGTGGTGGACGACGCACTTTGACGATTACGACATGTACATGCAGGCGGGGTCGGCGGGTGAGTTGGGCAAGCAACGTGGATTAGAACAAGTTGGGTTCTGGCGGAAGCTCGTCGAGCATCCGGCGTACGATGCGTTCTGGCAGCAACAGGCGGTCGACAAGCTGCTCGCGAAGGAACCTTTGAAAGTTCCAGTCATGTTGGTGCATAGCCTTTGGGACCAGGAAGATATTTATGGCGCGATGTCGGTTTACCAGGCAATCGAGCCGAAGGATTCAGACAACAACCGGGTTTTTCTAGTGCTTGGGCCGTGGCATCACGGGCAGGAGATTGTGGACGGCTCGTCGCTCGGGGCGATCAAATGGGGCAGCGATACGGCCCTTTATTTTCGGCAGAAGATCCTGCGGCCGTTTCTCGATCATTATTTGAAAGACGAACAGCCTAAGATGGATGTGGCGCCGGTGACGGCGTTTGAGACGGGGACGAATGAATGGCGGCGTTATGATTCGTGGCCGAGTGGAGGGAAGGGGACGCCGCTGTATTTGAGTTATAGGAGATTGAGTTGGGCCGCGCCGATGGCTGCCGAGAGGCTGGTCAACGGAATTCGTAGCGAAGACGAGCCACGCATCGGCTACGACGAATACATTTCTGATCCGGCGAAGCCGGTGACGAACCGCATTCGTCCGGTGCCGACGGCGGGCTATGACTCGTGCGCCCAGTGGCCTTGCTGGTTGGTTGACGATCAGCGTGACTTTTCAGGACGCCAGGACGTGCTTGCTTATACGACGGATGTTTTGAAAGAGCCCTTGAAGGTTACTGGCCAGCCGATTGTGAACCTATTCGCTTCCACCAGCGGCACCGACTCTGATTGGGTGGTGAAAGTTATCGATGTTTATCCCGACGAAATGGCGCCCGATCCGAAGTTGGGTGGTTATCAGCTTGCCGTCTCGATGGATATTTTCCGTGGGCGCTATCGTGAAAGTTTCGAGCATCCAAAAGCGATTGTGCCTAATGAACCTTTGCTCTACAAGTGGGCCTTGCCGCCGGTGAATCATGTCTTTCTGCCGGGGCATCGCATCATGATCCAGATTCAGTCCAGCTGGTTTCCGCTTTACGATCGCAACCCGCAGACGTTCGTGCCCAACATCTTCTGGGCCAAGCCGGGAGATTACCGTCCGGCAACGCAGCGAATCTATCATTCGCCGGGCAAAGCTAGCTTTGTTGAGTTACCGATCGTGAGCCAAAGATAATGATAAAGATTAGATCAGGCAAAAGGCATTATTCAGGAGAACTTATGAAAACCATTTTTTCGATCTGCGCCATGATCGCATTGGCTGCAGCCGTCTCAATTTCCGCAAGTGCGCAAACTTCGCGGCCGACACCGACGCCGTTCCCGAGACCCGCTGCGACGCCGTTGCCAAGACCTGCGGCGACTCCCGCCGGGGCCAACACGGCCGTGCCGCAAAGCCGGATTGCCTTAATTGATACGTCGATGTTTGGGGACGAAAAAACTGGAATCTATCGTTATGTGGATGCTGCCAGGGCCGTGCAGAATGAATTCAAATCACGCACGGACGAAATGCAAAATCTTCAAACTCGCCTCAACGCGTTGGTTAACGAACTTAATGCGCTGATGAAGGTTACTCCAGTCGATCAAAAAGCGGTGCAGGCAAAACAGCAACAGGGCGAAAGTTTGCAGGCGGAGTTTAATACCAGGAAGGCAAAGCTCGACGAAGACATCGGAAAAAGAATCGAGCAGGTCGTCTCTCCTCTTTCGGCCCAGATTGGCGTTGCCATGGACCAGTTCGCGACGCAGCGTGGCGTAACTATGACCCTTGACCTGAGTAAATTGTTACCTGCGATTCTAACCGCGATCCCGACGATCGATTTGACGCAGGCGTTTATCAACGACTTCAACAGCAAGAATCCGAGGACCGCTGCGCCGCCGCCGCGACCGTAAGGGCAGAAAGTTATCCACGACTCCACAAAGCAGAACTTGCGGGTTCGGTTGTTCGAATCGAAAGAAAAGTCACTCGACCGCTACTTACAGACTTTATCTATGAAGGTCCCGCGGCTTGAGGCCCACAGAATCTGTAAAATCTGCGCGTGAAATTCTATAGACAGTTCACTGACCGGCCAGATTGCGAAATTCAACACAGCTAATCGAAGCATTCATCATTGCAGCACCCGGCAATCGCGAACCGGACTACCAAAACACTACTTGCCGGCGGGCCGTTGAAGCCGCTGAAATAGCGGTCTAAGCGTGACCCATAACCTTTCTCTAAGTTCGCCGTTTATATAGATTAGAGAACCAATGGCGCGCAGCGAACCTGGACAAAAACTTCGTCCTATGACGAACGATGAGCGGCTTCTGATTGAAGCGGCCCAGCGCGATCGCGCGCAGTTTGCTGCCGTTTATGAAGAGTATTTCGAACTCGTTTACGCCTACATCGCCCGGCGCGTGCGGGATCGATCGACGGTAGAAGACTTAACGAGCGATGTTTTTCACAAAGCCCTGGCGAGTCTTCCGAAATTCAAATGGACAGGCGCGCCGTTCGCGTCGTGGCTGTTTCGGATTGCGGCGAATTTAATCGCGGATCTCGGCAGGCGTAAAGCACCACGAACCGAGACGAATTGGGATCAGTCGGGTGTCGAAGATCGGGGGACTAGCTCGTCCGCCGGTGACCGGACGACAGCGCCCTTGCTTACGAGCGGCCTTCCGGCCCTGAGTGCATCGCGCTCGGCTGAGACTCAGCAATCCGACTTGGAAGATGCTGAAGGCCGGGCGCAGTTGTTTCGATTAGTAGAGGGCCTGCCGCACGATCAGAAGCGCGTGGTCACTTTACGTTTTGCCGAAGAGAAATCAATCAAGCAGATCGCTGCAGAGCTCGGACGGAGCGACGGCGCGGTTAAGCAGTTGCAGCTGCGGGCGCTAGAGAATCTGCGCAAGAGACTCATTATAGAGGACCCGGAAAATACAAGAGCTAAGAAATGACTGAAGTTGAATTAACAGAGCAACTCGATCAGGCCATTGGAAGGATGCTGGCGAATTCGCCCGCTTCGCCTACTTCGGTCGATCCGCGGATCGCGCAATTGTTGACCGTGGCAGCGGAGCTCCGCGATCTACCCAGCCCGGAGTTTAAGAGTCGGTTGCGGAACGAACTTGAAAAGGAGATGGTTATGAGCGCAACGGCAGAATCAATTAGCAGTCACGAACAGCCGGCACCTTCGCAAATTCCTGGAGGCGTCCGCACAGTGACCCCTTACGTCGTCGTCTCAGACGTTCACCAGGAGATTGACTTCATCAAGAAAGTTTTCAACGCCAAAGGCAAAGTTTACGGACTCGGCTCGCAAGGCGGCTTCCACTCTGAGTACCGAATCGGCGACTCGATGCTGATGATCGGCGGTGGTGGCGAGGGTTCCAAGTGGCAGGGAACGCCGGTGCCGGCGGTATTTCACCTCTACGTCGAAAATGTTGATGGCGTGTATCACCAAGCGATGCAGGCCGGCGCGATTTCCTTGATGCCGCCAATGGACATGGAATACGGCGAGCGCGGCGCCGGGATTGAAGATACCGGCGGCAACCATTGGTACCTTGCTACGGCGACTGGCCGAGACTATGTTCCTGAAGGTGTGCCGAACCTGATGGCTTACTTTCATCCGGTGGGCGCCCCAAAGTTGATCGAATTTTTAAAAGGCGCTTTCAACGCCGAAGAAATCGCCGTCCATCGATCGCCTGACGGGATTGTTCAGCACGCGAAAATCAGAATTGGAAACTCGGTTGTCGAGATGGGCGAAGCTCATGGCCCATGGCAACCGCGTCCGATGCATTTCATGGTGCAGGTTGACGATTGTGACGCGTCGTACGCGCGCGCGTTGACAGCTGAAGGGGTGAGCTCAATCAGCGCGCCGGCCAACGCGCCATACGGCGGCCGGTCTGGAACAATTCAAGATGCGTTTGGCAACACATGGTATCTCTCTTCTCAAGCACAAAAGAAAGACGCCTCTTAAACAATGAGAACAGCAATGGCGACGGCAAAACTGTTTCGTGTGGCTTTACAAGTGGCGGATCTGGATCAGGCAAGCGCATTCTATGCAAAGCTGCTTGACGATCCAGGCATTCCCATCCCGCGCGGTTCCCGCCATTACTTCAATTGCGGACCAGTGATTCTGGCGCTGGTTGATGTCGCGAAGGGCGGCGAAAAACCGCAGCCAACGCCTGATTATATTTACTTCGCGGTGAACAATCTTGAAGAGATATTTGAAAGAGCAAGGGCCCTTGATTGTCTCGCAAACGACCGTTATCACGATCAGAACGCCGGCGAGATCTTAAAGCGGCCATGGGGCGAACTGTCCTTCTACTGCGAAGATCCCTGGGGCAATGGTCTTTGCTTCGTTGATGAGACGACGCTGTTTACCGGCCGCTGAGGCACAATGTGGGTAGCGCGATGTTGCGATCTCAGCAATAGCTTCACCCGAAATAGGAGAAATAGATGGCAGTCAAACAGATTCCGAAGGGTTATCACTCAGTCACGCCTTATCTGATCGTCCGTGCAGCTAACGAGGCAATCGAGTTCTACAAACAGGCTTTCGCTGCGGTCGAACTTTTCCGCTTTCCTTCACCCGACGGAAAGGTCGGTCACGCGGAAATAAAGATTGGCGATTCGCCGATCATGCTGGCTGATGAATACCCCGATATGGGTTACAAGGGACCAGAGTCGATCGGCGGCTCGCCCGTGAGTCTCATGATTTACGTGGAAGATGTCGACACCGTATTTAATCAGGCCGTGACGGCCGGGGCGGCGGTCAAGGAAGCTTTGCAGGACAAATTTTACGGCGATCGAATGGGAACCGTGATCGATCCATTCGGACACATCTGGCATCTGGCCACGCACAAAGAAGATCTTTCCATGGATGAGATGCAGGAACGTATGAAGGCCCTGGCGTCCAGTGCTGCAGGCGGCGACTAAACATGTTGCGTGCGTCGCTTTTGCCGGTGTAGAGTCTCACGCGCGAGGCCTTACATCATGAGAACAAAAACCGCCACCGCCGGCGCGTTGATAACGGCCCTCTTCATATGCTGGGCATGCAGCAACAAGGGCGCGACTGCAGTTTCCACCCAACAACAATCGACTGCGTCGCAGAGCGCAGCCGGAGATCTGCATTTCAAAGCCCCTGACGGCTGGACCGCTGAGCAGATTTCCTCTTCGATGCGGGTCGCACAATACAAGCTTTCTAAAGCCCAGGGGGACAAAGAAGACGCGTCGCTTGTGCTCTATTATTTTGGCGCCAGCCAGGGTGGCACCGCGCAAGCCAATATTGATCGTTGGATTTCACAAATACAGCAATCCGACGGAAGCTCTTCGAAAGACAAAGCGAAAACTGAAACGATGACAGTAAACGGTTTAAAACTGACGACTGTCGATGTGACCGGCACCTACACGGCTGAGATGGCCCCCGGCAGTAAAACTTTCCATAACGATGAAAACTATCGATTGCGAGCGGCGGTGATCGAAACGCCGAAAGGGAATTACTTTGTGAAGCTTGCCGGGCCGGCCAAGACGGTCGCGCGATGGGATGAGTCTTACACTGATTATCTAAAATCGTTCGAGTTTAAATAAAGTTTGAACGGCTTCGTTGATTGTCACTATGACCCCTTCCCCTCAACTCGCGAACATTCGCGAACAAGTGTCGGACGTAGAATGGCAGGCGCGAATCGATCTCGCCGCGGCTTATCGTTTGGTGGCGTTATACGGCTGGGACGATCTGATTTTCACGCACATCTCGGCGCGCGTGCCTGGCGCCGATCATCACTTTCTGTTGAATCCTTACGGCATGATGTTCGACGAAGTAACGGCTTCGAGCTTGCTGAAGATCGATCTGCAAGGTAACCAGGTTATGGAATCGCCGCATTTTATCAATCCGGCCGGTTTCACAATTCATAGTGCCGTGCACGACGCGCGTCCTGATGCGATGTGCGTAATGCATTTGCACACACGCCAGGGTATAGCGGTGTCGGCGCAGCAGCACGGGTTGTTGCCGCTTTCGCAACAGTCTATGTTCGCGCTCTCCTCGCTTGCCTATCACGACTATGAAGGATTGGCGCTCGATCATGAAGAAAAGCCGCGACTGGTTTCGGATCTGGGCGATAAGAAGTTCATGATCCTGCGCAACCACGGATTGCTGACCGTGGGCAAGACGGCCGCGGAAGCATTCCTCAGCATGTTCCTGTTGGAACGAGCCTGCGAGATACAAATCCTGGCCCAGTCAGGCGGCGGCGATTTGTCGCTGATTCCTGAGCCGATAATCGATCGCGTCGCCTCACAGCTGAGCGCAGTTACCGTTGGTCAGGGAGCCGCGCTCACCTGGCCGGGGCTGCTCCGCAAATTGGATCGAATCGATACTTCGTATCGCAGTTAGGCAGGAAAGGATGTGATATGAGCTCAAATGGGTTCACCGTCGAATCTCACTTTTCGGGAAAAGAGGCTGCGACGCGCAAGATTTACGAGAATTTGCTGAAGACAAGTCGCAACTTCGGAACGGTCGTCGAAGATCCGAAGAAGACTTCCATTCACCTGGTCAACAAAACCGCGTTCGCCGGCGTTGCGACACGCAACAGCGCCATCATCCTCACGATTAAAAGCGATCGAAAATTATCGAGCCCTCGCGTGCACAAATCCGAACAAACGTCGGCGCGCCGGTTTCATCACGAAGTCAGGCTGACTTCGCCGGGTGACGTCGATGCGGAGTTAACGAGTTGGTTGAAAGCTGCTTTTGAATTGAGGTCGTGATCGGCCGCATGTTCTATGCGACTTCACGTGTTTGGTTGCTCAATAGATAGATTGCTTCCATTACGGCGGCGTGAAGTTCACCGGGCAGTTGCTCGCGGGACGCGAAACTGCGAAGGCCCGGCAGAACCTGTTGCTGGTTGCTGAGACCGATCAACTTGGCGGCGGTCAGCCGAACTCCCAGATTGTCATGTTTAGCGATCGCCTGCATCAGCGGCTGCACCTCGCCGGATTTGGCCATCAAAAATAAAATCGAAAAAGCATCGTAGGTGCGATCGCGGCCTTCGCCGGCAAGGCTATTGATGGCATTTGCCGCCAAACCGGATCCGGCAATCGCAGATCCTATCTTGCGGCGTCTTTCGGGCGAAGCTTCACGTAACGCGCGCGTGAACGTCGCGGCCATGTCGGATTGCAGGCTGTGCAAGGCGCGCGCCGCGGCATTGCGAACCTCGATACTTGGATCGTCAAACGATTTGGTAATCAATGCAAACGATTCGTCGTCGCCCGCGTCAGCCAGATCAACCAGTGCCGCCGCGCGTTCAGACGAGTCCGAGCTTTGCAACCGGTCAGCGATCGCAGCTGAAATCGCAGCCTCAGCTTCGTTAGTGGTGTTTGCATGAGCAACCGGCTCAAAACTAACGAGATCCGCCGTGGTCTCCACGTTGATAATGTCCGTGTCGATCTGGTGATTGGCGGGCGGGTCGCGTTGGAGCTCGACAGGTAGCCACGCATCTTCCGTTACCTGCAGCGGATCTGCAACCACTTCTTGATCCGAAAGCGTTATCGATTTTGCATCGACCAATTCGAAGAGGTCGTTACCGTCCGGCTCATTGCTCAGGGAGTCGATCTTGGCATTCAATTGGCTCTCACGAAGCGCGCGCTCGGCCGCTTCTGCTTGCGCTCTTTCACAAAGCGCTTCGAGTTGTGAGAGCCGCTGCATTTCTTCGTCGGCCTTCCGTTTAGCTTGCGCCTCTGCCTGTCGCACGGCTTCTTCGTGAGCGGGCAGCCGCGCTTCCGTCTCCTTAATCCGATTCAGATGTTCGGCTTCCAAACGGCGCAGCTCGGCCATGTCTATCGTCAACTGTTGCTCCTGCTCGTTTAGCTCCCGAACGCGTGCCTTTGCAGCCTGGCGCGCTTCTTCGTGTTCACGGAGGCGAGACTCGGCGGCTTGAACTCGCTTGATCTGTTCCGCTTCGGCGCGTCTGAGTGCCTGAATCTCCGCTTCGAGTTGTTGTTCCTTTTCGCTTCGACGCAGCGTGCTTACCTGAATTCCTTTACGAGTTTCATCTAACGACCTTAGACGTGTCTCGGCATCTTCCGCGACTTTGGCGCGATCTTCCCTGCTCTTAAGGACCGTCTGGTACTCGATATTGACCTGTTCCGCCTTTTCGGCATGGTTCTGAGCTTCGGCCTCAGCGAGATAACACGCCCTCACCTGCGCGGCCAAGTGCGCTTGAACTTCTTCAATCCGTTTAATGTGTTCCTCTTCCTGCTCGCGCAGGACGCTGATTGTGAGGTGAAGCTGTTGCTCCTGTTCGGTCCGCAATTCGGCTTCTTCGTGAGCCAATCGTTTGGCCTCTTCCAGCTGTGGAATCCGCTGTTTGACCCTTTCTATCCGGGCCAGCTGTTCCTGCTCAGCGCGGTTCACAATCTCCAATTCCTCGAGGAGCTTTTGCTCTTTGTCCTCTTGCTGCTTCGCCTGCGCCAGTGCCACCTGCTGCATCTTTCGTTGTTCGACAAACAATGTTTCGAGTTCAACGATCCGTTTTAGCAGCTCCTTTTCATTCTGGCGCAGGGCTTCGGTCTCGGCTCTCACGGATTGTTCTTTGGCGATTGCTTCCTCGACCCTGGCTTGCTGCTCGTTACGCAATTGTTCGGCCGCCGTTAATTGCCCGCGCACATTTTCAAGCCTGGCCAGTTGTTCGGTTTCGACCCTTCGCGCAGCTTCAATGTCCGCGCTTAGGCGCTGCGCTTCTGCGTCCCGTTTCGCAGCCTCGGCTTCAATTCGCCTGCCAATGGCCTGCAGTTCAGCAATCCGCTCTTGCTGCCGGTGAGCGGCTTGCTGGGCCTCAGCTTCCGCGCTCCGGTGAGCCTCTTCGTGGCTCCTGATGGTCGCGGGCGCCTCTTCGATCTGCTTTAGTAGTTGCTGTTCTGCGAGACGCAGTTTTTCAATCTGGGCGCGGGTTGCTGCAAATTCATTACTAAGTCGCGCCTCAGTTTGAATGCGAGCCTGTAACTCCGCCTCGGCCTTTTCAGCTACTTCCTGCTGTTGATGCAACCGGCTCTCGGCTGCGGCAACGCGCGCGACCTGATCCGTTTCCTGTTCGCGCAGAGCCACCAGCTGTGCGACGAGCGATTCCTGATGACGCATCAGTTCCTGAATGCGCGCTTCCGCCTTAGGCAGCGCTTGTTCGTGCTCGAGGATGCTTGCTTCCGTGTCGGCAATCTGTTTGTTTGCCGCGGACTGGGCTGCGTTAAGCTGATCAAGTTTGGTCGTCAGCAGCCGTTGCTTTTCCGCCAGCGATTGCAGCGTTGCATTGGCCGCAGCCATCGCCTCTTGCTGCGTCCGCAGTGCCGCTTCAACATTCGCGATGACGCTGAGCTGCCCCCGCTCGGATAAGCGCAGCGTGTCGATTTCAGCATTGAGGTTTTGAATCTTTTCGACGCGACGCTCCGCTGCAACTTCTACCTCACTTCGTAGAGCTGTGAGTTCCGCAATCCGTTGCTCTTCATGTTCAGCGCGCAATTCAGCTTCGATCTTCGCGGTTAGATGGGCGTGCTCCGTTGCACGTAATCGTTCCTCTGCTTCGGTTATGCGCGCCCGTACCTCTTGTTCGTTCGCTTGCAGTTCGGCAATCGCGGTATTGAGGTGTTCCGCCTTGCTCGTCAGTTCAGTGACGCGGGCGCTGACACCGTCGTGCCTTTCCTTCTCGGCGGCAAGCTGGGCCGTTAAGGCGGCCGAGCGCTCCTGCTGCTTGACCTCATCCGCGCGAAAAGCTTCAAGTTCGAGGGCCAACTGTTGTTCTTCAGCAGCCAGCCGCGTCCGTTCGGATTCAACCTTTGCCCGCGCGGTGTGCAGTTCTGCCAGGCGGGCCTGCGCCACAGTGATTCTTTCCACTTCAGTCTGGCCTTCGGTTTCAAGGGCCCCGATGCTCGCTTTCAGAGCTGCTGTTTGCTCGCTGTACTGCTGAAGTTTTGACTGCGCGGCCTCGTGTGATCCCCTTAGCGCCTCAACCCGCGCTTCCGCATCGGCCACGCGTTGAAACTGAATCTTTTCGGCCTGCTTTAACTGCTCGACCTCGTCATTTAGTTTCTCTGCTCGCTGCGCATGTCTTTGCGCTTCCGATTCAGCGAAATGCCTAATCTCCAATTGCGCCAGAAGTCGCGCTTCCGTTGCTTCGACGAGTTTGAGTTGTTCCTTTTCGGCCTGTCGCAGACCTTCGATTTCTTCGGTTAACCACTGAACGCGCTCTGCTCGTTGCTGGGCGCCGTTGTGCAGGCGCCGGCATTCATCTTCATGTTCAGCAATCTGTGCTTCGGCATTGGAGATTTGTCTTAGCTCTTCCTGTTCCGCGGTTCTTAAAGCATCGATCGCCGCGTGAAGTTCGCTTCGCGTGCGGGCCCGCTCGCGGGCTGCGGCCTCGGCCTGCTCGCGCAAAGCTTGAAGCGTAGCGAGTCTCCGCTCTTCTTCTTCAGCTTTCTTTCGTGTCTCGGCTTCAAGTTGACGCTGGGATTCCTCAAATGCTCGACGCTTCGCCTCGTTTTCCGCTTTCTTTTTTGCTGCTTGAACTTCCGCGCGGCGACGGTCCAGTTCGGCTTCAGCTTTCCTTAGCTCTTCCTCTTTCTTTCGTAACTCGTCGACCGGAACGTACGCGTTCTCAGCAGTGCGCTCAGCGGTTCGGCGTTCAAGCGCGGCTGCGAGGTCGGCAGCTTCATCAACCGCAGACTGTTGGGACACGCTGGGGACAACCGGTGTCGTCGTTTGCGAGGGATCGCGGTGTGTCTCTTTCTTCTTTTCGACCGGAGATTGCTTGATGAAAGCCTGGCGAGCCTGGGCCAGATGTTCGAGATTTCCGCTGGCCAGGGCTGCGAGGAGTCGATCTGCCACCATTCGCTGATTTGCGGGATCGTTTAAATCAATGTCGCCCGCGCCGTTGCGTCCGGGAGTCGAATCGTTCGTTTGATTGTTTTCTGGTTTCGTGGATCCCGAAGAGGATTGCTGCATGTTAATTCTCCACCTCCAGTCTGTCGCAAGTCTGGAGGACGAGTGCCGTGAGATGATAGCTGAGACGGTCAGCGTTGTTTTCCCGAGCGCCAGAACTAATCGGTGAATTCTACGACGTTGAAGGTAGCAGTGGCGAGGGTAATGAAAAAGTTCGACAAGGCCCGGGGTGCGCGTCCGAGCCTTTCGATTCTCGCAAAAACCGAGGTTTTAGGTCAATAGGTGTGTTTGAATTTTCAAAAACTAAAGCGAATATTCATTTCTACAAGTCGATTATAGGGGACCGACCCGCCGCCGCCACGGCCGCCGCCACCAAAACCGCCAAAGGCCCCGGCGCTGGCATTAGAAATCCCAAAGAGTGAAGAGCTCAGGTTGCCAACGGGCGGCCGGAAGTTCACATGATTCAATATGTTTTGAAAGTTCACGCCGACCGTGAGGTTGTAGCGCTTCGCAGCATCGGCACCGCCAAAACCGCCGCGGCCACCGCCGCCGCCAAACCCACCTCGTGGTCCACCGCCGCCTCCGCCGCGGGGACCCCCACCGCCACCTCCCGAAGCCGGGCCCCCCTGGCCGCCACCCCCACCGCGCCGATTGTTCTGCGCAGCAGATTTCTTTTCGGCGCCGAATCCAAAGGTCTTACTGACCCTCAGATTTGCAATCAGCAACCCGGGCCCTTGCCCATAGTTTCTCGGAATAATCGTTTCGCCTATTACGGGATTAGGATCGAACGCGCCGAACCTGGTGAATACAATTCCCGGCCTGGATAGGTCGGTGGCAAAGCCGGGGCGGTCGGTAAACAATTTGTCGCCGTTCAAATCACGGCCGATTGTGATGTTAAAGGGTTGGCCTGATGAGACGACTACCAGGGGATTCAAACTGATGTTCCAGGGCACCCGGAAACTGCCGTTCAACGAAAATCGATGACGAACATCATTTGAAGTGCGGCCGTATTCGTTACTGAAATCAAAAGGATTGGCAGCGAAAGTGCCGGCGCCGTCGGTGTCGCCGTTGGCCTTGGCTAAAGTGTAATTTGCATTAAAGCTGACATTGCGGCTGAGACGGCTGCCGAGCGTTACGATTAGTTGGTTTTGATTAAATCGCCCCGTTGAGTCGTATTCGAAATAATCATTGATACCTAGTGGACGCGTGCCGCTGTTTGGAACCAGGGGGTTAAAGGTCCCGTGCAGGAGCGCGTTGATTGCCCGCGCGCGCAGCAGATGTAGCGTGCGCGCATGACTAAAGGTCACGCTGGTCGTGAAGTTGTGCGGCAGCGCATGCTCGAAACTGATGGCCGTCTGCATCGTGTATGGGGCGCGAATGTCTTTCGACAATCGATAAATCGTTACAGGTTGGGCGAACGCCTGAAGGGCGGCGATTGTCGGGGCGTTTGGAAATAGATTGAGGATCGCAGGATCGGTAATGATGAACTGTTGCTGATTCGTTCCATTGAGTCGATTCGCATTAAGCGTCAAATTCTCGCCGACGCGATCATAGAACACACCGAATCCCCCTCGAATGGTGGTTTTCTTCTGCTGTGCCGATCCGGGCGCCCAGGCAACAGCCAGACGTGGGGCAAAGTTTAGATGGCTGCTGATATTATCCTGGTTTTCATAACGCATTCCGAGATTTACTGTCAGATTCGATCGCAAGCGCCAATCGTCCTGGGCGAAAGCGCCGACGTCGAACTGGCGGACCGTCGCGAGTGGATTGCCCGATGAAATCTGAAACTGCGTGGCTCCACCGCCGGCGGCGCGGATCTGCGCGCCCGTCAGACCCTGCTGTAATCCCTGGAGGGTGGCTTGGTAAACCTGAATGCTGGTCAGTCCGGTTGTTTGTCCGGGGCGCCGGGTGCCGGCAAAGGTCCAGGTGCCGCCAAAGTTCTGCGGCGAATTATTGTTGATATTCACCGCGCGGAATCGAACGCCGAAACGCACCGAGTGCAGGCCGAGCGCGACGGAGGTATTGTTGGCTATCTCCCAGCGATTTGTCTGGTTCGAGCTCAAGCCAATTTGCGAGCCGCCGCCGGTGAAAGCTTCCTGCACGCTGATGGTTGGGATCGAATTGTTCGCGGTGTCACCCGATGTTTGATGATTGAACTGAAAACGCGTTTCGTTAACGGTGCGCTTATTGAGGATCGCTGTCTCTGTCACGCGAAAGGTTTGTTGCGTGCTGAAAGTGGTGTATTTTCGCGAGCCTAAAGAAAACCCGCCCGCGCCGGTTATATTTCTCCCATGCTCGTACTCGTACCGCACGACCAGGGTGTTGTTCTTGTTAATTTGATAATCAATGCGTGGACTAAAATCAAACCGGCGGTTTGGTTGCAAGACTGATTCAGTGAACGAAACGATATTCAGGTTCTGATCGAGAATTGTCGCGTTTACAATTGCCTCGTCATTGATGTCCCGTTTTTCAAAATCGAAAAAGAATGAAGCCTTCTTCTTTGAAATTGGCCCGCTGATCTCGGCTCCGTACCGGCGCGACATGTAAGGAGCGCGCGTCAACGCAAATGGATTACGCGAATTAAAAAATTGATTATTGAAGTTGAAAGTGGCTTCGCCCTGAAACTTATCGGTGCCCGGCTTGGTCAGGATCTCAATGCGACCAAAGCCAGGCCGATCATATTCCGCTGAATAAGGATTCGAATTAATGCGAATCTGACGAATCGATGCCAACGGCGGCATTCGTCCACCGGTAAACCCATCGATATAAATTTGTCCGCCATTCGGTCCGGCCGCGGGCCCTGCAAGCGCCTGCAGTGCCGCCACCAAATCATCCGGGTCATCAGGCAAGGCATCCAGGTCAGCGCCTTTTAGCACCAGGGCGCCGACATTATTCTCGGGGTCCGTGTTCACCCCGGTCGTGTCGGCCGAGACGGTGACCTTTTGCTGTTCGATAGTGACTTTCAAAACGACGTCCAGTTGTTGGGTCGCCCGCGCGGCGACTGTGATGTCTGTGTTCTCGAACGTGCCAAACCCCTGGGCAGAAACCTGGACGGTGTATTTGCCCGGCGCCAGTCCGGAGAGGCTGAAAGCTCCGTCCCCACTTGTCGCCGCACTCTTTGTCTTTCCGTTCGCGTCTGTGGCGGTGACAGTCGCGCCGACGATCACCCCGCCGAATTCATCAGCGACGCGGCCTTTTAACCCGCCGGTACCCGATTGCGCAAAAGCTGTCGCGGAGCAAAGCAAAAAGATTAAAAACAAACGTTTCATCTAAATTATCCTTTAAGTACTAAAAAAGGGGGTAAGTTGCCTCGATAGCTTAGACGAGATGGCCCTCTGATTGGTTACATAAGAGTCCCTCAGCCGTTTGAATGCGACATAGAAAATAAACGGCTCAACGAGAGAGCGCATCAAGCCGGGCGTGCGCTGCTGCTCGTTAAGCCGATCGCGGGACGATTGCCTCTGATCATCCCATGATTTCTGTGGGCGTTAGAACGGCGGTTCGCCAGGAAGAGGTGGTGGTGGTCCCATCCGCTTCATCTCATCGTGATGCGATGCCATTTGAGCTCTCTGCTCGGCGGTTAGCACTGCAAAAATCTGTGACATCATCTTCGCGTGCGAGACTTCAAGTTCAATCTGAATCTTCGCGCGCGCTTCCGCGGCCGCGCGTACGGCCGCTTCGTCGAATGCGCCCGTCATGGGCCTGGGCTCGCTCTCGTGCAAAGTGCGAAGCTGATCAAACAGCGCCTTGTCGCTATCGCGAAAACTGTCATTGATCTTCTTGATCTGCGCCTTCTGCTCGTCTGTTAGATTGAGCTCGCGGCCGAACGGCCCAAATGGTCCAAAGCCTCCGCGCGGACCACCAGGCCCCTCACGAAAGCCGCCACCCGGCGGCGGTCCTGATGGGCCTTGGGGTCTTTGCGAAAACACTACTGCGGCCGCCGCTAACAATACCGCCGCCGCCACAATTGAGATGGTTAACTTCTTCGCTCTTATTTTCACGCTTGATTCTCCTTAAGAATTACAATATTGCGATTGATTACGAACATCGCCCGCAATCCCTTTTGGTAATTAGTCTGTCCAATGCCGCCGCTGTATGACACGCAAAGTGAAAAGGCCATGTTGGTGAGTGCACAGTCACGGCCGAGCAACCAATGTCAATAAACTCCCGGGACTCGCGTTTCGTTTTGCGGCCAACTAAGATGCCCGCAATTGGACTTTAGGGCGATCCGATGACCACCAAGAGCCCCACTTCAGCCGGACCGCGCTTTCAGAAACGAGACTCACGATTAGAGCTCCGCCAATTCCTGCAAACGAGACCGCCCGTTTAGAAACTCTTAGACAGTATTAGATCCTTGATGCCGATTCTGAAGACGCCTTCGAAGATCTTACGCGGCTGGCTCCTATGCGTGGTGAAACTCCGAGTGCTTTGATCAACCTGATCAATGTACCGTCAATAGTTCAAGGCGCGCGTTGGATACAGGCGCGCGAGACGCCGCGCAACATCTCGTTTTGCCGACAGCGATCATTAACCGTGGCTGTTTCATTATCGAGGACGCGCTGTTTGACGAGCGCTTCGCCGATAATTCTTTGGTCGTCAGTAGCTTTTTGTTCGCTTGAATGCCGGGATGCCGTTAGTGTCTGCCGAAGCTTTTGCCATAGGTACGCTTGTGTAAATGGATGTAAGCCACAACATCTCCAGGAGAAGCAAATCAAGGCTCTCGAGAGATGCTGGCGAACCAGGTCATGAGTTAGCTTGAGTTAAGACGGAACTACTCTTCTGCAGGAAGGCGTTGAAAAGACATAAGAAGGTTAACGAGAAGACTAAGTCACCAGGCTAACCGTTCGACTTGAACCAAGAGCTCAGCTAGACGTGTTCAGGCCAAACTCGCCGGGACTCACTTAAAAGCGAAGAAGAATGGCGCTCGAATTCTTAGCGAGTTAATCTTCCTCAGCCACCCTTATCCGGCCTTCGTCCCTCGCCTGCTGCACGATCTTCTGGGCCAGCTGACCGGGAACAGGATCGTAATGCGAGAACTGCATGTGGAATGATCCACGCGCGGCAGTGATCGAATTCAGGGTGGATTGATAGTTGAGCATCTCGGACATCGGTACCTGTGCCTTGATCAGCTGGTTCTTGCCCCACGTGTCCATGCCCTGCACGCGGCCCCGCCGGGAATTCAGGTCGCCCATGATGTCGCCGCTGCACTCTTGGGGCGCGGTAATTTCCACGTCCATGATTGGTTCCAGCAGCGTCGGCTTGACCTTTTCCATGGCATTGCGAAAAGCTTTGCGGCCGGCGGCCCGGAAGCTGTGTTCGTCAGAATCGACGTTGTGATAGGAACCGTCGATTAATTGCACTTTGAAATCGACCAGCGGATAGCCCGCAATAGCACCGTGCGAAGCAGCCTCGATGATTCCTTTTTCGATCGCGGGCCGAAACTGCTGGGGCACTGAGCCGCCGAAAATTTTATCTTCAAAAGTAAAGCCGCCGCCGCGGGGCAAGGGCTCAAAAATAACTTTGCAATCCCCAAACTGTCCCCGGCCACCAGTCTGTTTCTTGTGACGGCCCTGCACCTCGGCGCGCTGAGTGATCGTCTCTTTGTAAGGGACCTTGGGGGGATGCAGCATGACTTCGACGTTGTAACGCTTCTTTAACTTGTCGACGATCGTTTCGACGTGCACCTGGCCTGAGCCGGCGAGAAGAAACTCTTTTGTCTGTGCATCACGAGTGAACGAGAGCGCCGAGTCCTCCTCGAGGATCTTGTGTATCGCGACGCTGATCTTCTCTTCATCCTGCCGGGACTTTGGTTCAATCGCGAAAGCGATAGCCGCTTCCGGATATTGAACCGGATCATAAATGATCGGTTTCGCCTTATCGCACAGAGTGTCACCGGTTTGCGTCTCTTTCAATTTCACACAGGCAATAATGTCACCGGCGCTGGCTTCCGGAACTTTATCGAGTTGCTTGCCCTGCATAGTGTGCAGCGCGCCCAAACGCTCTGAAACTCCGCGCGTCGAGTTGTAAACGGTCGCGTCCGTGCCAACTTTGCCGCTGAGAATCTTGAAGACATTGATACGTCCAGCGAACGGATCGGCTATGGTGCGGAAGCAATAAGCCGAGAAGGGTTCGTTGTTGGAATATTTGCGCGACTCGGCGTCGCCCTTCTCATTTTTTCCGTGCTCGGCTTCGTGATGCGCCGGATCCGGGGCGAATTCGATCAGGTGATCGAGCAGCGTAGAAAGACCGGCCAGATTCGTGGTTGAAACCGCGTACACCGGGCAAAGCTTGCTGTTTGCGATTGCCTTGCCGATGTTCGGCAGCACATCGGAATCCTCCAACGTGCCCTGGTCGAAATACTTCTCCATTAGTGCGTCGTCTGATTCCGCCACCAGCTCGACCAGACGTTCGCGCGTCTTATCAACCACCTCGCGTCCCTCTGAAGGAATATCGATTTCTTTAGCTTTGCCTTGCTCATCGAACGCGTAGGCTTTCATGTGCACCACATCGACGACGCCTTTGAAGTTGTGTTCCCGGCCGATTGGCAACGTGAAAGGCACGATGGCGCGTTTGAAAACATTGTGCGCGCTCTCGAGCGCGATGCCGATATCTGAGTGCTCTTTATCCAGCTTGGTAACAACCATCATCCGCGGCAGCATGAACTCGTTCGCATAGTTCCAAACTCTTTCCGTTTGCACTTCGACACCTTTGACGCCATCAACGACGACGAGGCCGCAATCGGCAACCCGACAAGCTGGTCGCGCGTGCGAGACGAAGGCCGCGTAGCCCGGAGTGTCGATCAGATTAACTTTGGTTTCTTTGTGTTCGAGATGGGCGAGGGCGGTATTGAGCGTTATTTTGCGGGCAATCGAATCTTCATCGTGGTCTGTAACGGTCGTGCCCTCATCGACTTTGCCCCAGCGGGGCGTGGCGCCTGCGACGTAGAGAAGGGAACTAATCAGTTGCGTCTTCCCTGCGTCGCCATGTCCAATGACCGCAAGGTTGCGAATGGCTTCGGTGGCGTAGACTTTCATAAGAGCGAATCGGTCCTTTCAGAGATCAAAATGCCTTTCCATTAAGGGCGACAGACATCCTGCGATTTCATCTTGAAATGAAAAGGGATGTGGCTGCGGATTGAGCGATAATTTATCCGAGAGACAAAGGTGAACGCAAGCCGTCAAACTTTTACATACCAGCGCATTTCTGGTAGCGCCGCATCCGGATCGCATAGACAAGCAAGAGCCCCTGGACTGCGATAAATGCGATCCAAGTCCCGAGCGATGCGTTCATCTGGCGTTTTCGCGCCTGGTTTTCAGATTTGGACGCTCGACGAATGGATTTACCCGGGATCTTAAATAAGGGATCGTTATTTTAAGCGGCAGACATCGTTGATGCGAGCAGTGCGTTAATGTATCGTGCGAGGCGGCATAAGTAATTAGATTCGCGCATCGGCAAATGAATGTGGCCATAAAGCGCAAGGTTTTCTTGCCGGTGGAATCATAATGTTTGACGGCCCGCATGATCGATCTTTGGCCGCGGGCCATGCCTCTCCGGATTAAGAGATGGAACCAGCGGCGGGCGACAAGATTGACGTCTATACCGACGGCAACTGCAATTTATGCCGCTGGACTCGCGCGCGCGTTGAGCCGATGGATCGTAATCATCGCATTGAATGGCTGGACTACAACAACCCGGAAATCCTCAAGCGGGCTACCCCGCGCACGCTCGCAGAAATGGCCCACGAGATGCACGCGCGGCTGCCCGGCGGTCGTTGGTACAAAGGTTACTTCGCCTGGATTGAAGTGGTTCGGGTGCTGCCGCGCTGGAAGTGGTTGGCGCCCATGCTGGCCGTGTGGCCATTTACGAAACTGGGCCCAATCTTCTATCACTGGCTGGCTTCGCGACGTTACACGCTGTTTGGGGTGCCACCACCCTGCGATGCGAGTGGAGTGTGCCAACTCCACAAGTAGGGTGTCGGAAGCTTTGAGCGTGAGGGAGGGCAACAATGATCGGATACCAGCCGCAGATGAACGATTTAGGCAGATAGGAACAACTAAAAAAGTTTGTTCTCAGTGTATCCGCATGAATCTGCGGCTATCTATTTGGCGTTCGTAACCGGCGAGTTGCCCTCGCTTACGTTCGGGCTTCTGACACTGCCAACCTTCCTGCTCCCGAGAGCATCCCAAAGACGACCCAGACAGATTCTCAACTTAAAGCGAAATTAGATTTCGCTCGTTAGAGGTACGAACATGTTTAGAAGGATTTCTTCACTTTTAGTATTTGCTTCCCTTTTGACCACTGTCGTCGCTGGGTTGCCGGCAAGCGCCCATAACAGCGACGCATTGCGGGTGCGCGAGCCGATGAACATCGCGATTCTTATTCAGGACGATCTTACTTCGCGGGTTGGCAACGAGCTCGGCGTAACGCGACAGTTTATTCGCTCTTTGCCGCCTGGTTCGCGCGTAATGGTTGGTTATATCACCGCGGGTTCGTTGCAGGTGCAACAGCCGTTCACCACAGATCTTAGTCGTGCCGCCGGCTCGCTGCGCATTCCTATTGGCAGCACCGCCGCTTCTGCTTACAATCCGTACGTCGAGGTAATCGAGGCGCTGAAAAAATTTGATTCCAGTTGGAACGGTCACAACGCGGTGTTGTTGATTTCCGATGGACTGGATACGTCCCGGGGCTTTGATGCGACGGCGGCCGGTCACACGCTCGACATCGATCGAACTATTACTGACGCGAACCGACGTAGTGTGGCGATTTACTCGTTCTACGCTCCTTCTGTGGGATTAACCAGCCGCAACCAACTGGCCGCTAGTTTTGGCCAGAGCTCTTTGAATCGCGTGTCGCATGACACCGGCGGCAAGGCTTTTTTTCAGGGCCTAACCGGATTCGTCACGTTTGACTCGTACTTCAGCAGGCTGACCCAAGAGTTGAATCGCGTGTACGCAACAGCTTCTGAATAGGATCAGCAAGTTTTTGGGCAAGACGCCGCCGGACTTTTGGCGGCGTCTTTGTTTGCCTGCAGTGTCCGAAGACGACAGTTAGAGGCGGGCCTCGGTCGAATCCCCTCGCCTTGCAAAACCCGTTCAGAACGTAGTCTGTCGCAGGAGAGGAGCTCGGTATCCGGGCGGTCCCACCTCTGACACGAGTTAGTTCAGAGCCCCTCCTGAAAACGAAACTTCGAACAACCCCCGAAAAACTCTGGCGCGCGGCCAGGCACAGTGGTAAATTATGGCCGTCACATTCGGACCGCCCTAATCGCTGGTCTCGTCATGACCGCAGAGAAACCCGCAATGGCTTCACTGACAACTGCGGACCCCTCCGTCCGCTTACGCCCAATAATCTTCCAACAATGACTGACAACAAAGGCCGCGACTACTGCCTAATCGTGGAAGGCGCTTACTTAACCGAGAGTGAGGCCGAGCATGCTTTGCGGGACCCATTCATCGAAGATTGGGTTGAAGAACATGGCCACTTTAAAATTAATAACATGGATGACATTCAGGTGACGCCGGGGGTGACGCTTGGTTCATTGGGAGTACTCATGATCGACGAACGCGTTTTCGAGATTGCCAGCCACGATCCGAATCACCCGCTTACAGAACACAAAGCCAAGAACATTGCCGAAGCGTTGCGTCGACAGGACATGTTTGATGAGGTTAAGGTCGAGCTTCGAGAGGCAGACGCTTAGAGCTCAAACTTTAGTTTGCCGGTTTTCAGCAGCCTGAAGCTTGAACTCTGAACCTAAAACCGAATTTCTCGACGGTCGCGTGACGGTCGTTGTGGCGGACATCACGAAGCAGGATGTCGAAGCGATCGTAAACGCCGCGAATTCCTCATTGCTCGGCGGGGGTGGCGTTGACGGCGCTATTCATCGCGCCGGGGGCCCCGAGATCCTTGAAGCCTGTCGTGAAATCCGACGTACGCGTTTTCCTCAGGGCTTGCCCACGGGCGAAGCTGTCGTAACGACCGGCGGTAAGCTGCCCGCGCTGTATGTCATTCACACTGTCGGACCAATCTATGGAGAGCAGGGCGCTAAAGAAGCCGAGTTGTTGGCCAACTGTTATCACAACTCTCTAACCCTGGCCGTTGAAAAAAATGTGACCTCGGTGGCTTTTCCCTCAATCTCGACCGGTGCTTACCGGTATCCGCCAGACGAGGCGGCGGAAATTTCGTCGCGGACTATCGAGAATTTTCTGTCCACCGATAGACAGTTAAAAGAAGTGCGACTGGTGTTCTTTCAGGCACAAGGTGCGAAAACCTTTTTGGAGAACCAGAAATTCAGTGAATAAGGGCGCCGGATCGCCGTCGTAAGGAAGGCGTTTCGTGGCATCGAAGATCAAACGCCTTTCGTGTCGGTGCGGCTGACCACCGCGGTATTTGACGGAACCAGTTAGTTTTTGCAAAATCACAAATTCTTTGGGCGGCGGCGGCCGCCTTACTTTTGTTCCGATCGAATCATTCACCTTGATTATCAAATGACTCCTGACATCAAGACCGACCTTCAAACCGGAGTAAGTGCGAGAGGCCGTGAGCTTCCGCCCACGCTTGCCCCGTTGCGCGAGTTATCCTGGAACTATTGGTGGAGTTGGGCCCCCGATGGCGCGGAAGTTTTCCGGGATCTCGATCCGAACCTGTGGCAGCAGTGCGAGCAAAATCCGCGTTTGCTGTTGACTCAGATTTCAGATTTACGACTGGCACAGGTGGCGGCGGATCCGTCTTTTGCCGACCGGGTTCAGCAATTGTACGGGCGTTTCACGGAATACATGAGCGACACGAAGCCGTGGCCGAAGTTGACGCTCGGGGCACATATCAGCAAAGAAAATCCAGTCGCTTATTTCTGCGCCGAGTTCGGCGTGCACAATTCGCTTCCGCTTTATTCAGGTGGTTTGGGAATTCTGGCGGGTGATCATCTGAAGTCGGCTAGCGATCTGAACCTACCGCTCGTCGCAATTGGCTTGTTTTACCGGTTTGGTTACTTTAGCCAGCGCCTGGGCCGTAACGATTATCAGGAAGAGGTTTATCGCGACAATCACCCTGATGAGCTGGCGCTGCACAGTGTCGACGATGAGCAAGGGAAGCCGCTGCTGATTCAGGTGGTGATGCGCGGGCGAGCAGTTTCGGCGCGGGTCTGGCGCGCGGCGGCTCCGTCGAGAACTGCATCGTGCTCGACGACGGTGGCGTGATGAACGGTCCACTTCGTTTCCGCGACGAATTCGTCCGCCACAAGGTTCTCGATCTCATCGGCGACCTGGCTCTGAT